>JADGEH010000018.1 GCA_016744475.1 Thiotrichales bacterium | reverse complement strand
ACTTAAAGAAAGAGTTGAAACAAAAGAAGAACTCGTTCAGCAGTATACTGAGTGGTACACAATGCGAAACAATAAAGCGGGTACGGTGGATTGGCCATTTACCACACAGGCTGCCAGAACTAAGCTGAAACGTTTGTACCCGTCAACTAAATGTTGACTAAACACTAGTGCTTCGTCAATTCTAAGAATCAGGTGGTCAAATTTCACCACGGAGGCGCGGAGGTGACACGGAGGACACAGAGGTGAGTTAAATTAAAAATCTTTCTCCGTGCGCTCTGTGTCTTCTCCGTGTCTCCGTGGTAAAAAATACAACCCTAAAAAGTAGGCTTGACGAAGCACTAGGAATTAAGTGCTAAAAGCCCCATCTTTATCTCTTCAATACTCGTCAACCACTCCTGCTCCACAAGAGTCAAGGACATGACCACTCTCACCCAAAGAGGATTTGACTATGCAACAAGCTTGTTGCCCTTTAATACTGATCATTCTGGATGGCTGGGGCTATAGTGCCAGCCGCGAAGATAACGCCATCGCCCAAGCCCACACGCCCGTCTGGGATGAACTGTGGGAACAATACCCCCACACCTTTCTGCGTGCCTCCGGGCTTGAAGTCGGTTTGCCTGCCGGACAAATGGGCAACTCAGAAGTCGGGCATTTAAATCTCGGTGCCGGACGTGTGGTCTATCAAGATTTCACCCGCATCACCAAAGCCATTGAAGACGGCAGCTTCTACAGCAACCCTGTATTAGAACGCGCTATTGATAAAGCCACTCAGCAAAAAAAAGCCCTACATATCTTTGGCTTATTATCGCCCGGTGGCGTACACAGCCACGAAGATCACATTTTGGCAATACTGGAATTAGCCAAACAGCGTAACGCCGACAAGGTGTATTTTCACGCCTTTTTAGATGGGCGCGATACACCGCCACGCAGCGCTAAAGCCTCCATTGAGCGCGTTGAAGCGCAATGTGCTGCACTCGGTGTAGGCCGTTTTGCCAGCGTGAGCGGGCGTTATTACGCGATGGATAGAGACAAGCGCTGGGATCGTGTAGAGCGGGCTTATGATGCCATCACCCAAGGCCAAGCCGAGTTTCACTATGATTCTGCCCTAGAAGCGCTAGAAGCCGCCTATGCACGCGGCGAAAATGACGAATTTGTGAAACCCAGTGTGATCAATCCAGAGGTGTCCATGCAGGATGGTGACACGGTGATTTTCATGAATTTTCGCGCTGATCGCGCACGCCAAATCACCCGCTGCTTTACCCAAGCCGAATTTGATGAATTTGAGCGTAAAGCTGTGCCGCAATTAGCCGAATTTGTCAGCCTCACCGAATACAAAAAAGACTTTGATTGCTCTATCGCCTTTCCGCCTGAAGACTTGCCCCAGGTCTTCGGCGAAGTCATTGCCGAACACGGTTACAAACAATTGCGCATTGCAGAAACCGAGAAATACGCCCATGTGACTTTCTTTTTCAATGGCGGAGAAGACAACGCCTACGCAGGCGAAGACCGAGAACTCGTCCCCTCGCCCAAAGTCGCCACCTACGATTTACAGCCTGCCATGAATGCGCCGCTGTTAACAGAAAAACTCACAGCCGCCATTCGCAGCCGTCAATATCAAGCGATTATTTGCAATTTCGCCAACACCGATATGGTGGGACACACTGGCGACTTAGCCGCCAGCATGACAGCAGTAGAAGCAGTCGATGCCTGCTTAGGGCAGATTATTGAAGCCAGTCGCGCTGTCGGTGGCGAAGTGTTGATCACCGCCGATCACGGCAATGCCGAGAAAATGCGCGATCCCCTCACAGGACAAGCCCACACCGCGCACACCAGCAATCCCGTGCCCTTTATCTATGTCGGCGAACGCGCTTTAGAATTATCCGAAGGCTGTCTGTGCGATGTGTCCCCCACCATGCTCGGTTTGTTAAACCTCCCCGTTCCTGCAGACATGACCGGTCAACCGCTGTTCACACTGTATTCTGAAGCAGAAAAAATTCCCGCCTAAGCGTTGCACTGTTTAAGAGCCTATACGAAGATGGGGAATCGAAGCGAAAATTCGCTATTTTGAGGCAGGTTTGCAGCCGATTATCCCGTTTTCGTATAGGCTCTAAAGACTGAGGACTGTAGGGCACACGCCGTTCTAAGCGGCGTTATCCCTCGCTCGCAGCTCACTGATTTATAGACTTAATCTAGGCTTAAACACCGTAGCGAAAAGCAGTTAGACTTGTTGCAAGGGGTCTTCATCGACTGCAAAGAATAGGATCAAACATGGACAACAAAAGCATTCTCATTACAGGCTGTTCTAGCGGCATCGGGCATTGTGTTGCCGTAGGGCTTCAGCAACGCGGCTATCGCGTGTTTGCGACGGCGCGTCAACCCAAAGATGTGAAGGCTTTACAAGCGCTAGGTCTGGACAGTTGGGTGTTGGATGTGCGGGATTCCAGTTCTATTCGCTCAGCGGTGGACACCGTATTAGAACGCACGGGCGGCACTTTGTATGCGCTGTTTAACAATGGCGCTTATGCTCAACCCGGCGCGGTGGAAGATTTAAGCCGTGCGGTGTTGCGCGAGCAATTTGAAACCAATTTTTTTGGCTGGCATGAACTCACTTGTCAGGTGTTGCCCATCATGCGCCGTCAAGGTTATGGGCGCATTTTGCAAAATAGCTCACTGCTGGGATATATCACGCTGAAATACCGTGGGGCTTACAACGCCAGCAAATATGCGCTGGAAGGTTTAACGGATACTTTGCGTATGGAATTGCACGACACGGAGATTTATTGCTGTTTGATTGAACCGGGCCCTATAGAAAGCCGCTTTCGCCCGAATTCTTTTGTGGCTTATCAGCGTAATATTGATGCGCAAAACAGCCCGCATCGCAGTTATTACGCAGCGGTCGAGCAACGTTTGCAAAAAGAAGGACATGCCGCACCTTTCACCTTGCCGCCGGAAGCTGTGTTGAAAAAGGTGATTCACGCATTGGAAAGCCGACATCCCCGCATCCGTTATCGAGTCACCGTGCCTGCGCATGTATTGGCTATGCTCAAGCGCTGGCTGCCGGATCGTTGGATGGATGCGTTGCTGCGTAAAATTTAAGCTGGATTACAGCATTTCTCGGATATGTGGCTCGGCGCGACGAAACAGCACCCAAGCGGGCCCTAATAACAATAACCACCACAGGAAAGGTCGCCAAAAATGAATCGGTGTCCAAGCCATTTGATCCACTGTCCAAGGCATATCTTGCAAACGAAAATGCAACGTAGCCATCAAATCAGCAAAAGGATTGACCTGCAAAATCCAAGACAGGGATTCTGGCAATAATTGCGGCAAATACAGAATGGGCGTTAAATACATGAGTAAACTAATGAAAAACGGGAAAAACTGGCCCAAATCCTTTAGAAAAAGCCCCACCACCGCCAAGATATAACAAAACGGCAATAACCAAATCAGCAGCATCAGTGTATTTAACATAGACACGGGCACCGCCAGCCAACCTTCCAACAAGCCCGCCACCAGGGCGTTCACGATCATAAAAATTAAGCCCGACATGAACAAAGGCACTAAGGGTAAAATCGCCAACGGAAAGGGCGTGCGTTGATAAATGCTGGCGAACTCTTGAAACACGTTCAAACTGCGCTGCAAAACTTCTGCGATCATAAACCAACTCAACATGCCAATTAAAAAGTATTCAACAAAGCTTAAACGCCCTGGAAAGCGCACTTGCAGCACCAAATCCAGTAAAAACCAAAAGCCCAGCATTTGCAGCGCGGGTTGTAATAATAGCCATCCCGCACCCAGCATAGTGCCCGACGTGCGTCCCGCTATATCGCGGCGAATCAGCATTAAAATCAAATGCCGCTGTGCAACAGCCGTGCGCAGCGGTTCCAAAAAACCGTTTTTAGTAGCAAACAGATAGCTTTTAGTGATCGCAATGGGGTTTAACATAAAGGTCTCTTAATTCCAGAAAAAGGCTTAAAATATATACTTTTACGTAAATAGCTGAGGTGACGCACAGCGTGAAGTGAACGAAAACATCAGGTTTTGCGTAATGTCAGCAAATACATTGAGTTTTTATAGCGACTCGTGCTATAGCACTGCCAAATAGAACACTGCGCCATCCGTATAGCGCATTTTCATTCACTTCACGCATCTCGCATAACGTGAGAATATAACCCACCTTACACAAGCCGTTAGCGGTTTTTTGTCATCTCCTGCACAAAAAACACGCCTTTTACCGTGTTGTTAAACATAGAAACTGAATAAACCATGCCTCTGATTACCATTGATAACTTAAGTATTGCTTTTGGCCACGTTGCACTGTTGGACAAGGCGGCCTTCAGCCTCGACAAAGGTGAGCGTGTCTGCCTGTTAGGCCGTAACGGCGAAGGCAAATCTACGCTGATGAAAATTCTCACGGGCAGCTTGCACGCCGACAGCGGCAAAGTGGATATACAAAGCGGTTGCCGCCTTTCTTATCTGGCACAAGAACCTGATTTTGATCCAGAAGATACCGTCTATGAAGCCACTGCTCAAGGCTTAGGCCGCGTTGGTGCACTGGTCACGGAATACCACGCGCTGACCGCAGAAGTGAATCCTGATGATGCGCATTTAGAGCGCTTAGCCGAAGTTCAGCATGATTTAGAAGCTCAAGACGGTTGGACGATGCAGCAGCGCGTAGATACCGTGCTGACGCGCTTGTCTCTGCCTGCGGATGCGCTGATGGGCAGCTTATCCGGCGGTTGGCGACGGCGCGTGACTCTGGCTCGCGCCCTTGTCACCCAGCCCGACGTGTTACTGCTGGACGAGCCGACTAACCATCTGGACATTGAAGCGATTGAATGGATGGAAAAAATGCTGCTCGATTTCCAAGGTGCGATTTTATTTATCAGCCATGATCGCGCCTTTGTGAAAAAACTCGCCACTCGCATTATCGAGCTAGATCGCGGTCAATTACGCTCTTATCCGGGTAATTACGCGACTTATCAAAGTACCAAAGCTGCTGAATTAGAAGCCGAAGCGAGCCAAGCCGCTAAATTCGACAAAAAACTAGCGCAAGAAGAAGTCTGGATTCGTCAAGGCATTAAAGCCCGTCGCACACGCAACGAAGGTCGAGTACGAGCCTTAAAAACCCTGCGTTTGGAACACGCTGATCGCCGCGAACGCAAAGGGCAAGTCAAAGCTCAACTTAATGCCGGAGAAGCTTCAGGCAAACGAGTCATTGAAGCCAAAAACATCACGTATGCCTGGGATACCAAACCCGTCGTCAACCACTTTTCCACCAGCATTATTCGCGGTGACCGTGTGGGATTGCTGGGCCCTAATGGCGTGGGCAAAACCACCTTGCTGAAATTGCTGCTGGGGGATTTAACTCCCAACAGCGGCGAAGTCCAGCATGGTACTAAGCTGCAAGTGGCGTATTTTGACCAACTGCGTGCCCAACTTGATCCCGATATGAGCGTGGTTGATACGATTGGCGATGGTCGAGATTTTGTCGAGATCAACGGCGCACAAAAACACGTTATGTCTTATCTCAGCGATTTTCTATTCCCCGCCGCCCGCGCCCGTTCTCCGGTTAAATCCCTCTCCGGCGGGGAGCGCAACCGCCTGCTGTTAGCGCGATTATTCACTCAACCCGCCAACTTATTAGTCATGGATGAACCAACCAACGACTTAGACGTGGATACTTTAGAGTTGCTAGAAGAACTGCTGATGGACTATCCCGGTACCCTGTTATTAGTCAGCCATGATCGGGATTTTCTAGATAATGTCGTGACCTCCACTGTAGTGTTTGAAGGTGACGGGGAGATTAATGAATATGTGGGCGGCTATGCCGATTGGTTAGCCGTGCAACAGCGACAAAAAGCAGGTGCAGCAATACCAAGCGAAGCCGCCAGTCCCCGCAGCTCGCGCCAAGAGCCACAAAAGCCTAAAGCCGCCACACCGCAGAAAAAGCACACGTATAAAGAAAAGCGAGAACTCGAACAACTGCCTTTGCAAATAGAACAACTAGAAACCGACATCAGTGAATTACACAAAGCCATTGCGCACGCGGATTTCTATAAAAAAGAACAAAGCATCGTGAATGACACTTTGCAGCGTTTGGGGGAACTAGAGAAAACATTAGAGACTTGTTTTGCACGTTGGGAGGCGTTAGAGGAATAAGCTTTGTGGGGTGAAATACGGCGCATGAATATTCATTTTTCATTAAAAGTGATAAGAATGCGCCTATTCCATTCTACTGAACGAGAAGCAACAGAAAAACCCTATACGTATTTCACATCCAAAATCTCATAATCAATGGTGCCGCCGGGTGCTTGCACTTCTACTTCATCTTCGGCGACTTTTCCAATCAAAGCGCGTGCAATGGGGGAGGTGACAGAAATTCGGTTTTCTTTAATGTTCGATTCATCTTCACCGACAATTTGATAAGTCACTTCTTCTTCGCTATTGATGTCTAACAAGGTGACAGTCGCACCAAACACGACTTTGCCGTTGGGGTTGAGTTTGGTCACATCAATGATTTCTGCGGCTCCCAATTTTCCTTCCACTTCTTGAATGCGGCCTTCATTAAAACTTTGTTGTTCACGGGCTGCGTGATATTCCGCATTTTCTTTTAAATCACCGTGAGCACGGGCTTCAGCAATATCTTCGGTGATTTTACTGCGCATGACAGTTTTACGTTCTTTCAGTTCATCGCGTAATAATTGTGCGCCTCTGACGGTCATAGGGGATTTTTGCATTGTGCTAACCTCATATTTTAAGAACATCTATCTTGAAACGGGGAAACAACGCAAACGGCGCAAAAGATGTAACACCGCTTCTGTTTAAGATAAAACAGGGGGTTGTGTCGCACCGCTTGCGCCGTTGGCGTTCTATTTTTCTTAAATGACTTATAACTCTTTGTGGAGTTCGTGTAAGCAATTCACCACTTTACTATTACTGGCGCGTAATGCCAAGGCGGTGGCGCGTGCGCCTGCCAGCGTGGTGGTGTAGGTGACTTTGTGGCGCAACGCGTGGCTGCGAATGGCGCGAGAATCAGCAATGGCTTGCTTGCCTTGCGTGGTGTTGATGATGAAATCAATATCGCCGTTTTTGATTTGATCCAAAATATGTGGACGACCTTCCTGCACTTTATTGACTTTTTTGCAAGGAATACCCGCTTCAGCCAGTAGTTTAGCCGTGCCGCGTGTGGCGACCAATTCAAAGCCTAAATCGTGCAGTTCGCGGGCCACGTCCATAGCACCGCTTTTATCTTCGTCACGCACGCTGATAAAGGCTTGTCCGGTTTTGGGTAACGGCATACTGGCGGCTTTTTGCGCTTTGTAAAAGGCTTCGCCGAAGCTGCGACCAATGCCCATGACTTCACCTGTGGATTTCATTTCGGGCCCTAACAGCGGGTCAACACCGGGGAATTTGATGAAGGGGAACACGGCTTCTTTGACCGAGTAATAGTTCGGTATGTGTTCGCCTTCTACGCCTTGTGCTTCCAGCGTTTGCCCCACCATGCAACGTGCAGCGATGCGTGCTAAGGCTTGTCCCGTGGCTTTGGACACAAAGGGCACGGTACGCGAGGCGCGGGGATTGACTTCGAGCACGTAGATGTCGTCGCCCTGGATGGCGAATTGCGCATTCATTAAGCCGATGACGTTTAAGGCTTTGCCTAAGCGTTTCATTTGATCGCGCAATTTGTCCTGCATCATCGGCGATAAACCGTAAGGCGGCAGAGAGCAGGCGGAATCGCCAGAGTGAATGCCCGCTTGTTCAATGTGTTCCATAATGCCGCCGATCATGACCTCGCTGCCATCGCAGATGGCATCAATATCGACTTCAACAGCATCATTGAGAAAGCGATCCAGCAACACGGGGGAATCATTTGAAACGCTCACGGCGACGTGCATGTAATTGCTTAAATCTTCTTCAGAATTAACAATTTCCATCGCACGACCGCCAAGCACATAGGAAGGGCGCACGACCAATGGATAGCCGATTTCTTCTGCCAATCTTAAGGCTTCATCTTCAGCGCGAGCGGTGCGATTTGGCGGTTGACGCAAGCCAAGTTGATGAATTAATTGTTGAAAACGCTCCCGGTCTTCGGCTAAATCAATGGAGTCGGGGCTGGTGCCAATAATGGGTGCGCCTGCGGCTTCTAAATCACGGGCTAATTTCAGCGGTGTTTGTCCGCCGTATTGCACAATCACGCCTTTGGGTTTTTCTAAATGGATGATTTCTAATACATCTTCCAAGGTCAATGATTCAAAGAATAGGCGATCTGAGGTGTCGTAATCGGTGGAGACGGTTTCAGGATTGCAATTGACCATGATGGTTTCATAGCCGTCTTCGCGCAGGGCTAACACCGCTTGTACGCAGCAATAATCAAATTCGATACCTTGTCCGATGCGATTAGGGCCACCGCCTAACACCATGATTTTATCGCGGTTTGTGGGTAGCGCTTCGCATTCTTCTTCATAAGTGGAGTACATGTAAGCGGTGGAGGCGGCAAATTCTGCGGCGCAGGAATCCACGCGCTTATACACTGGACGAATTTTCAAACCGTGGCGCAAGGTGCGCACAGCGGTTTCAGTGCTGCCCAGCAGTGTGGCTAAGCGGCGGTCAGAAAAGCCTTTGCGCTTAAGCTGAAACAAGCGGTCAGCATCCAGTGCTTCCATGCTGCCCATAGCCACGGCGCTTTCTTCATCAATAAGGTGAGCGATTTGTACTAAAAACCACGGATCAATGCCGGTTTCTTCTTGTACTTCTTCAAAGCTCCAACCCGCACGAAACGCATCGCCAACATAGAGCAAACGCTCACTGCTGGGGTTGCGAATCGCGTTACGCAATAAATTAGTATCTTGGCGTTCCTCTTCAGACAACATGGGGTCAAGGCCATCAATGCCTGTTTCTAAGCCGCGCAAGGCTTTTTGCAGCGATTCTTGAAACGTGCGCCCCATCGACATGACTTCGCCGACGGATTTCATTTGTGTGGTCAAAATAGGGTCAGCTTTGGGGAATTTTTCAAAAGCAAAACGTGGAATTTTAGTGACTACATAATCAATACTGGGTTCAAATGAAGCAGGCGTTGCACCACCCGTCATTTCATTCGCCAGTTCATCTAAGGTGTAGCCCACGGCTAATTTCGCCGCTATTTTTGCAATCGGGAAGCCCGTTGCTTTAGAAGCCAACGCCGAAGAACGTGACACGCGAGGATTCATTTCAATAATAATCATGCGCCCGTTTTCAGGGTTGATCGCAAACTGCACATTCGAGCCACCCGTATCCACGCCGATTTCACGCAGCACCGCAATAGAAGCGTTGCGCATGATTTGATATTCCTTGTCCGTCAGGGTTTGAATCGGTGCCACGGTAATAGAATCGCCCGTGTGTACACCCATAGGATCAAGGTTTTCAATAGAGCAAATAATGATGCAATTGTCTTTGTGATCACGCACCACTTCCATTTCATACTCTTTCCAACCAATCACAGATTCTTCAATCAACAACTCGCTGGTCGGCGAAGCATCCAAGCCGCGCTCGCAAATCGCAGCGAATTCTTCCTTATTGTAAGCAATGCCACCACCGCTGCCGCCCATCGTAAAAGACGGACGAATGATGGAAGGAAAACCGATTTCTGCTTGCACCTGCATGGCTTCTTCCATGCTATGCGCCATTGCTGAACGCGGCATGTCTAGCCCGATTTTGCGCATCGCTGTGCGGAATTTCTCACGGTCTTCGGCTTTATCAATCGCTTCTTTTGTCGCGCCGATGAGCTCTACGCCGTATTTGTCCAACACTCCGTGATGGGCTAAATCCAGCGCACAATTCAGCGCGGTTTGTCCGCCCATGGTGGGCAAAATGGCATCGGGCTTTTCTTTCTCGATAATCCGCTCCACGGTTTCCCAGTGGATCGGTTCGATGTAGGTCGCGTCTGCCATACCAGGATCGGTCATGATGGTCGCGGGATTGGAGTTGACTAAAACGACGCGATAGCCCTCCTCGCGCAAAGCTTTGCAGGCTTGAGCGCCGGAGTAGTCGAATTCGCAGGCTTGACCGATGACAATCGGCCCTGCGCCGATGATTAAAATACTATGAATGTCTGTGCGTTTTGGCATGGGAGACTGATACTCTTAATGAAAGCCTGAATTAAAGAAAGCAGTAGGAAGGGACATCAAGGTGCAAGACCTAGAATCAATACGGGCAGGTCAATATTTGAGACACCTCGGTTTTTTAAGTCCCAGACAAATTGCTCAAAATAACTGACACCAGAAGACATTTCATCAGCTAAATCTTTGACGGGGACTATTTCAACACCCACTTTTATGCCTGCTAATTTGCTAAAAATAGTCATTTTTGCACACACGTTATAAACCATGAATGCGTATTTTCCGAATTGCACTTCCACACCTACCTGGTCTTTTACAAAATCCATATCTCGGTAGGGTTTTTTTCCGATTGATTTAGGTTGATAACCATCCACATAATGTTCATTAGCATAATCGCATTCAACTTTATGATTCTTCCAACCTTTTGGTGTGAAATAATGCTTAAATTCTTGATTGAGAGCAATGGGGCTATATAAAACTTTGCCACGCATTGTTTTTTCATCACTTCTTTTATTTTTACATTGTGCAGCATTTACCCTCTTGATAATAGATTTGATGTCATCAAAGTAACTGGCATATTGTTCTTCAAGTAATTCTTTACCTTGATTAAATGAATATTCGGCGGCAATGATCACAATAATGTTCCTTGCTTATGTTCCTTTTTCCATTCATCAGGCATTTGTGATACTTTTTCCTTGCCTGTGGGCTGGTGTACTGGTTTACCCAGTTCTCTTTTTCTCAGTGTGCCATTTTTTAATTCATTAATTCTTGATTTTGTAATATCAAAATATTCTTTTTCTTTATCAACACCTATCGCTCGTCGGTCATGCAATAATGCAGCTAACAAGGTAGAACCCGCTCCCATAAAAGGATCAAGAACAATGCCTTGTTCATGCGTCATAGATAACACTAAACGCTCGATGAGTTCTATAGGGTATTGGCATGGATGCAATGTTTTTTCGGGATGATTAGATTTAACATTTGGGATGTCCCATAAACAAGTATCAAAATCATGAGTGATGATGTCCCATATATCTGAAGGATTTTTACCTTTAGGATTACAAGAGGGCTGACCTTTTTTATCACCTTTGAAATGCCGTTTGCCAGGATATTTAGAAGGCACGCGTACTGGGTCTAAATTAAAAATATAATTATCTTCTTTAGAAAACCACAGTATGGTTTCATATCGACCCGAAAATCTTTTTGAAGCATGTAATCCATGTCCAAAGTGCCAGATAATTCTGTTTCTTAACTTCATATTAAGATCAAATTTAAAGAAATCGTAATAATATATATCTAATGGAAATACTTCGCCTTTTTCTACATAATTTCCCACTTGCCAACAAAAGTTGCCTTCAGGTTTCAATATTCGATAACACTCTTCTATAATTTTTTTTTGAAAGCCTAAGTATTCTCTAAAATGTTGTCGATTTTCGTAAGATTTCCCTAAGTTGTAAGGCGGTGAGCTAACAATCAATTCGGCTACTGCATCAGGTATTGTTTTTAATAAATCTAAAGTATCGCTGTTAGCTATGAGTACATCAAAGGGTGATATATATTGATCACTCACCACCATGTTGATATTTTTTTTTTCAAAAATGGGTAACAAAATATATATCCTTTTGAGCACCTTAAATAGATTTAAAGCAGGCACAACTGATTAACATGAGTTCTATCATGAAAATAGCGCCATGACATTTTTTCAAAGAAAAAAGCTCATGGCGCTGATGACTAAGCTTTCAAATCCTCAAAAAAGTGTTTAACGCTTTCAAACCAGGATTTGGATTTAGGATTATGTGGGGAATTGCCGCCTTTCATGCTTTCTTCAAATTCGTGCAGCAAATCTTTTTGATGTGTCGTGAGGTTGACGGGGGTTTCCACTGTCACGCGGCAGTGTAAATCGCCGATAGGGCCGCCGCGCACGGGTTTGACCCCTTTGCCCGCTAAACGAAATTGTTTGCCCGATTGGGTTTCTGGGGGGATTTTTAGCATGACGCGCCCGCTTAAGGTGGGCACTTCTAACTCGCCGCCGAGAGCTGCGGTGGTGATGCTGATCGGCACTTCGCAAAATAAGTGGTTGTCTTCGCGGGAAAAAATCGGATGTGCTTTGACGCTGATTTGCACGTATAAATCACCGGGAGGGCCACCATTTTGTCCGGCTTCGCCTTCACCTGACAGGCGAATGCGGTCGCCACTGTCTACGCCCGCAGGAATTTTGACGGATAGGGTTTTGTGTTCTTGTATGCGCCCTTCTCCGTGGCAGGCATCGCAAGGGTCTTTGATCATTTGCCCGGTGCCTTGGCAGTTAGGGCAGGTCTGTTGGACGGAGAAAAAGCCTTGTTGCATACGCACTTGACCGACACCACCGCAGGTGGAGCAGGTGGTGGGGCTGCTGCCTTTTTTAGCGCCTGTGCCGTTACACACTTTGCATTTCACATGGGAAGGAATGCGTAATTTTTCTTCAGTACCGGCGACGGCATCTTCTAAGCTGAGGCTCAGGTCATAGCGTAAATCAGCCCCACGATAGACCCGTGAGCGCCCGCCTCGTGCGCCTGCCGCTCCGCCAAACATGTCGCCAAAGACACTTTCAAAGATGTCGCCGAAACCACCTCCAAAGCCTTCGCCACCCGCGCCCATGCCGGCACCGCCTTCGACTCCGGCGTGACCAAATTGGTCATAAGCCGCACGTTTTTGGTCGTCACTGATAATTTCATAGGCTTCTTTGGCTTCTTTGAATTTTTGCTCGGATTCCTGATCATCAGGATTGCGATCAGGATGATATTTCATCGCTAAACGCCGATAGGCTTTTTTCAGTTCGGCCTGGGAGGCGTTTTTTTGCACGCCGAGAATTTCGTAATAATCACGTTTGGACATAATGGCTGTGTCTTGCTCTAAGATGTTTGGGGGGAGGGAATTGTAGGCGATTTTGCCCTAAGAAAATACTGCATTGGTTTTTAGACTCTATTTCCCGCTGCTTTTTCAGTCGGTGTGTCTCTAGGCTTTGTTGATATTTGGGGCTGATGGGATTGTTAGCCACATTTTGAGCGGACAAGATATTTTTCATTCTACGGGTAGAAAAAATAACGTTGTCAGCACGGAAAGGGGGTAAAAAGCCGCTAGCCTCCAAATGTCAACAGAGCCTGCTATGCGCTGTGTGCAAATACTTTGACTGGCTGTTTTGTATGTGCAATACGCGCATCTTCAAGGGTCTAGGGGGGATTTTCCTGTCATCCTTGGGTTTTATGACGCAGACGATGTAATGTCTATTCAGTGGTTTTTTTGCGCTGCCATTCACCTTGTATATAGTGTTCTAGCGGTTTGTAGTCGGTTTTGTAACGCATTTTTTGGCAATCTTGAATCCAGTAGCCCAAGTATAACCAACTAAGATTAAGCCGTTTGGCTTCGTAAATTTCAAACAACACGGCATAACGCCCTAGGCTACGCTGGGCGTATTGCGTGTGTGGATCAAAGAAGGTGTAAACAGCAGATAAGCCGTGGTCAAACAGATCGACAATGGCGACCATGAGCAGTTTGCCCTCTAAGCGAAATTCATAAAAACAGGTATCGGCCCAATGGCTGGTGAGAAATTGCATGTAGGTATCGGGCGTGGGATCGTCCATGCCGCCGCCTTTATGGCGTTGGGCGATGTAGTGGCGATAGAGCTGGAAGTGTTCGGCGCGATACACGGGGGCGCAGGCTAAGATGTCTAAATCTTGATTTTTTTTCCAGGTGCGTGTTTGGTTGCGGCTAAAGCTGAAGTCCCACACCGGCACACGCACAGATTCGCAGGCTTGGCAATTGGGGCAGTGCGGGCGATAGAGATGATCGCCGCTGCGCCGAAAACCTTGCGAAGACAGGTTGCTATACAGATGCGGGTCTTTGTGCATGTAGGGGTCAAGAAAGATAGTGGTAGCTTCATTGCCCGGCAGGTAGCTGCAATCATGCGGCGGTGTGGCGTAGAGGTTAAGCTGGCGATGCTGGACAAAAGGACGCATATATTTAGAGTTCTGTGGGCCAATCATTGGCGGGTTCTAGGGAGGTGCAGGCCGTTTCTAGGCATTGTTTGAAGGCTTTGCGTGTGATGGGCTGGGCACCCAGACTGGCGAGGTGTTCGCTGTGAATTTGGCAATCAATTAAGCGGTAATCTTGTGTGTGCAAGTATTCGACAAAGCGCGTAAAAGCCACTTTGGAGGCGTTGCTCATTAAGCTAAACATGGATTCGCCAAAAAATACTTTGCCAAGACTCACACCGTATAAACCGCCGACCAATTGATCTTGGTACCAGCATTCGACGGAATGGGCAAAGCCTTGTTCGTGTAAGCGGGTGTAGGCGGTTTGTATGTCGGCGGTGATCCAGGTGCCTTCTTGATCGCGGCGGGGTACGCGGGCACAGGCAAATAACACGGCTTCAAAGGCTTGGTTTAGGGTCACGCGAAAGCCACTATTGCGGATGTTTTTACGCAGGCTACGCGAGACTTTGAGTTGTTCAGGAAACAGCACCATACGCGGATCAGGCGACCACCATAGAATCGGCTGGTCGTCGCTATACCAGGGGAAAATACCCCGTTGGTAAGCCACCAACAAACGACGAACATTGAGATCGCCGCCAATGGCTAACAGGCCATCAGGCTGTTCTAGGGCGTGTTCCAGAGGGGGAAAGTCATCGGCTGGGGCATTAAAAGGAATCCAGTAAGGGCGGCGCATATGGGGCTTAGAGGCTTTTTTGTTTGAAGGGCGCATGGGTTTTTAAATCTTCAATGTCACTCAGCATTGCTTTGGTTTCATGCTGCAAAAAACCTTGGATGAGTTGAGAAAAAGGTTTATCAGCCAACCAATGAGCAGACCACGTTGGTGTGGGGATAAAACCCCGACTGAGTTTGTGTTCACCTTGTGCACCTGCTTCAAAACGCTGTAATTTTTGCGCTATACAATACTCTAATGTTTGATAATAGCAAATTTCAAAATGCAGATGGCGATAGTGTTCGATACAGCCATAATGCCGTCCATACAGCGCATCAGTGCCGCGCAGATTAAACGCACCCGCCACATAACCCTGTGAATTGTGCGCCATCACCAACACAATGGCTTCTGGCATGGTCTGCGCCAGCGTTTGAAAAAAAGCCAGAGATAAGGTAGGAATACCTGATTTACGTTCAAAGGTAGAACTGTAAAATTGATGGAAAGCTTGCCAATGATGTTCTTGAGCTTGATAGCCGTCTAAAATCTCGATCTCTACGTCGCTGTTTTGCGCGTCACGCCGTTCACGTTTAATTTGTTTACGTTTTTTCGAGGTGAATTGTTCTAGGTAATGATCAAAATCTCGATAATCAGCATTATCCCAATGAAATTGATAGCCTAGACGTAGCATTAAACCACTCTCGCGCAAGAAGTCGGTATCTTCTTGATTAGTAAATAAATAATGTAATGAAGAGAGTTTTTGCTGCTGCGCCATTTGCAGCGCACCTTGGACAAGCCACTGTTTCACGGTATGTTGATCGGCCTCTGGATGCACTAATAATCGCGGCCCTGTCGCAGGTGTGTAAGGGATGGAGCAGACCAGTTTCGGGTAATAAGCTCGACCACTGCGTTCATAGGCCGAAGCCCAAGCCCAATCAAATACAAATTCACCGTAAGAATTGCTTTTAATGTATAAGGGCAACGCGCCCACCAGCTGATCGTGCTCGTGGACGACTATGTGTAGCGGTTGCCAGCCAAAAGGATGCAGGCAATCACAAGTTTCTAGGGCATTAAGAAATGCATGTTGCACAAAGGGATTGCGCCCATCGCTCAAGCCGTTCCATTGCGTCGCAGACACAGAGGATAGGTGGTTAATGTATGAGAGTTCCATCATAAAATAAGCTTCAACTGATGCACGCTAAGTGAATAAATAAAAGACTAGAAATATATAAGCGATTAACTGATGAATTGAATATCAATTATATCTAAAGCAAAGTAATGGTGTCCCTATCTGGATAATTCAATCGCATTGATGCAGAAAGTTATTTTAAGGAGAACATGGCATGTCTGAAACCCCTTCTACAATGTTGCCTTTAGGTACCGTGGCAACGGATTTTTCTTTACCTGAACCTGCGACGGGGGCTGTGCAACACTTGTCTCAGTTAAAAGGCGACAAAGGCACTATGATCATGTTTATTTGTAATCATTGTCCTTATGTTAAGCATATTTTTCCGCAGTTAGTCAATATTATAAAAAAATATTCAATTCAAAGCATTGCCATTAATGCCAATGATGTGGCGAATTATCCTGATGATGCACCGGAAAAGATGGCTGAACTGGCCGCCTCATTTGATCATTGTTTTACTTACTTATACGATGAAAGCCAAGCCATTGCAAAAGCTTATCAAGCTGCGTGCACCCCCGATTTTTATTTATTTAATGCGGATTTAGAATGTGTGTATCGCGGTCGTTTTGATGCTTCCACGCCTAGAAACAATCAACCTGTCACCGGTCATGAATTGATGGCGGCTATGGATCAATTATTAGCGGGCGAGATGATTCCCGCTACACAGCAATATCCTAGTATAGGCTGTAATATCAAATGGAAAGCTGAATTAGCTTAAAGCCATGCATGAGTCCTAAACTCTTGTTTTCCGATCATTCATAAGGAGAAGATGACATGCCACAATTATTAACGGTGTCTCGTGCGGCGCGTTTAGTCGGTGCGAGTCGAGGCGCTTTACAGAAAAAAATTCTTAATAATGAATTATCCACGTTTGAAGGCATGATTAAAGCTTCAGACTTATTACGTGCTTATCCTCAAGCACATTTAGAAGATGATTCAGCCTTAGAACGGGTGCGCCACATTCGCACCCATGCTTCTCCTTCTGATCGAGAACAAACTTCATTACCTCCGCCTGAAGTGCTGGCAAAACGCCTCACACATTTAAGCTATGAATTAGTTGAAACACGCGCTGCTTTGCAACACTACGCACAATTAGCCGAACAACTAGAACACCAATTAGACAGCGCACAACAAGCCTCGCCCCATCCCAGTTTAAAAGCATTGCAAGAATGGTTACACGAAGAACTGTGCAAACATCCTAAAGTCTCTCAGCGCAAAACCGAGTTATTGGTGCGCGATACTTTTTTGCGTTTGTTATCAGCCACCATTAAAGTCATCCCCAGTGGTAAAGAGTTTTTATTGGAAGGTCAGCATTCTTTATTAGAAGCGGCATTGAATGCGGGTTTGCATTTGAATTATGGTTGTACCAGTGGTCATTGTGGAGCCTGTAAAGCCCGTGTCATATCGGGTGAAACGCTAAAAATCCGTGAACATAGCTATGAACTTAGCCCGACTGAACAAAATCTAGGTTATGTGTTGATGTGCTCCTACACGGCGGCGACCGATGCCACCTTAGAAGCCGCTGAAGCACAACATGTAGAAGATATTCCTTTGCAAAACATTCGCACCAGCGTGAAACAATGTATTCGCTCCAGTGATGATTTATTGATTTTGCAGTTACAAACACCGAAAACTCAAAGTTTGCGTTTTATGGCGGGGCAAGGGGCTCGATTAAGCTTCAGTATAGAGGGCACAGAATCTAATCCTGTTCGTAAAATGAGCAGTACATCAGCCTTATCAATGGCTAGTTGTCCTTGCGATGGTCACCATTTACAGTTTCATTTGCGCAACACAGATTCGGATGAATTTCTATCCACCTTGTTTAAACAAGTCAGCGTCGGCGATACGATAGAATTGCAAGGCCCTGAAGGCGATTTCGTCTTACACCAAGAAGCTGGTACACATTTGATTTTTGTGGCTCAAGGCGATGGTTTTGCAGCGCTTAAAAGTTTAATTGAACAAACCGTGTCAGTGGAACGTGCGGAATCTATTCGATTATATTGGATAGCCAACACCCCAGCTGGGCATTATATGAATAATCTCTGTCGAGCTTGGACGGATGCCTTGGATCAATTCACATACAGACCTTTGCTGACAGATCAAGAAGATTCGGATGCCGATAAAGTGGCGACTGCTTTAGCGACTGATTTGGCGGATTTACAACATCATCAAATGTATGTGGCTGGAGAATCTGTGTTTGTGTCTGGCTTACATGAAGTGCTTACCCAGACTCAACAATTGCCTGAGTCACAATTTTTTTCTTTGATACAAACATCATGCGCTCAAACGCCTTTATCTACGCCTTCCTAAGCCTGTTTTCGATCTTTTCTAGTCCGAATCTGCAAGGACAAGAGGCTCATTTTCACGAATATCAGGTGAAAGCTGTTTTTTTATTACATTTCACTTACTTCGTAAAATGGCCTGCCAGCCACTTTGCCACGTCTAATAGCCCCTTGCGCCTGTGCGTATTAGGGGCTAATCCTTTTCAAGGCAAGCTAGAAGCAGCACTGGCAGAAGAAACAGTAGAGGGTCGAGCCATACAGGTTCATTATCTACGTCAACCTTTAGAAGCGCGTCAATGTGAATTGGTGTTTTTAACCACTTCCGCTTTTTCTTTATTGCCCACTTTATTAAAAGCAGTACAACATCATGCCGTATTAACAGTTGGAGAATCTCCTGGTTTTGCCAAACAAGGCGGTATGATTGGTTTGTACTCAGAAAAACAAGCTATAAAATTTGAAATTAATCGTCAAGCTGCTCAACAAGCTCATATTAAACTGCATTACAAGTTATTAAAACTCGCTCGGATCATTGATTAATTAGAGATGATGCAAAAGCTGTGAGCAAGGATGGAAATATGTTGCAATATCTAGGGACATTGCGTAAGCGCCTATTATTGATGTTCATGTTGACCACGGGCAGCACCTTATTAGTAGTTATTGTATTTTTTGTACATGAAAGTCTAGGTGCTGTGCGTCAAAGTTTAGTGCGTGATTTCTCCATTGTGGCCGAAGCAACGGCGAAAAACATGGATGCACCTTTATTATTTGGTGCTTTTGATGATACACATACACTCTTATTAGAACATCTTGAGAATCATCCTGAAATCATCTATGCCGCTTTATACTTTCCTTCTCGCGGTCTACTCAGCGAATACACCCCGCCTCATCCTTTACAACAATATAGAAAAAATTCGCATAAATTGCCGATTAAAATACATCAAGAATTTCATGAAAAACATTTAGATATTGCACGTCCAGTCATAGGCAAACAAAAAATCATTGCCTGGGTGTATTTGCAAGTGGACTTATCGCGTTTAGATGCACGCATCAAAACCTATGCTGTTTTTATTCCTAGCGTTTTGCTCATTGCTTTAACTATAGCTTTTGTTTTAGCTGATTTATTACAACGTACCATTAGCCGTCCTTTATTACATCTATTAGGTATTATTAAAAAAGTATCTACGAGTAAAAACTACCAACTTCGTGCTAGGCCACATGGAGGAGAAGAGCTACAAGGATTAATGCAGGGTTTCAATGATATGCTGCAACAAATAGAACAACACCAAAAAGAGTTACAAAAAGCTAAACAAGATGCAGAAGAAGCCAATCAAATAAAATCACGCTTTCTGGCTGCCATGAGTCATGAAATACGTACCCCCATGAATGCTATTTTAGGTTTCAATCATCTTCTGCGCCAGCAAATCAAAGACCCACAACAATCAGAATATCTGCGTGTGATGTACAACAGCGGAGAAAGCCTGCTGAAACTGATTAATGACATGCTGGATTTATCGAAACTAGAAGCCAGTCAATTGCATCTTGAGTATAGCGAATTAAATATTCGTACCTTAGCCCAGGAATTAGAAAATTTGTTTTGGCCTCAAATTCAACAAAAGCAATTGAATTTCACGCTCAAAATTAATGAAAACGTGCCTCATTTTATTTATCTCGATGAAGCACGTTTACGTCAGATATTATTTAATCTACTGGGTAATGCGATTAAATTTACAGCACAAGGTGAGGTGACACTCCGCATTCATGCGGTGCCAATAGAGCAGGGCAATAAGATGGATTTGCAGATTGAAGTTGAAGATACCGGTATTGGTATTAAACCCGAAGAACAAGCCAAAATTTTTGCCGCATTTGGACAACAATCCTCACAACGCCGAGAAGAATATGGTGGCTTAGGTTTAGGTTTGACTATCACTCAACGTCTGATGAACTTGATGCAAGGCACCGTTGAATTTCGTAGTACTTTAGGTAGTGGTACTTGTTTTTATCTACATTTTCCACAGGTGGAAAAGGTGGAGCATGATGAACCCGTAGCGAGTTTAGACACCACGCGCACCTTGGATATACAAAATACATCACCATCAGTATCACCTTTACCTGAAACCTTGCAACGATTGACTCAAGAAAAGCAACTGTTTGCCCGTTGGCAAGCCTTTAGCTCACATTCATCTATTAATGAGATAGAGGTTTTTGCACAAGAAATTTTGTGTCTTGGTGAAGAGCATCAGTACAATAGATTTGTTCTATGGGCACAAAGTATTCTAAAAGCCATAGAATTATTTGATATTAATCAAATGCAGATGTATTTGAAACAGTTTCCACAACTGATGAATATTCGGCAGTAAAGTATCCGCACATAGTTTGTCTGCGGATACAAGCTAATGTAGAGATTTATAATGTTTCCACGCTGTATACCACGGCTAAGCGATGGCTCTCTCCTGGTGCTATCTCTACGCTATTTTCCAAAGCATTTCCACTTTCTACACATAACATGCGGCGATAGCCTTGTTCTCCAAGATCGCCCATTTTTTTAGCATTTTCAATCCAAGGGTTCCAAACAATAGTGGATTGACTATCAGTTTTTTGAATACGTATACATCGTTTAAACCCAGGGTCTTCAATGACACAATCTGCTGCCGTATTGAGATAAACGCGATCCACTTCAGAGGCGATATTCACTACACCTTGCTGTGTTTTGCGTTGCATACCCTCTACTTTATCCAGAAAACTCGTATCTTCTAAGCCTAGAATACGCACATCACTAATGTCGCTGATATTGAAATAAGTATGCAGTGCTTCGCTGATCGTGAGGCTTTGTTCAGTGTCATTACGAGTGACTAATTCCACTTGTAAATTCGCGCCTACCGTAATGCATACTTGTACAGGCGTATTGTGTGACCAATGTCTGTGAGTGTTCTCAGTCATTTGTAATTGCAAGCGAATCTGTGTGGTCGCAGCATCGAGTGCGGTGGTGTCTAAGACGTCCCACATTACAGTACGCGCATGTCCATGCCCTGGTTGACTGGCATCTTCTGCATGTGGCCCAAACCAAGGCCAACAGATAGGCACACCGCCGCGAATAGATTTTCCCACCACATATTTGGCATCTTGGCTGAGCCAGATCACAGGCGCTTGGCCTTGAGGCTGGTAAGTCATCAGATGTCCACCTTGCAGTGCGATGCTGGCATGAGCACTGGCATTGCTGATGTTTACAATGGGAAAGTCCTTAGCTTTAAGTTCAAAGCTTAATTGTTCTGCAATACCAAATTGTTGGTTAAGCGTGTCAATATCAAACATGGACATAAGTATCTCCTAGAATAGACTTGTTGCGAGGGGTAGACAGCTTCTACATTATTTTTTCCAACCAAGACAAGGCTAAATCTTCCATTAAACTCTGTGGTTTAACTGAGGTATCTTGCAATAACAATTGGCGCAGTTGTAATTGTTCATTTAATACATCAAATAAAAAACGGGGTTGAAAACGATGGCTTAATACCAGTAAAGCATTTTGCAAGTCATGGTTTTGTACGCCATCGGCATTATCTAAACTACGACAACGAATTAAATCCATTGTCCAGCTAATCAACCATTCTAGTATGCTTAAAGGTTCAAATTCCAGCCATTGTGCAGCCGTGGCTAAAGGTTCTTGACGTTTGTCTAACAAGGCTTGCCAGCTATTAAACACCTGTTGACGCTTGGGCATTTGTTCAGCCATTGCTAATGCAGCTAAAGGTGCGCGAGCTTGTAAATTCAATAATAAATCGACATTTAAGGAGGATTCATTGAATTGTTGTTCCAACCAAGTACGACTTAAATCAGGATCAGGACGATTAAAATCTAACTGTTGGCAACGACTGCGAATAGTCGGCAAAAGTTTTTGAGGATGATGACTGATTAAGATGAGTAAGGTGTCTGACGGTGGCTCTTCGAGTAATTTTAATAAACTATTGGCTGCATTAGGATTCATCGCTTCTGCTGGGTGCAGCAAAATCAGATGGTAACGTCCATAATTAGCCGTCAAACTAGAAAAATTCTGCAAAGCTCGAATGGGCGCGATTTTAATCATTTTGCCTTCAGCTTCAGGGACTATGGGCAGAAAATCAGGATGGGTATCAGCGTGCAGTAAATGACAGGGCTTGCATTGTCCGCAGGGCGTGCCTGTTGAATTATCAGGTTGCTCGCACAATAAACTCCAACTAAGACGCTGAGCAAAGCGTTGTTTGCCCATGCCTTTAACACCGCTGAGCAATAGCGCGTGAGGCATGCGCTGTTCACGACGCGCCGTTTGGAGTTGTTCCCACAGCACTTGATGCCACGGTAGAAGTTCAGGTAAGTGCATGAGAATATTAAACTTGTTTTTGATTGAAAAAGCAGGAAAGTGGCGGAATTGAGACAGATAAGAGATGCTTTCATCCCGAAAAAATCTATTAGATGGGTTGCAAAGGCTATTATACGCACGGTGCAGCGATTAAAAAATCCTGGACTCATAATAGACTTGCTGCAAGAGCCTGCATCAGGCTTATCCAGGTTTAAGATACCGACGGCAAAACAGTCTCACGCAACCAGTCTAATCAATATTTCTTTTATGGTCTTTTATTTGCTATTGAACAATCACTGAATGTTCAATTCTGATCAGTTCATTTTTTGTCTATCAGTCGGCTCACTAGATGTTTACTTCATGGCTGGTTATAATAGTTGACAAATAGCTGAAAAAAAAGAATTCAACTGATTGATTTATTAGACTTGTTGCAAGGGGTCAGCATCGTAGCGAAAAGGTGTGGTTTTGAGGCGGGTTTTTCGGTTTTTTGAGGCGAATAACTGGTTATTTAACGAAAAAAAGCGGAAAACCCGACCAAAATCCACGCCTTTGCAGCCGATGAAGACTCCTCGCAACAAGTCTATTAACCTTTATATACGTATCTATGAGCGGAGGATACAGCATGTCGCAAAAATATCGACTGGTCACACGGAGCGATTTTGATGGTCTGATTTGCGCGGTATTACTGAAAGAAAAAGGCCTGCTCGATGAAATCAAATTCGTTCATCCTAAAGATATGCAGGATGGCAAAATTGACATCACCGAACAGGACATTACCACCAATTTACCCTATGTTCCGGGTGCGCACTTGGTCTTTGATCACCATTCTAGCGAGGTGTTACGCAATACGGGTTCGGCACCCGATAATTATATCCTAGACCCTGATGCCCCTTCGGCTGCGCGAGTGGTCTATAACTATTATGGTGGGGCAGAGGCTTTTCCAGATATTAGTCAGGAAATGATGGATGCGGTAGATAAAGGCGATTCTGCACAATTCTCACGCGAGGAAATCTTATTTCCTAAAGGTTGGGTGCTATTAAACTACCTGATGGATGCGCGTACTGGTTTAGGACGATTTAAAGATTTCCGCATTTCTAATCATGCCTTGATGATGGCTTTGATCGATTATTGTAAAGATCACACGATTGAAGAAGTGCTGGATATGCCGGATGTAAAAGAACGCATTGACTTATATTTTGAGCATCAGAAATCATCTATGCATCAAATTGAGAAATGCGCTCAGGTACATAAACATATTGTCGTGATAGATTTGCGCAGAGAAGAAGACATTTATGCGGCTAATCGTTTTATGATTTACGCTTTATATCCTGAATGCAAAGTCTCTATGCATGTGCTGTGGGGATTAAAACAACAGAATACGGTATTTGCAGTGGGCGCTTCTATTGTTAATCGAGATTCCAACGTGGATATTGGTAAATTGATGCTGGAATATGGTGGCGGTGGTCATGCTAAAGCAGGCACCTGTCAAATCAGCAATGAAACAGCCGATGATGTACTGCGTGAATTGATTCAACGTATTAATAGTGAAGCGTAATACTTAAAAACCATCATTGTTTTATGGAACTTGAAGGACAACACCGCTGCAATGGGTGTTGTCCTTTTTTGTATTCAACCTGATAAAGGCGATCTGATTATTTTTTCTGAAAAGCTCGATAGTCCGCGCTGTTCTTATAGGCTTGACTCAAAGTCTTGGAATCATCATAAACACACCAAATAGGTTTTTTCTTTTTCTGCGCCACCCGTTGTAGTCGATCAAAATGGGCTTTATGCTTCAAATTAGGGGCATACTGTGCAGCCCATGCATAGCCCTTTTTTAACAAAGTCGCATTATAAAACTCACCATTGGGCAAATAGATATACGCCAATTCCCGCCCAAACTTATCATTTCTCGTCTTGTCATAGCGCAAAATCACTTTTTGTCCACGGGGTAAACGTCGCTTTGTATAGTCTGATGCTTGCTGACCAAAAGGGGCGATTTTCATATACAACGATCTTCGACTTTCTGGCGTATCTACACCAATGAAACGAATTGAAACGGGTTTATCCCCTTTATTAGGCGCTTCTACTTTTACGGTGTCCCCATCCACATGTCCCACAATCCGAGTCATACGCGCTTTGGGCGTTAAAGCCGCAAGAAAATACAAGCTTGTCACCGATCCTAACCAGCTTATTCCTCGCCACACTAACCAAAGCAATAATAACAATAGAATCCCGGCTGCAATATAACGCCCTTTACTGATACCGAATAAGTCAGGATTTTGAGTTAAATAAGCCATGACATAATTGAACCACCAACTAGATGATTCAAGCAGCCAATAATAAGTTTCTTCCCACATGTTGGATGACATTGATATAACCGTGAATATTAGACCTGTTGCAAGGGGTATTCGTTGACTGCAAAGGCGTGGATTTTGGCCTGTTTTTCCGCTTTTTCTCAACCAATAGCCCACTATTCGTCTCAAAAAACCGAAAAAACCGCCTCAAAACCACACCTTTTCGCTACGATGCCTACCCCTCGCAACAAGTCTATTGAAGATAGAATGAAAGCTCGAATTAACAAAGAATGCGAGTATTTTATAGGAAGGTGTTGTATAAGCCCGCTGATATGAATCGTAGAAATGTAGGGATAACACCGCTTAGAGCAGCATTACCCCTCACATTTTACTGATTGATGTGGGCTAAATCACTTGTAAACTTAAAATACCTTCCATTTTCTCGGCGGTTTCTGATTTACCAGTACGACTATCACCGATTAAAGCCACTGTCACGCTGACTTGGCTAGCGCGTCCGCCTAGTTGTTCTCGTTTCAGTAAAGCCCGTTTTTTGATTAAGTCAATTAAGTCTTCAGCTAGACGTGCAGGGCCTTCTTGCTCAATGGCTTCTCGACTATGGTAGTGACAACGATCTACATCTTCATCGCTGTTATCTTTGAAAGCACCGGCCATGAGTTGGCTACAAGCTACACCAATCAGCATTTCATCTTGTGCCACTAAATTTTTCATTTCAGAAATAAAACGCGCTTCATTGTTTTTAAATTGCTCGTATAATTCTTGATGTAGGACTTGTCCTTGATTATCTTTCAATAAAGGAAAAGGGTTCGCCCAATAACTACTTTCTTTGCTGCCTCGATGGGTTTGAGTGCTACCGGCTGCCACACGTTCACCTAGGCGAAAATGTTCAATAGCTTCATCAACGCTCATGTCTATTTTGATCGTGCAGCCATCTTCTTCAATGAGGTTAAAGTTGTTCATATACAACAAGACATCTAAAACATCAGCTTGTTCTACTTCTTCAGCTTCAGTGATCGGCACAATTTGTCGAGCATTAGAACCCATCGCATTGTTATAACCCACTTCGCGGCCTTGCATCATGAGCTTAGCTTGTTCGCTAAAACCATCAAGGCAGGCAAAAGCGCCGGTTTCTGTACCATAAAACATCGGATGTAGTTGTCCATCGATACCGCTTTCTAGCGCCACACGCCCCATATCATCGGCTTTCACCAACATGTCAGCAATATAGGGTTCACCAGTTTCCTCGCCAAAGCGCATGACATAACGAGTACAACCACAATGTAGCGGCATTTCGCCTTTGCGAATAGCCAAAACATTGTGCAAGGTGAGAATGGGTTTTTTAGCATAACCAAAGTATTTCAATGGATCATGATTAGGCACGCAACCGATTAATACTGAGTTGGTTTCATCCCAGAAATAACCCAAGTCTTGTTGTTCATCAGCATTAGGATCACCAAAGAAAAACAAGCCGTCTGGACGGCGATCTGCTTGAATTTCATCAACTTTTCCAAAAGGAAACAGATTTAATAGACCGGGTTCCATTTCAATACAACCGCGTGATTTGTGCAAATACGCCACAATTAACCAAGCGCCCACTTGCAAAGCCACGGAGACCCATTCTTCAGGGGCAAAAGCTTCGGCATTGAATGGATTGTGAGGCAGTTCATAGAAGGGTAATGCACGTTTGTTGGACGGTGTATTGTAGTTCACCCCGGTTTGGATATCCGCAGCGACTGTCAATGGCACATAAGCGAGATTGACATAATCCGCAGGCAGATTGAGATAGTGCCCAGAAATTTCGCCTGCGGTGACGTTAGGCGATACGCTTAAGCCTTGGGTACGGCGCACGCCCATGTCTAGCCCCACTTTGTTCAGCAGTTGGCGACGGGTTTCTAAAATGAGTTTGGATAAATGCTGGGCTTTGCCTGTGACACGTTCTTTAACGGTGTCAGGGGTTTCTTCTCCTCCTGCCACCACGGCATTTTGTAGACGTACTAAGCGGGAATAAGCACGTCCACGATAATGATGAAAGGCACCATCAAGAAAGCGCACCAATTCGCGGTTACGCTCATGCTGTTCTTTGCTGGAAAGACGTTTTTCATCAAGCATTGCAACGATTTCTCGCGGCTCAATACTCTTAATAAAGCTAATACGGGGGCGGGCTTCGTGCTGACGTTTTTCTGGACGGGATTCCAGATGTTCGATAAATTCACGTTTGTAGATTTTCAGATAACGTGCAAACGCCAGACTTTTCAGGAGTTGCTCAGGGGTGCTGCAACCATCGCGGATTTCTAGAATTTCTTCCATTATAAATAAGGCTCTTAAGGTTTATAACATTGGTTAATACTTACAATATTTTACGGAAATGTTTCCATCGGCTGGCAGCTTTTTTTAGATGGGGTTATAAACCGGAGTTATTCCTGGTTCAGCGTCGTCCTTTATTTAGAGGGTTCTACTTGTTCAGTAAAGAAATCGGGGCGAATCATTTCAATAAAGCGTTTAGCGGCAGGGACGAGGAATTTTCCTTTACGAATGACAATGCCATAATGACGTTGTGGAAAATAATTTTTCAAAGGCACACAACCGAGTTCTTCTTTCCCGGTTAAACAAATATCAGTGACGATAGAAATGCCTAAGCCTAATCGTACATATTTTTTAATCACTTCCCAGCTTCCAGCTTCCAGGGTGATTTTATAATCCACTTCATGTTCTTTAAAAGCGTCTTTAGCCACTCGCCATGAACTTAAATGCGGTGCCGGCATGATTAAGCCATAAGGCGCAATATCCCGTAAATGAAAGTCCTTTTTTTCTAATAAAGGATGTTCTTGAGGGGTGATGAGCACTGGGTCGTAGGTATAAATCGGCGTGAAATTAATGTCTTTAGGCACTTCTAATAACGAGCCAATGGCAAAATCCACTTCGTTGGCACGGAGCTTTTCTAAACGTGTGCGCCCACTCAGATTGTGCAGTCGTACCCGTACCTTGGGATAGCGCAAATTAAATTCGCGCATGACTTCCGGCAGGAGGTACAAAATGGCGGATTCTCCAGCGGCAATATCAAGCTCACCTGTTTCTACTTTGCCTTGATAGGTAGCAAAGGTATCAGCCAAAGAATCAATCCCTTCAATTAAAGGAATGGCGAGTTCGTACAGCGTTTTACCCGCAGGCGTTAAGGCGATGGAAGGGCCACGGCGCTCAAATAAAATAGTGTCAAATTCGCGCTCTAAGGCTTTGATTTGTAATGATACAGAAGGTTGACTTAAAAATAAGCGTTCAGCGGCTTTAGAAATGCTGCCCGTTTGTGCAGCGTTACAAAAAGCCCGTAACTGTTTCAGGCGATTTTTTTTGTAATAAAAACGATTAGACGATTGCCCCATAATGGTGTTGCTCCTTTCTTTGCGACTCAGTATATAGGGAATTTTACTGATTAATGTGTGCCAAAGTGTCTTTATTTACAGCGATGTTACATAAGAAGCTGTCTGGCAAATATAAATCGACTGCGGTCAAGCTGTGTTTTGCTCGCTTATTCCAAGGTTTTTGTGACACAACCCAGCTATGCGTCTCAAACCTTGAGAGCCTATAGGGAACATAAATCAGTTGTGTGACAGACCTGGCAGGTGTCCAAAAACTGCCAGGTCTTGATCACGATGCTTCAGTACAACTGAAATATTATCTCTATATACGAAAACACTTAAAAATGTATTTTTTCCAAACGTCAATAAACTTGTTGCGGGAGGGGAGGCATCGTAGCGAAAAGGTGTGGTTTTGAGGCGAATAGCGGGTTATTTGTTGAGAAAAAGCGGAAAAATAGACCAAAATCCACGCCTTTGCAGTCGATGAAACCCCTTGCAACAAGTCTAATAGCGCTTATCGCTTTAAAAAGTCATTCTGTCATATTGATTGGAATCAATGTATTTCGGCTTTTCGTATAGGCTCTTAAGGCTTAGCGTGATTAACTGAGCTTTCAATTCTCTGATAAAGACGATTTGTGACACTTGACAAGCTTAACTGTTTTACGCGAAATTACCCCTCGGTTATGTAAGAAAATGAAATAAACCCAATAACCATTCCTTTAAATTATCTTGAATTAAGGTAGAACCCATGTCTGATAAAAATACGAATCTAGCTGATTCGGCGGCGGTTCATGCTACTTGGCACAGCACCAGTGAGGGGTTGTCAGAAGCGATTGAAGAAGCTGAAATCCTTCTGACTTATACTGCTCGTCACGGGATTGTTCCTGGCGATAAAACGCTGCAAATTTTGCTGCGTTCCAAGCGTTTACAACGCACTAATAACTGGAGTGTGGATGACGAAACACGCTTTTGGTTAGCGTTTGATGAATTAGTCGAAATTTCCCATCCTGTCACGCCTGAAACATTAGCCAGCAGTTTGCCTCCCCCTGAAACCTTAGAAGAAAAAGAGGAGCGCTTAACCAATCAACGTAAATGGAAAAAAGGCTGGCGTAGCTTTTTGCGTTCATTTGGTTTTGGCACTTTTCGCCCCCCCATCAGTCAAGCCCGTGAAGCGGTGCAACGCTACCGCAGATTTGCCATGCTATCGCTCTTTATGCTGCTATCTGTGCAAATTTATTGGGTGGTCGGTTCTCACGTAGTCCTTGATGTGAATAGCTTATTTAAAGATCGTGGTGAAGTGAGCAACACGATTACCCGCTTAGTCAGCGCTAAAGGACTGACAGGCACACATATCGCGTTGGCAGAAATGCAAGACCCAGAACTTAAAGCGCTGCGAGATCAATACAAATTTTATGACCAAAAACTCGATGCCAGCTATGAGCTATTACAAGATTGGAACAATGTTTGGCTATACGTGATAGGGCGACCTGGGTTTGAAGGCAAAGTGACCCCCTATAACAGCTTTAAATTTGGTCTTGAACAAGATCGTATGGGCGCAGAATTAAAAGCTTTAGAAGCTCGCTTGCAACAAACGGATGATATTCCAGGCGGCCCGCCAAGTTCTGCAGAAAGAGCAGCAGCAAACATAGCCCAAGCGGCTGAAGCTTCTCCACAAGTGGCGGAAAAAGCCTCTACAACAGGCACTCCTCAACTAGACGATTCAGGTGCCGTTGCCGATACGCCCTTATCTTCAGATGATGCCAAGCTGGCAGAAGCTGTCGGCACTGAATTAGGTGATATGGTGGATACCTCTGCACCTGCTTCCACCACCACGATCACCGTGGATACCACACCCATGGATACCACTCCCGCACCTCGCTCAGCGGCGGCGGCTCCCGCTCGTGATCCGATGGATACGATGCCCGCTCCTAGAGGCACACCTATCAATGCGCCAGTCAAACAACAAAAAACCTTGATTATCCCTGCCGCAGCACCTGTACCGCCTCAACCTAAATTATCGGCTTCTGAAGAAGAATCTCTAAAACAGAATGCCAAAGATATTGCTAAAGAAATCTATCACGAAAAACTTCAACACGAATATAACAAAGCACGTAACCGTTTGTTCTTAAACATCGCGGCGGCGAGCTTTACGCTAGAAGCTTTGCAAGCGTATTTCTTACCTTTGTTATACGGTTTACTGGGTGCTTGTACCTATGTGCTGCGCCAGTTATCTATTGAAGTAAAACAATTAACCTATTACCGCGTATCAGAAATCCGTTATGGTCTGCGTTTAGCGCTAGGCGCTTTAGGCGGTATGGCAATTAGTTGGTTTGTGAAACCTGATGATGGCAGCGCTTTAGGTTCGCTAGGGCCGATGGCCTTGGCGTTTTTGACCGGGTATAACGTTGAATTATTGTTTGCCATTATGGATAAAATCATTAATTCAGCACTCGATTCGCTCAAAACCGAAGATGAAAAAGCCATGGAGAAACAAGGACATTTGCCTACCCAGTCAAACCCGACCCCCCTAGGGACGGTGCAGAATACGACGGCCAGCATTGATAATGTGAATATGCCCCCTCCAGGGCCTCCGCCTACCCCGACTCAGCCACGACCTCCGGTGAGTGCGGGAGGAGGGGGGAAAAGGCCGGCTCCCAATAAAGCCTCTGGTGGCGGCGGTGGCGGTGCTATGCCTAAGAAATCCGAATGATCATGAGATGATTGAGGTGTTGTAACAGCGGTGGGTCAATTGTTATCGGTTGACCCACCGCCGCTTCTTAAAGCGACTGAACCAGAAATGACCTGGCTTTATTCACGTTTGTCCATGCCGATTCAAATATCCAAATGAAGCATTATTTTTTAAAGTACTTATCCGTGTCTGCCACCTTAGAACAATTACGTTATCTTGTTCTTATCCTCTCTTTGTCTATTCTTTCTTTATTATTCATATGGACTTCAGCCGTTCATTTTTTAAATGCAGAATATCGCCTAATGGAGTATCACCAAAAAGTTGACACCACGATTGAAAAATACTTAAAAAACAAAAAACTGGATAACTTAGAACAAGCTAAAGGCACATTTCATTATGATGCTCGCTTAAAAGCTTTAGAAGAACAAAAAATCTTAGGCCAACAACGCCAAGAAGCTCATATAGAGATTAAGCAATTCTTTTTACCCGATATATTTTTGCACGACACAGTACTGAGTTCATTGCAATTTTTTTTATTACCCATGATGTTTAGTCTGCTAGGGGCTTGTTTTTACTTTATGCCAAAACTAGCCCGCGCCCAAACTTGGCATAGTCCGTATGCCACACCACGTTATGTCAACTTTTACTTATTGATAGCGCTGGGACTGGGGGCTTTAGCAGGAGCATTAATGCTCAAACCCTTCTCTGCGAACCCACCCACCAGCTATAGTGGTAGTGCGATGTTTTTGATGGCTTTAGGTTTGGGTTTTGGAACGAAAACTTTAGTGCTCAAGCTAAAACAATATGCCATTGATTATGCACAACAATTAAAACAGTATATTGTAAGCTATTGGCGCTGGCTAATGCAGTTAGCACACTTTAGACAACCTTAAAGACGCTACTCAGCATTGTCTGAATACGCTAGAAGGAGAGGCTTATCATGTTGCTAGAACTTGCATTGATTAGTGGTGCCAGCGCTTATTGGCTGAAAAACAAAAATCCAGAAGAATCTTCTGATCCTCCATCTGCCAATGTTTCTAAACCTAAATTCAGCGCTAAAAAACTCTTTCATGATCTGAAAAACTCATTATTTGCCAATGAACGTCAAGCACTAGAAGAGAGCTTAGACCCTGAACGTAAAGCCGCTGCGGATAAAGAAAAACAAGCACTCAATCGCGGTTTAATGGTGGGCGGGGCTACTTTAGGTGTATCTTTATTGGCTAGCAGCTATCCCTTGTTATTCATTCCTGCCATTGCGGGCATCGTGTATTTACTACGCGATATTTTTGGCTTTTTAGCGCGTGATTTTAAACGCGGTCATTATCTCAGTGCTTATTTGCTCAATGTCATTGTGGGCTTTGGCATGATTGTCACGGGTCATTTGTTGCTCATGACGCTGGGCAGCATCTTGTTGTTTGTCATGGCTAAAATCGTTAAGAAAGCTGAAGACAGCCTAGAAGAACAACTGATTAATGTATTTGCTAATCATCCCTCTCATGTGTGGTTAGAAAAGAACGGCGTAGAAATCCAAGTTGAATTTCAAACCGTACAAGCGGGCAATACGGTCATCGTCAATGCGGGAGAAACCATTCCTGTCGATGGTCTCATCCTCACGGGAGAGGCCTATGTAGACCAACAAATTCTGACCGGAGAAAGCCAACCTATAGAACGAATGCCGGGGGATAAAGTGTTTGCCGCCACGGTCTTATTGTCAGGCCGCATCACCATTACGGTCGAAACCGCAGGCGAGGAGACGGTCGCCGCACAAATTGGTCATGCCTTAAATCAAACCCAGCATTACAAAGAAGAACTGATGGCGCGTGGACAAAAAATTGCGGATGAGTTTTTACCATTAGAGTTGGGCACCAGTGCCGTGACCTTTGTCGCCCTCGGCCCTGTTTCAGCTTTAGCGATTCTCTGGTCAGGATTAGGTTATCGCATGATTTTGTTTGGCCCTTTGAGTGTGCTGCATTATCTACAAACCTTATCGCGCAAAGGTATTTTGATTAAAGATGGGCGGGTGCTGGAATCTTTGCAACAAGTCGATACGGTGGTCTTTGATAAAACGGGCACTTTAACGCTAGAACAACCCTATTTAGGCGCTATCCATTTATTCGGAACGTATGACGAAGATACCTTACTGACTTATGCGGCGGCGGCTGAACACCGTCAACCGCATCCCGTGGCACAAGCTATTCTTGATACGGCGACAGCCAGAGGCTTAGATGTACCCCAGCATTCACAAGCCCATTATGAGATGGGCTACGGCATCAAAGTGCGCTTGGCAGAAAAAACCATTTGCGTGGGCAGCGAACGCTTTATGCGCCAAGAGCAGGTGGTTTTTTCCCGTGAATCTGTAGCGAATATCCAGCAGCAAGCGCAAGCCATTGGACATTCTTTGGTCTATATCGGGATCGATGGGGTGCTAGAGGGAGTATTAGAAATGCAGCCCAGGTTACGTCCTGAAGTGCCGAAAATGGTGCAAGCCTTACAAAAACGCGGCATTAATATTTACATTATGTCCGGCGACCATACAGAACCCACACGCAACATGGCAGAACAACTGGGCATTACGGATTATTTTGCGGAAACCTTGCCTGAACACAAAGCGGATTTAGTCAAGCAATTGCGCCAGCAAGGCCGGTTTGTCTGCTTTGTCGGTGACGGCATCAACGATGCTATCGCCTTGAAATCCGCGCAAATTTCTATCTCGCTAAAAGGCGCATCCACCGCTGCCACAGACACCGCACAAGTGATTTTCATGGATAGCACGCTCAATTCACTGGATGACTTATTCCAGATGTCTGATGAATTTGAAGAGACCATGCACAGCAATTTCGTCTTCAGTATTGTGCCCGGTGCCATCAATATTTCTAGTGTGTATTTACTCCATGTGGGACTGGCCTCCAGCATGGCGTTGTATTACACCGGCTCACTGGTGGGTCTTGGCAATACGATGGTACCTTTAATCAAACACCAAGATACCGAAGCCTTTTCTGTAGAAAACTCTAAAGCCGACGTAACAGAAGCCTCTAAAACTGACGCAACAGAATAGTCAGCTATTGCAAACCGTCTTTACCCGCCAACCAATCAGCAAAACGCTTTTGTCGCGTCAAGCCATAAGGCTGCAAGCGATGTCCAGACAGTCCGCACCACTGTATGTACACAGGCATCGCCGCACGCGGTTTTTCTGCGGAGGGTAAGAGCCTATACGAAGATGGGGAATCGAAGCGAAAATTCGCCATTTTGAGGCTGATTTTTCGGTTTTTTAAGGCGAATAGCGGGCTATTTAACGAAAAAAAGCGGAAAATCTGACCAAAAGGGCGGATTTGCAGCCGATTATCCCATTTTCGTATAGGCTCTAAGACAAAGATAGCGGGAGGTAAGGCACTGCGAGCGCTTAATGTGTGCATCTCAAGTCTCCTGTTATACCGTTTTCCAAACTTCTGATTCATCTAGCCCGGTTTTTTTTGTCGCGTTTTTCGTATCTTGAATCACCTGTTCTAAAGCCTGCAAATACGCCATAAAACGCTCGCGTCCGCTGACGGTTAAACAACAAGTGGTTTGCGGACGGTTTTTCACAAAAGCTTTATGAATTTCCACCAACCCTTCTTCTTGTAGTAATTTCAAATGACGACTGAGATTGCCATCGGTCAAATTCACCTGCTCACGCAACTCGCCAAATAACAAACCTTCAGGGCGCGTCAATAGCGAAGTCAAAATGCCGAGACGGGCTTTCTCATGAATCACCCGCTCCAAGCCCTCGTAGGCATAACGGCCTTTGTGCTCAGGATCGGTTTTATTGTTCATGACGTTCAATCTCCCAATAAATCAGTAATGCGGCTAATAATTGTCCCACCCCAAAAGTTAAACCCATGCCCCAAGGATGCAGGCTGTAGCCGCTCGGTGCCATGCTTAACAAAACCGCCGCTGCGAGCAAATAAAACAAGCCTAACCAAAACAAATGCTGGGGAAAAAACGGACGGCAAGCAAAGACACCTAAGCTAAATAACAAAGCCCATAAGCCCGGTAAACATTGCAACAACACCGTCTCTTGCCATTGCAAAGCCACCACAGTCAGGAGCAAGCCCGCCAACAATGCGGGCATAAATTGCAACAAGACTGCATGAGTTTTGCGCCGCTCAAACGCCGTGTGGCTGCGTAAATATTCAAATCCCAAACCCAGTCCCACAAAGCTGGTATTCAGTATGGCCACCGTAGACCAGTAGAAGACAAACCACACTGGATCACCCTCTAATAGCCAGGGCTGCAAAGCCGCTGCTAACACACCGCTGATCCCTGTTAAAGCAATGGGAAAGCTATGTAAGCCGCGATAATGTTCAGTCCGAGACAGTTGCGAATGAATATCAGCCAAATGGCTGAGGGCTTTTTCAAGGTCTTGCATGGCGATTCCTTAACAAGTAATCAAAAACATGAATAGAGTCTAGCTTAGCAAATAACTTTACATTGTAAAGTATAGATGCAAAAAAAAACCTGAGTGACACATCCGCTCACTAGACTTGTCCAGGCTTAGAGCCTATACGAAAAGCAGCGGGATTGAACGGTTTTTTGAAGCGAATAGTGATTCTATTTAACGAGAATGAACGAGGAAAACCGCCCATATCCGCTGTTTTGCAGTCGGTGTCTTAAGCCTGGACAAGTCTACTATTGCGCAAGTAATTCAAAATAACTCAATAATGTACGCTGTAAACCGCTTTCATTATCATCACTCACCATAAAGAAAAAGCGCTCTTGATGCTGCGTGAGTCCTTCAAAATTATCAATCAGCCAGCCCTGGCTATTATCCAAAGCAAATAACTGTTGTACGGCACAATCGCCTTGACCATTCATGCAGTGAGGCGTGAGTTGCACTTCGCGCAGGCTGATGATCAAGGGTCGCCAAACGGCGCTAAAGGCGCGTTCTAATACCCATAAACGTTGCTGATCAAGCATTTCCAAAGCTACGACAGCGCTATTGGGAGCGGGATAAGCGTCCCATTCCCAGAATTCTCCTGATAGGGCATAGACCCGCGTGCGATGTTTGCCCACGTTTTTTAAAGGCCATTCAGGCGCTGTCAATACGCCATATTGTGGATGCTCAGTCACGGATTCCAAGCTTTTGGAAGCATCGCGGTAATGCGCCTTATCCCGCAATACCGCAGGCAGTGGAATAGCGCCTAAAAATGGGCCTTGCGGCGTGTGACGCTGAATGCGCGGCTGCCCTTCAAATGAGATGACTAGCTCGGTATCGCCCGCCTGTCCATTGTGAGCTTTGCGCAAGAATAAGCCTTCGCTGTCACGCACCCCAGGTTTTAAAGGATGGCCTTTTGAATCCAATAGTTTAAGCGCCTTAAGCACGGTGACTGTTTGTAAACGATGATGATCCAACGTGACCGCAAGATGATAAAAAGTGCTGCGATCATTGAGCGCATACAATATCTGCTCATCCTCATCCCAGGCTAAAGCCGAGAGTTCTGTCACCTTAAAACCATCAATGCGTTGAAACGGAATGCGTACAGTGCCGCGCAAACGCACTTGCATAAAGGTGTCGCCCACCTTGTATTTATCCGATAACACCTGTTGGATACTAGACACACTATGCCCTACCACAGGGCTGAGAAACAAGCCTATAAAAACCAGATGAAACAGATATTTTATATGTTTATTCAATCGGTTAAAGCGACATGTCATGGTGTTGTTGTACTCGCATGTTCTAAAAATTCTCGCATCTCCAAGTAGTGTTTAGCGAGCGCTTCAGGTTCATGTGGTGCGGTAAACACACCGACCAGAAAACCTTTAGGATCAATCAATAATATGGCGGAAGAATGATTAATTAAATAATGGTCATCTGCTGTGCCAGATTGTTTTACTTGCCTATAAATAATACCTAAATGCCGCGCTAATTCACTGATCTCAAAGGCATCGCCTGTCACACCTAAAAATTCTGGATCAAAATATTCAACATAGCCTTTGAGCTTAATCGCATCGTCACGTTGCGGATCAACAGACACAAACACATATTGAGTATCATGGCTGCGTTCGGGCTGTTGTTGTAAATATTGTTTAACGCCTTGCAGTACCGTTAAGGTGATAGGACAAATATCAGGACATTGGGTATAGCCGAAAAACAATAATGACCACTGCCCTTTAAAGCGTTGTAAATCAAACTCTTCGTTGTTGTGATCGAGCAATTTGAAAGCAGGCACAGGCTTGGGTTTGGGCCAGACCAGCCCCGCAACGGGTGGAGGGGAAGCGGGCGGTGTAGATAAAGACTGAATGAGCATCACCATGATGATCATGCCCAATAAAGCTAAAATGATACTTAAATATCGCCTATTAAATGTTTTCATATTTCTTTCATCCTAAAAGAAGCTTCTGTGTCATATCAGCATTTCAGTATAATGCTGGTTTTAGCGTTTATACAAAGAGGGAAAATCGTTACCTAAAGTCCCTCATTGACGAGTCCATTTTTTGTTTTTTGGCGACCCACAGTCATCTTGCCTCCCTCCCCGAAATCAGAAAAACTGGAACTCCGTGAGTACTTTGCAGATAAGCCTTCATACCTCTATAAACACCTACTCCGTTAGTCAGGAATAGACCAAACCTCATGATGCGATACTTACTCCTCATTGTCATATATTGTTGCACCAGTTGGCAGGTTCAGGCCGAGCAAACGCTGGATAGCCTACAACAACAATTGGTCAATGCGAAGGATACCGACAAACCCGTTTTATTACTTAAGCTTGCTAACACGCTCCAATACAGCGATGCAGAACAGGCTGAAACTTATGCTTTGCAGGCTAAGCATCTGGCTACCCAAATACAAGATTTCACCCATGCCGCCGAAGCTGCGGGTATGCAAGCGCAGTTGCGCACACAAACAGGTGATTTTGCAAAAGCCCAACCTTTGTATGAAGAAGCCTTAGAGCATTGGAAAGCATTAAACAATGAATCTAAAATAGTCAGCACCCAGCTTGAATTAGGCAATGTATATTGGCGTATGGGCGATTACGATAAAGCCTTAACGCAATGCTATGATGCCTTAAAACGGGCTGAAGCATTAAACGATAATGCTTTGATTGCAGATGCCGTGCATCAACTCGGTATCATTAATGATTTGCTGGGCAATTATACGGTAGCCTTAGAACATCATCATCGTGCTTTAGAATTACGTGAAGCTTTGGATGATAAAGAAGGCATTGCAGATTCTTTAAATAATATCGGTATTGTGCATTATTTTTCTGGCAAGTTTAAAGAAGCTTTAGAAAATTACATGAAGTCTTTAGACATTCGCCGCGCAATCAATGATGCTGAAGGTATTGCTAAATCCTTAAATAATGTGGGTTTAGCCTTTAAAGGACTGAAGCAATACGATGAAGCTTTAAGTTATTTTGAACAAGCCATCCAAATGCGTGAAAAATTAGGGGATAAATATGAAGTGGCGAATATTTCTAATAACATTGCTGATTTATATAACCTCAAAAAAGATTTTGATGCCGCCACGCCTTATTTAATTCACGCTTTACAGTTAGCCACAGAAACAGATTCTAAAGAGTTGGTGCGTGAAAACTATGAATTGTTCTCAAAACTATATGCTGCACAAAATGATTTTCATGCTGCACTGGCTTATTATAAATTGTCCACCGAAGTGAAAGACAGTATTCTCAATGAACAAAGCCAAGAAGCCATTGCGGATATGCAAACTAAATATGAAACAGAGAAAAAAGAACAACAAATTGCATTGCAGCAGTTAGCCTTAAACCAACAAGCTTTATTGCGTAATTCTTTGATGGGAGGCTTGTTTTTTATTGTGATTTTGGCCTTTGTGATGTTTAACCGCTATCGGTTTGAGAAAAAAACCAATCAGAAATTAGAAGAAGCTAATAACCTCATCAGCTTAGAAAAAGAAAAGTCGGATCAATTGTTATTAAATATTTTGCCCCTACGAGTCGCCAATGATTTGAAAGAAACCGGTAAGACAGAACCCGAATCCTTTGAAAATGTCACGGTGTATTTTTCGGATGTAGTAGGTTTTACCGATATGTCTTCACAATTAGAACCTAAGTTTCTCATTGATGAACTCAATGATATTTTTACCGCGTTTGACAATATTGTTGAAAGCCATCAATGCGAGCGCGTCAAAACCATTGGTGATGCCTATTTATGCGTGTGCGGTATGCCAACACCTGATCCCCATCATGCACAAAACATCGTGCGCTCAGCGACGGAAATCATTCAATATATGAACGAGCGCAATCAACGCTCCGACATACAATGGCGCATCCGCATTGGCATTCACACAGGTTCTGTGGTGGGCGGCGTGGTCGGTGTGAAAAAATATATTTACGATGTCTTTGGAGATTCTATTAACACCGCTTCACGTATGGAATCGAATTCCGAACCGATGCGTATCAATATTTCACAAACCACCTATGAACTGGTCAAGGATCAATTCTCCATCACGCCACGCGGGTCTATGTTTGTCAAAGGCAAAGGCGATATGAATATGTATTTTGTGGATGTCTAACGCCCTGTGCCGTTATGAATACATTCCTACACGCCAAACTGGTCGATATACTCCCCGCCAGCATCTTAGTCATTGATGATCAAGCACAAAATTTAAGCTTATTACTGAGTTATTTGCGTGCGGTGGAGTTAGATGTTGTCACTGCCTCTTCAGCACAAGCCGCGCTTCAACAATTGCAAGATTATTCTCCAGATTTGATTTTGCTGGATATTATCATGGCGGAGATGGATGGTTTTGAGTTGTGCCAACACTTAAAAGCTGATGCAAAAACAGCGGATATACCCGTTATCTTTATCAGTGCGCTGAATAATAAACGGGATCACATTAAAGCTTTTGAAGTCGGTGGCGTTGACTATCTCAGCAAACCTATTTATGAAGAAGAATTACTGGCACGACTGTATACACATCTCTCTATACGTCGCCAACAACAGCAGTTAATCAACCAAAATCAACAACTTAAAGTTGAGCGACAAGCCCGCCAACAAGCTGAAACCGAATTATTGGCTCAGCAAGAAGAATTACAGCATCAAATCCAGGCTAGAACCCTGTTATTAGATCGTGTCACCCAAGTACAAGCCGAGTTTATTCGTGATCAAGAACACCCGCCTTTTGCTTCATTGGTGACACATTTTTTAAGTTTAACGGGGAGTACCTGCGGCTTTATTGCTGAAATCTTAAGCTATGAAGAACAACATCCCCCCTATTTAAAGATTCACGCCCTCCACTGTACGAATCACTCATTCGAGGCGATACAAAGCACGCCGCAAGCATTAGGCAGTGCAATGGAATTACGCTCTCTGGACAATCTCCTGGGGCATGTCTTACGCACCGGACGTTTCGTCATCAGCCACAGCATTCAAAGCGATCCAAGACGTAGCCACGAGGCTTTACCGCCACAACACCCTTCTCTTAAAAACTTTATGGGCTTGCCTTTGTATCGTGGCAAAGAGTTAATTGGCATGTTGGGCTTAGCGAACCGTCCTGAAGGTTATGATGAACATCTTGCTGAATACTTACGGCCTTTTTTATCCACTACAGCGGTGTTATTAGAAGCCTATAAAAACAATGAACAACGCCAGCATATAGAACAAGAATTGCGGGATTTAGAGCAACAACGCATTACCATGCTAGAAAACCGCTTACACACCATTACTGCCAATGTGCCCGGTGTGGTTTTCCAATGGTTTGAACGACAAGATGGTCAACGCGGTTTTCATTATCTCAGCCCGCGTTGCGAAGAACTGTATGGCATTGCGCAGCATACTTGGCTGCATGACTGGAAAGCACTGCCCTTGCATAGCGATGATGTGATGAGTTTTGCTCGCAGTTTGCGCCAAGCGCTACGTCAGCCACAGGAATGGGTGTTTGAAGGGCGTTTTGTGCTCGCATCAGGTGAGATTAAATGGTGGCGCGGCGTGGCTAAAGTCACTCAGGACACCGACTCCCAAGAGCGCTTATTCAATGGTTTAATCATTGACATCACCGAACGCAAACAAGCTGAACTGGCGATGCGAGACAGCGAACAGACATTTCGCCACCTGGTTGAAGGCTTACGCAAAGAACACTTTTTTTATCGCTTTGAACCCCAGGGACTCACTTATGTCAGCCCTGCAATAGAACAGGTATTGGGCTATAGCCCTGAACAATGCCAACAAAATTTCCGTCAATTATTGCCTTCCACTCGTCTCAACTTAAAAGCCCAAAGTTATCGCCGCCGGGTGCTATGGGGACAACAGCCGCCCAGTTATGAAGTGGAAGTGTTACACCGTGATGGCAGCTTGCATAATTTAGAAGTGAGCGAATTTCCGATACTGGGCGAAGGCGATAAAGTGCTGGGCGTAGAAGGAATTGCACACGATATCACCCGCCGTAAACAAGTCGAAATTGAATTAAAAAACGCTAAATTGATGGCGGAACAAGCCAATCGCTCCAAAAGTGAATTCATTGCCAATATGAGCCACGAAATTCGCACCCCCATGCACGCGATCTTAGGTTTTACTGATATTTTACAAAAAGACATCAGCCATCCCCTCCACCAACAATATTTGCAAACCATTCACAGCAGCAGTCATAGCTTATTAAATTTAATCAATGACATCCTAGACTTATCCAAAATTGAAGCGGGTAAATTGCATTTTAGTAACGAACCTCTGTTGCTGAAAACTTTACTCGAAGAGCTGGTTCAACTCTTTAAACACAAAATGACCCAGAAAGGCTTGCAATTGCATCTAAACATGGCTGATAACGTGCCAGTCAGCGTGTCTTTAGACGAAACCCGCTTGCGCCAAGTGCTGGTCAATTTGCTGGGCAATGCCGTGAAATTCACCTCAGTAGGAGAGGTGAGCTTGACGGTGAGCAGCCACGCACCGCTGATGCCCGTGACCCGCAAACCCAGCGTCGCTTTAACCTTTACCGTCAAAGATACGGGGATCGGCATCCCTAAAGAGCAACAAAGGCAAATTTTTGAAGCTTTTGAACAACGTAACGATAAAGATCATACGCAATATGGAGGCACGGGCTTAGGACTGGCTATCACCCAACGTCTGGTCAAAATGATGAAAGGTTCGATTCATTTAGATAGTGAAGAAAATAGGGGAAGCGTGTTTAGCGTACATTTACCACAAGTCTTGGTGAGCACGCCGCCATTCACACACGCGCCTGTATCGTCTCAATATTCGCCCCCGTTATTTGCCCCGGCAAAAATCTTAATTGCTGATGATGTCATCATGAATCAAAAAATTTTGCAGGCGCATTTAAAATCACAAACCCACTTACAACTCATGTTTGCGCAAAACGGGCAAGAAGCGGTGGACAAAACACGCGAAGAACATCCGGCCTTGATTTTAATGGATGTCAAAATGCCCGATATGGATGGACGCACCGCTTTGCGTTTAATTCGTAATGAACCGAATTTAAAAAACATTCCGGTGATTTTCATTACGGCTTCCGTGATCCTAGATACCGAACACGAATTACGTCTTCTCAGTGAAGGCTTTCTGAAAAAACCCGTGCGCCAAGCGGCTTTACTGGAAGAATTAAGACGTTTTCTGCCCTTATACACCGCCAACATGGCATTGCCCGAAACACCTCGCACGAGTGCTCCCCATATTGTGGCTTGTCCTAAAAGCGCTCAAGCGCAGGATATGGACGCACTCTATGCGGTGTTATGCCAGCAACACCAAGCTGTTTGGAAAACATTGAATAGCCAGAGTTCAATCAACGCCTTAGAAGAATTTGGGCAGGCTATGCAAGGCTTGGGCAATACGCATCAATATATCCCCCTGGCAGAATGGGGAGAACGCTTGAGCCACTTGGCGGCTAGTTTTGACATGGTGCATTTAGAAGCCACATTACACACCTTTCCTGAAGTCCTGGAGATGATCAAACAACAATGCAATTTAAACGTATAACCCAACATCATCGCGCACGGCGCGGTCTTTTAGAATTTGCGCGTGGGTCAGTAGACACGCCCGCTTTCATGCCCGTGGGCACTTACGGCACCGTCAAAGGTATGCGTCCAGAAGAAGTCGCTGCAACGGGCGCACAAATTATTCTCGGCAACACGTTTCATCTCATGCTGCGTCCAGGTATTGAAGTGATCAAAGCCCACGGCGGTCTGCATGGCTTTGCTCAGTGGCATAAGCCGATGCTCACTGATTCCGGCGGCTTTCAAGTTTTTAGCTTAGGCGAGATGCGTAAAATCACCGAAGCGGGCGTGGAATTTCGCTCGCCCATTGATGGCGATAAAGTCTTTTTAGACCCCGAACGCTCAATGGCGGTGCAACGCGCCTTGGATGCTGATGTAGTGATGATTTTTGATGAATGCACGCCTTATCCCGCCACCTGGGAACAAGCGCGGGATTCTATGCAATTGTCCTTACGCTGGGCGGAACGCTCCAAAGCCGCGCATGGCGATAATCCTCATGCTTTATTTGGCATTGTGCAGGGCGGCATGTTTGAAAATTTGCGTCTGGAATCCTTGCAGGGCTTACAAAAAATAGGTTTCGATGGCTATGCGATTGGCGGCTTGTCCGTCGGTGAACCTAAAGAAGAGATGATCAAGGTGCTGGATCATCTCACGCCGAAAATGCCCGATGATGCGCCGCGTTATCTGATGGGAGTCGGCACGCCGGATGATTTGTTAGAAGCGGTATGGCACGGGATTGACATGTTTGACTGTGTGATGCCCACGCGCAACGCCCGCAATGGACATTTATTCACACATCACGGCATCGTGAAAATTCGCAATAGCCGCTACAAAACCGACACCGCGCCTTTAGATGCTCAATGTGATTGTTATACCTGCAAAAATTACAGCCGCGCTTATCTGCATCATTTGGACAAGGCGCGAGAAATGCTCGGCTCACACCTCAACACCGTACACAACTTGCATTATTATCAAACCCTAATGAGCGGCCTGCGTGCGGCAATTGAAGCGCAAACGCTGCCTACTTTTATGACACACACCCGCGCAGCTTGGGCAGCGGGTGATTAACTTCATACAAACAGCTTCTTAAGAACCGGGGACTATCATGTGTCAACCTACCAATGAGACATCCTTGCTGGCTACAGCCATGCAGCAAGCCCTTCAAAGTGCTGAAGAAAACCTTCATACCGGAGATGGAGGGCCGTTTGGCGCTTGCATCGTGCGCAATGGAGAAGTGATTGTGACGGCCCACAACACGGTATTGCGGGATAAGGATGCGACTTGTCATGCTGAAATCAACTCAATTCGCGCCGCCAGCCGCCTGCTGGCACGTTATGACTTATCGGATTGCGTCATCTATTCCACCACCGAGCCGTGCCCCATGTGTTTCTCTGCTATTCATTGGGCCGGCATTTCGCACATCATTTATGGTACCTGTATTCAAGATGTACAAAAGCTTGGATTCAATGAATTGCCCATTAGTAATCAGCAAATGAATCAATTAGGTCAAGCGGGTATGCGCATTCAAGCCGATTTTCTGCGCCCAGCCTGCGAAGCTTTATTACAAAAATGGGCGGTCTGCGAACATAGACACGCTTATTAACGGATGCTGTCAATAACACCGTTGCCAAATGCCTCTTTCTCTTCTGAGCAAGAGGGCTATTTGAACGCTTTGATTGAATGATTATTTTTCGTCATCTTTCTGCGTTTTAGAACTACCTTTCCAATCTTTACGCAAATCCAGAATAATGCTGCGAATGCTATTGTAAATCTTCTTGACGCTATTCACTTTTTTCTCGGCTTGTTCCCCATCTTCGTATAGGCTCTTAGGCTTTTTTTGTTCCAACCATTCGGCAAAAAACTCGGCAAAAAATTGTCCGTTTTCGTCTACTAAACCGCGCAGTTGTAAATCCTCTAAAGTGCTTTTATCCGTTGGTGTTTGTTTGCTTAAGATGTGTAGTAGCACGGTCTTTTCTGCATCGCTGCGTACTTCCCAGAGTTGTTCAAAATAATCGCGCAATTGACGACGAATGTGTTTCCAATTGGAGGGTGATTGAGTTTTCAGGTCTATCCATATTTCAAACAGCGCGATTTGCAATAAAGCGGGGTGTTTGCCTATACGCTTTAATAGGGCTTGGCTATCGGGTTTGAAATCTGTACCCAAACTGAAATGGCAAGGATGATGAATTAATTGTGTAGCGGCTGAGTGGGAGAGCAAACCCATTTCATAAGAGGTAAAGATGTTCCAGAAGGAGGATTCTTCAATGCCGCCATCAACGCAAAGGGTTTTCAATGGTTGACGACTGGCGGTGAGATACCCCAAACAGTATTTGCTCTCATAAGCTAGGGTGCGAAGATGGGCAAAAAAATCGGCATTAAACAAGTGATTACTACTGAGTTGTTCAAACTCGTCAAGCATGATGACAAAACGATAGTGCTGCGCTTGGGTGTGAATAAACTGTTTGAAATCGGCAAAGTCTGTGATGTTTTCTTGGAGGGGTAACTGCAAACCCTGGCAAATGGCTTGATGCAGTGCGGCAAAAAAATCAGCAGGAGATTTGAGTGATAGCCCGTGTAGCGAAGCTTTCACTACCAGTAGCTTATCTTCACAGGCTAGGGCTTGATAGATTTGATTGAGCAGCGAGGATTTGCCGATGCGCCGCTCGCCCAGTAGGCTGACGGATTGCGGCGACGGACTGCGCAATTTCTGGCAAATGCGGTGATGAATTTGGGTACGCCCGAAAAATACGGGGGAATGAGGAGCCAGTTCATCGCCTGTGCAATAGGGATTGACATCACGTTGAAGGCGGCGCACACGGTGTTTGGCAGGCAACCAGCCTGTGGCTTGTGCATCACCTAATTGGGTTTCAAAGTCGTTCATACACTGATTCCTTATAGGAAAACGTGGCCGTGTGAACAAGACACCATGTTTGAGCACAGCGGGGAATCAGTATTTACGCTGTGCTTTCACGCTATCTAATGATTCATCAAGCCACTTGTAGAACAATTTCCATAAATATTTTTTATGAAAAAATATTATTTAAAGCTTGACGGACAAGGGAGCATTTACATTTCAAATGAAACATCTATTTATCTTTCACCAAATGCTCTGCCAGCATTTCTGTCAAGCCATATACGGGTAATTCCATTTCGTATTCTTCCATGCCTTCCTCTAATTGAATACGGCAGTTGGCGCAGGCGGTGACTAAACCATCTACCTTTAACTCTTCCAATTGCTCTTTCTTGCGATTAAAGGCTTTCATTTTAATCTCGTCGGCATCCTCATTGGCGCTCACGCCGCCACCTGCACCGCAGCACCAGTTCATTTTTCCGCTGTCGTTCATTTCTACAAAATGACTGGCGACCAAGTTCATTAGGTTGCGCGGTTGTTGAATCACACCACCACGACGGACTAATTGACAAGGATCGTGGAAAGTCAGTTTTTCTTCTTCCATACCTTCGGTTTTTAACAAACCCTGCTCGCGTAATTCATCCAACACTTCGATAATATGCTGTACTTGGAAAGTGAAGGGGCGTTTTATCAAGTTAGCACCTTCCCAACGTAATGCAGTGTACGCATGACCACATTCAGGGCTAATCACGGTTTTAACTTTGAGCTTTTCTGCGGCAGTAACAATGCGAGACACAATGTCTCTAGCAATATCAGAAGAACCGATTTGAATGCCCGCGTTGGTGGCTTCAAAAGCTTCACTGCTGAGCGTCCAGCTTTTACCCGCTTGATGGAAGATTCTTACAATGGCTTCTAAGTATTCTGGATAGTTCATAATTTCCATAGAAGACATCATGACCAAGTATTCCACGCCTTCTTGATCAAAAGGTACGCTTAGACCTGTGTCTTTTTCTACGTGTTTGGCTTGAGCTTTCAAAGCAGGTAGGCGCACACCCATGGGGCTACCTATTTCTATGGTGCGTTTTGCGGCACCTTTAACTCCTTCAGGAGCATTACCAGAAGCGGACATGCCTTCGCGGGCTTTGCGAATCATGTAAACCAAATCATTGCCGACCGGACAGACCATTGAACAACGTCCGCACAAGGTGCAGGAGTTGTATAGCAAAGGCACCCAGTCTTCTAAGTCTTTATCGGTTAAAGGACGTGCTAAACCGATGGCTTTCTTAAATAGGCCCCACAGCGTGTATTCTTGTTCCCACACGCGACGCAAAGGTTCTAGCTTATGAATCGGCGTGTATTGTGGATCACCCGTTTCTGTGTAAAACAAGCAAGCATCCGCACATAAGCCACAATGGACACAACTACTAAAGAAAGAAGCGATAGGAGCATCTAAATGTTCTTTAAAGGCATTGATGCCACGTTCTAAGGTTGCGCTCATGATTGTACTCCTTTGTGACCCGCCATCGCACCTTGATACCAACGAGACAGGAATAAAGTAAAAGTGTGCATGAGCTTGGTGAAAGGAAACACGATAAGTAAAATTTCTACGCTAAGAATGTGCATACCTAATAACCAAGCATATTCAAAGAACAAATGATGATAAGCCATGTAACCGGTGAGTAAAGGAATAAAAGTGACTGCCCAGACCAGATAATCTTCTCCGGTAGAAAGAAACTTTAAGACAGGATGGGTTAGACGATGAAAGAGCACTGCGATGAGTGCTATCAAAGTCATGGCGGTGAAGAAATCAACAATAGGTGTCGGCAATCCAGGCCAACCTATGCCCACAGTCGCTTTAATCAATTCAATATGCGGTACAAATAAGAACAACGCGACTAACAAACCGATATGAAACACATAGCCTGCCACAATGGTAAAGGCTGAACGTTGAAAGCTGTTTTTATCTGCGGGTAAAAAGCGCGTGAACATCGTTCTCACACCGCCTGCCATCGCGTTGCCGCGTGCTACGCTTAAGTCGGTTTTGCGTCCGAGTAAAAAGATTTCCAGAAAACGCAGCAGCAGACCGAATAAGAAAATCGCCATCGCCATGTCAAAGGCGGGCCCGCGTACCCAAAGCAAGAATTCCGCGCCGCTCATGAGTGTTCTCCTTTATGCAAATCATTCACTGTGACCGTTTCATGGTCTTTGACGGCTTGAGCTTTTTTCTGCCGAGCCAGCAAGCCTGCAGCAATGCCAACGGCACCGCCTGCGGCGAGCGCGTAGCCTGCGGTTTGACCTAAATCGCCCGTGGGCACAGACAAGGCTTTGTAGAAACTGCCACCATCCCAAAACCGAGGTTCAGAGCAGCCCAAACAACCGTGACCCGATTCAATCGGGAAACTCGCTCCTTGATTCCATTTAGTCGTGGCGCAAGCGTTGTAAGTCGTCGGCCCTTTGCAGCCCAGCTTGTATAAGCACCAACCTTTTTTTGCGCCTTCATCGTCAAAGGTTTCAGCAAATTGACCGCGTTCATAAAATGGGCGGCGATAGCAGCGATCATGGATATTTTGCCCATAAAAGACTTTCGGGCGGTTTAATTCATCCAATTCGGGTAGGCCAAAAGCGAGGAAATGCGCCAATACGCCAGTAATGACCACAGGAATCGGCGGACAACCGGGGACATTGATAATGGGCTTGTCTTTGATTAAATCCTGCACCGAGACTGCGCCTGTGGGATTGGGATCAGCCTGTGGCAAGCCGCCATAGGCTGCGCAGGTACCGACCGACACAATCGCCGCCGCCCCTTTGGCGGTGTCCATCAGCATGTCCACATTGCTAATGCCTGCAATGGTGGAAAAACCAGGGTTGCCCAGCGGAATCGAGCCATCCACCACCAACACGTATTTACCCCAGTTTTCCTTCATCGCTTCTTCCCGCGCCAGCTCTGCGGCCTCGCCAGAAGCGGCTTGCAAAGTGTGATGATAATCGAGAGAAATAGCATCGAAAATCAGTCCTTCCACTGTCGGTGCATGAGAGCGGGTCAAGGATTCAGTACAGCCTGTACATTCTTGAAAAGACAGCCAAATCACGGAGGGGCGCGGGGCTTTTTCTAGGGCTTCGACTAAACGCGGCACGAATGCGGGAGATAAGGCCATCATGGAAGCGGTGGCGGTGCAAAATTTCAGGAAACCGCGCCGGGAAATGCCTTGTGCTCTGAGGTATTCGCCTACGCTACCAGGCGCAGGGCTTGAAGAGGGTTTGCGAGTGGACATGTTGTGGCTCCTTTTGATTTTTTGCTGAAGGCAAAAAATTATGGCTATTCATCACTTTTAGCTCTAACAATTCTGTATACACTGGATAAATCGTAAGGAATATAACGCGCTGGAGATTGATGGCGCTCGCCTCTATAACTCAACATTAACGCTTCATTACCTTCTAGCCATTGAACAAAAATGGCGCTGTGTTCAACATCATGATAAGAATGATTAATGTAATACAACCAATCTCCAGCCTGAATTAAATCTTTGTTTGCATAACGTCCAGAATTCTTCTTGGATTTAAATATCATTTTGCGTTTTTTGTATGGAAAACCAGCCCGGTTGTATACTTCATTGGCATAGTCCCAACATCCGCCTTTTACAATATCTTTATTATTTAAAGCCATTTGTCTGCCTGTGAATAGTACGGTTTTTCCGACAGAGGTTGCTTTCTTTTCTACAGCGATTAACTCGTTTTCAAAACGGCTGTATTTAGATTTATCTTCTGCTTGAGTTATCTCTTCTGGTTCGGGCTTATTATCTGATTTAAGATAGTGGGTTTGAGTCAGTTTTTCTTTATTCTGTATTTTTTCTGTAAACATTTGATAGGCAAATAAGCCAGACACCACAATAGCTAAAATAATTTTCTGTGTGACTGCCATTTAGTGTTCCTTTGGTTGTTCATTGCAGGTTAAGGCTTGCAATCTTAATCTGAAGGTTTTGAATAATTTCAATTTTGATGAAGCGTTCGAGTGTCCTTTTCACTTTATCTTGCCGTTTAAAGCGTCGCTAAAAGTCTTTCTAACCCTGCCTGCACATCTTCTGCCTGACTTTTTAATAATTCGGGTATCCAGGTCACTTCAATGAACTGCCCTACGCTGTGTTCATGGCTATTATAATGTTCTATCCACCACACGCCTGCATATTGCGTTTCATAAATGTGGCTTTTTCCTAAAGCATTTAAAGTGGCTGTGACTTCACCTGTGCTTAAGGTGTCTTTCAGTGTTTGTTTTTCTCCTGGGGCAAAGGGCATGGCGTTAATGTCGATGCTAGTGGTTTGGTCACTTTTTAATAATGCGCTCAGCGCATGTTGAATCTGATGTAGAGTGGGAAGAATATTACCCGTGTTTTGTTCAAAAGGTTCAATTTTAATGTCAATTTGTTCAATGGGTGTCATCATGAGCGTGCCAATGTTTAATGAGTTCAAGCGTGTGTTGTACGACATTAGGAATCACTTGGGCGATGACGGGACTAGGACTGTCTCCCCAATCCAAGATGTCGGGCTGAATGCCAATGAGAGCGCGTTGTTTGGGGAAATATCCGGTTAAACGAGCAATATCAAGTAAATCGACCAAGCTAACTTCATGCACACTTAAACTGGGTTTGCTTAAAAACTGATCCATTGCTTCATTTTGTAAGCAGCGAATAGTGCCTGGCGATTCATGCCATTGAGCAGCATCTAAAACGATCAAGTTCTGGTGATTTTCTATAGCAGTAGCGAGAGGAAAACTTAAAGTACCACCATCTAAGTATTCTACATTGGGGAGTTCATGGTGATGTTGTAGATAATGAAGAACATGTACTCCAATACCTTCATCAGACAGTAATGTATTGCCAATGCCTAATACCAGTGTGCTTGTTCTAGTGATGTCAGCGTACATGATCAGTGTGACCTTGTGGGTGATGTTTAATAAGCGTAGCAGAATATTATGATATTTCCAGATAACTCATAGCCTACTCTTGATGCGCTAGGCTCTATACATCAGATGAGACAATCAGCAATATTGTCGACAATTACGCTGCATTCTATTGACGAATATCAAGATTAAACCTATATTGTCGACAATTCACTTTGAGAAATAGATTATGGCATCTTTGGCTATGTTTACTGCACAACCTGTCACCAGCACGGACAAAATCTTTATCCAATTAAGAACGGACATTGTCGAGGGTTTTATCCCCTCTGGCTCGAAACTGAGCGAAACCGAATTGTCGACAAAATACGCGGTCAGTCGTGCCGTGATTCGAGAAGCTATCAACCGCTTAGAATCCTGCCATCTCATCGAGCGTAAAGCCAATGTCGGCGCACGCATTGTCGCGCTCACTATGGAAGGGTTGGTGGAGTTATACCAGGTGCGGGAAGCGTTGGAAGGCATGGCGGCACGCTTGGCAGCAACGCACATGAGCGATGCAGAAGTGGCTGATTTAAACGACTTGCTAAGCACTCATTTTGAAACAGTCCAAACGGGCGAAAGCTATTACCAAGAAGCTGGGGATTTAGATTTTCATTACCGCATTATTGTCGGTAGCAAAAACCATCAACTGATTTCTATGTTGATTGATAGCATTTATCACTTAATTCGCATGTATCGAGTACAACTGGGTATGGCAGGCCCGCGTGTCACCACTGCTTTTGATGAGCATCGGCATATTGTGCAAGCCATTTCTAATCGTGATGCAGAACTGGCAGAAATGCTCATGCGACGGCATATTTTGTATTCTAAGAGAAACTTAGAAAGAAAATTAGCTTAAATGGAACTATGCTCTGAAACATCTTGTTTCCAAGCGTCGAGGCTATCTTGTTCCCAAGTGCCACTTGGGAATGCCGTCTTGACCGCGTTGCGGTCAGTACAAAAAACAACACATAGAAAAAGCCAGGAGAGAAACAATGGGACGCAGCCGCTACAATATCCATGAAAACCAAGCCCCACATTTCTTGACTTGTACCATCATTAACTGGCTACCTTTATTCACTCGACAAGAAACTGTACAAATTATCTTAGATGCGCTAGTTTGGCGACAACAACATAAAAACGTCAAAATCTATGCTTATGTCATTTTAGAAAACCATTTGCATTGCATTCTTCTAGCAGAGGATTTGCGCCAACAAATTCAAGATTTAAAAGCCTATACCGCAAAATCCATTATTACTTATTTAGAAGAACATAATGTACAAAAAATACTACAATTACTGAAATCTTTTAAGAAACCACACAAAGTAGAATCAACCTATCAAGTGTGGGAAGAAGGCAGTCACCCACAATTGATTAACAGCGAAGAAATGCTGTTGCAGAAATTAGAGTACATTCATCAAAATCCTGTGAAACGCGGCTATGTAGATTTAGCTGAGCATTGGCGTTATTCCAGTGCTCGCAATTATCTGGGACAAGAAGGTTTGATGCTTGTTTATACAGGATGGTGGACTGGGAAAGATAGCTGATTTTGTATTTGTGCTGGTATTTGGTACAGACCGCAACGCGGTCAAAACTGCATTCCCAAGCGGCGCTTGGGAACGAGGAAAAACACATGCTACCAATTTATTCTATACGTGATTTAGAAAAATCGTTTTCACATGATATATCGTTCCCAGAAAATATGGGTTCTTGATAGCTAAAATATAATAAACAGAATTTTTATATAACTACATCAATCTACATGAGGATATATGCAATGTTAAATAAAATCACGCTATTTTTATTAGGACTATTTTTCTCTTTCAATGCTCAGGCTATTTGTCTGTTTAACTGTGATTATTCTAAAGGAGTCAAAATCATCCATGCTGAAATTCAGCCTATCGGAGGGATAATTACATGCCTAAATAAAGATGTAAAATGGGACAAAGATAATTATTACAAAGATCCTCCTAAAGTAAAAATGAAATTCAATGTAATACTTTCTGATGATAGAGTAATTGAACAAAAAGATATTTTAGGGGAGTTAGGAAGTTTTTCTGGACTCCGATGGATGGAAATACAAGATAAACGAATGCCGTGCTATACATGGCAGTTTAAAGACTATGCAACATCATTTTTAGAGCATAATGGCTCTTATCGCCGTTGGGATAAAGAAAGTGAATTACAAGATAAAGAGTATGCAGAGTTGATTGATGGAATTAAATACTTGTTTATTCAAGTAGATAATTATAAAACTAATAAACCAATTAGCTCATTTGAATTTAAAATTGATAAAAAATAAAACCTAGCTTACCTCGTTCCCAAGTGCCACTTGGGAACGAAAAGATTACAAACAAAAACTGGATTGGAGTCATAAGTTGTGATTATTGCTGATACTGGTTTTTAGGTTGCTTTGGTAGATGAAAAAGATCAATTTTATGAAGATGAAGTTTAGTCATGCAAATTTTACAAATTCAATCTTAAAAGGACTCCTCCATGCAAAACATCAATGTAGAAACTCACATAGGCGCAGATGGCATTTTGCATTTAAACGTGCCTGTACCAGTCAAAAATACTGATTTAAAAGTCACTTTAACGTGGCAAGCAACTGCTAGTGAATCAACTTATTCTGTAAAACAACGCTTAAAAAAACAATTTGCGTCTGTATCCAAACAAGTCAGTTTAGCGGATGAGTTGATTACTGAACGGCGCGAAGAAAGTAAACAGGATAACGCAATATGAAAACGGTGCTGGATGCTTCTGCATTATTGGCATGGTTGCAAGATGAACCCGGTGCAGAAATAGTTGATGAACGACTGAATGAAGCTTTCATTTCTACCGTAAATTGGGCTGAGGTGTATCAAAAAGCCTTAGCTAATAAAGTCGATACAACAAGTTTGCGTAAAGACATTGAATCATTAGGTACTCAAATCATACCGCTTTCTGTTCAACAAGCTGAGCGCGCCGCAAGCCTGTGGCAACACACTCGTGTTGCAGGGCTTTCGTTAGGTGATCGTGCTTGTCTCGCATTAGGTTCTGAACTTCAATGCCCCATTTTGACAACGGATCGTGTTTGGACTGAGTTAGGTTTACAACTAGACATCCGAGCCATTCGATAACTTTAAACATTCCCCTCATCCTCGTTCCTACATTTTACGAGGGAGCGAGAAATACCTCTGAGAAACCACCCATGAATACCCAATACCGCAAATCCCTAGAAAAAACCGATTTAGATTACTTCGACACCCGCACCGCCGTTGAAGCTATCAAATCGGGTAGTTACGCCAAACTACCCTACACCTCGCGCATTCTCGCAGAGCAACTGGTGCGCCGTTGCGAGCCTGAAAACCTGACCGATGCCTTAAAACAACTCATTGAACGCAAGCGTGATTTAGATTTCCCTTGGTATCCCGCGCGGGTGGTGTGTCATGACATCTTAGGCCAGACCGCTTTAGTTGATTTGGCAGGTTTACGCGATGCCATCGCTGATCAAGGTGGCGATCCTGCTAAAGTCAATCCGGTGGTGCCGACTCAATTGATTGTGGATCATTCTTTAGCCGTAGAACATGCGGGTTTTGAAACCGATGCTTTTGCAAAGAACCGTGCCATTGAAGATCGTCGTAATGAAGATCGTTTTCATTTCATTGAATGGACAAAAACTTCTTTTAAGAATGTGGATGTGATTCCTGCGGGCAACGGCATCATGCATCAAATCAACTTGGAAAAAATGTCGCCCGTGATTCAAGCGCGTGATGGCGTGGCTTTTCCTGATACTTGCGTGGGCACCGATAGCCACACGCCGCATGTCGATGCGCTGGGCGTGATTGCCATTGGCGTGGGTGGTTTGGAAGCGGAAACTGTGATGTTAGGTCGTCCTTCCATGATGCGCCTACCCGACATTATCGGCGTAGAGCTGACAGGTCAACGCCAACCAGGTATCACCGCCACCGACATCGTTTTAGCTTTGACTGAATTCTTGCGTAAAGAGCGTGTCGTATCCGCTTATTTGGAATTCTTCGGCGAAGGCGCAAAAAATCTCACTATCGGTGACCGCGCTACGATTTCCAACATGACCCCTGAATTCGGCGCATCAGCAGGTCTGTTCTATATTGATGAGCAAACCATTGATTATTTGAAACTCACCGGGCGCGATGCGGAACAAGTGGCTTTAGTTGAAAACTATGCGAAAACCACGGGTTTATGGGCGGATAGCTTGAAAGACGTTGAATACGAGCGCGTGTTGAGCTTTGATTTGTCTAGCGTGGTGCGTAACATGGCGGGCCCTTCTAATCCGCACCGCCGCTTGCCCACCAGCGACTTAAGCGAACGCGGTATAGCGGTCAATTTGGATAAAGCCCAAGCAGAAGAAGCCGCAGGCAAAATGCCCGATGGCGCGGTGATTATTGCCGCCATCACCAGTTGTACCAACACCAGCAACCCGCGCAACGTAGTCGCCGCAGCCCTGGTCGCACGCAAGGCCAATGAATTGGGTTTAGTGCGCAAACCTTGGGTGAAATCTTCTTTTGCCCCCGGTTCTAAAGTCGCCCAATTATATTTAGAAGCCTCTGGTTTATTGCCTGAATTGGAAAAACTCGGTTTCGGCATCGTCGCCTTTGCCTGCACCACTTGCAACGGCATGAGCGGCGCACTTGATCCTAAAATTCAGCAAGAAATCATCGACCGCGACCTCTACGCCACTGCTGTTTTATCCGGTAATCGCAACTTTGACGGACGCATTCATCCTTACGCCAAGCAAGCGTTTCTGGCTTCTCCCCCTTTAGTCGTTGCTTACGCCATCGCAGGCACTATGCGTTTTGACATCGAACGAGACGTGCTCGGCAAAGACCAAAATGGCAACGACATCCGCTTAAAAGACATTTGGCCTTCTGATGAAGAGATCGATGCCATCGTCGCCGCCAGCGTCAAACCGGAACAATTCAAGCAAGTGTATAACCCGATGTTTGATTTAGGCACGATTGAAGAAGCTAAAAGTCCATTGTATGACTGGCGACCACAAAGCACCTACATCCGCCGTCCGCCTTACTGGGAAGGCGCTTTAGCGGGTGAGCGTAGCATGAAAGGAATGCGGCCTTTGGCTGTGTTAGGCGACAATATCACTACTGATCATTTGTCACCTTCCAACGCCATCATGCTCGACAGCGCGGCGGGGGCTTATCTACATAAAATGGGCTTGCCCGAAGAAGACTTTAACTCCTATGCCACGCATCGCGGCGACCATCTCACCGCACAACGTGCTACTTTCGCCAATCCTAAATTGCTGAATGAAATGTGCCGCGATGCCAATGGCGAGATCAAACAAGGCTCACTGGCTCGCATCGAACCCGAAGGGGTTGAAACCCGCATGTGGGAAGCCATCGAAACCTACATGGAGCGCAAACAGCCTTTAATCATTGTTGCGGGTGCCGATTATGGTCAAGGCTCTTCGCGTGATTGGGCGGCTAAAGGCGTGCGTTTAGCGGGCGTAGAAGCGATTGTCGCGGAAGGTTTCGAGCGCATTCACCGCACCAACCTGGTCGGCATGGGCGTGCTGCCCTTGCAGTTCAAAGATGGCGAAACCCGTGAAACCTATGGCATTGATGGCACGGAAACTTTTGATGTGATAGGCGACATCACCCCGCGCACCGATTTGACGTTGGTGATTCATCGCAAGCAGGGTGACACTGTAGAAGTTAATGTGACTTGTCGTTTAGATACGGCGGAGGAAGTGTTGGTGTATCAAGCGGGTGGGGTGTTGCAGCGATTTGCGCAGGATTTTTTGGCTTCTGAGTCTGCGTAACGTCAACAGGTATTTGAACTTCAAAAGTTGGATAACGGCGCAAACTGACGCGCCTTATCCATCTTCCGTGAACTGATTCCCCGCTGTTTTTTGCGTGTCATCATATAAAACCTGGGTGGTTTTTAATTTTCTCGTGCCAGCGCTGGCACGAGGGGTTGGGCGCGTACAGACCTTAGTTATAACGCAATGGTATTGCTCACGGCTTGTAATTGCTGGGTATTGTTTTCTAACTGCACTTTCTGGGCTTTGAGTTGTTTAATCCGTCCCTGCCATGTTTTTAATGATTTTTTATCCTGACTCCCCGCTGTTTTTTGCGTGTCATCATATAAAGCCTGAGTGGTTTTTAATTCATTATTGACCGCTTGCAGGCTTTTTTGCGTATTGGAGTGACGCTGATCAATTTTTGTTTTGATGTGTTTTAAGCTGTTTTTCTGTGCTTTGTTTTGTTTGAGTTTAGCTTTCAAGCCTTTCACTTCTTTTTTGTATTGTTTAATGTCTTTGCGCAGGGCTTGATTGGTGTTTTTAGTTTCTTGCAAAACATTGGACAAATGAGTGCTTTCTCCGGCGATTAAATCTTCTTTGGTTTTGTATCGTTTTTTACGTTTAGCGATTTCATTGCCTAATGCAAAACCACCCGCCGCACCAATCGCCGCACCAATCGCGGCGCTTTCTGCGTCTCCGCCTAATGCGACACCTAATCCCGCTCCCAGTAAAGCCCCTAATGCTGTGCCTTCAACGCGCGTGCGGTTGCCATCATCGCCTTGGGTGCCTCCGCCTGTGGCAAAACAACCGGATAACACCAGGCTGATGAAAACCAAGCTTGAAATAGAACGAATGCTCATGAGAGTGCTCCTTTGAAATGGATTGAAAAATAGACGTTGCTTTATAACCAATTCCCCATCAAGACAAACGGTGCCCAGTAGTAGGGATGTATAAAGTCTGCTGGATACAAGGGGCTATTATTGGCTATTTGAGTCTGTTGGGCACGTTGTGCGGCTTGAATGAAGGCTTGTTGCACCTGTTGTAAGGCGGCGACTTTGGTGACTCCGGGTTGAGTTTCATGCACTTGATAAAAATGCTGCATGAATAGCCCGGTGCTGCGGTCATCGACCGGCCATAAGGTCGCAATCACGCTGCGTGCGCCTTGTTTTTGTGCCAGTGCGCCTAAGCCTTCAACTTCCTGTCCTTGCGTCAGACTGCCCACTGCGGTTTGACAGGCGGATAGGGTGAGTAAATCAACACCGTTGAAATCATAGCCGACACGAATATCAGCCAGCGATAAAATCTCGCCATTGCCCAATAGCAAGTAGGCATCTTCATCGGTGCGCGGTTGAAACACGAAGTGGCTGGCGATGTGTAGCACCGGATAACCTTGTTCTAAAACGCCAAGCAAGCTCAGTTGATTAAAGTCTTCGTTGAGTTTAATCGCGCCTGGGGCTACGCCATCGGGGTCTTGAGCGCCGTGGCGAATAATGCTTTCAAGCTCTTGCTCGACGGAAGGCAGCGCATTCATATTGCGCAGGGCTTTGCTCACGCCTAAGCCTGCAATGCGCCAGGTGTTGAGCGGCACATCTTTGAGCTTATCGCGTGCGGCTTCGGTGAAAATCACCACGGCGTAGTGCTCTGCTAAATACTGTTGACCATCATGCAAGGCCGCCATCGGCAAATAACGCAATTCTCCATCTAAAGACAGCATTAAGGTTTTCGCCTCGGCTTGGGCTAAATCCGCCGCAATGGGTTTTATTAAGTGCTGATACAGGGTGTGCGCTTGTTCCAACATAAAACGTGCAAGATGGGGACGGCGAGGATCGGGGGGCTGTTTGAAAAAATCACGAAACTGACTGATGTCTTGTTTGAGTTGTGCCGCGCTGATGTTGGCTTCGCGGCATAACTGCACGTTAGGCGTGGTTAAAATGATGTGTAATTTATCCGCCGCCATGACGTAATGAACCAGCACGGCACCATGTCCTAAAGTCCGTAATGTGCCTTGCAAGGCTTGTTCGGTGTCCAGATGCTGCACTGCTACATCGGTGCTGTGCGCCATCGTTTTTAAGCACGCATTAAAGCTGCGGCGGGCGGCGATGAATTGCTCGCGCAAAATTTGTTTGCGAGTTTGTTCTTCAGGGCTTAAGCGGGTTTTTTGGCGCAAGGCTTGGTATTCACGCGCCATTGCCACTTGTTTTTGATCATCGCTGCGCAAGGCTTGTTGTGTGCTGTGTTCCAGTGCTTGGGTGTCAAATTGCGTTTTTAACTCAGAAAAATACTGCTGCAAGGCGTGTTGCTGTTGTTTGAAGGCACCGCGCAGTCTTTGTGTGGTGGCTTGCTCTTCGCTGCTGGGGCGAGGTTTCAAGCGGATTTTTTTCAACTGCTGGCCAATATTGCTCAAGCGCTCATACACGGTCTGAGCGCGTTGTACCCAGGGTTTTTCCGTGGGATTAAACGAGGCAGTCATCACGCGCACCGCCGCTTGTTCTGGCTCACGGCGCACAAAATCATAATATTCCTCTTCCTTTAACATGCGCTGCACTTGCTGTGCTTCGGGAATGCGTCCAGCTTCCAATAATAGGCTGGCGAGTCTTTGATAAATGCCTGCTTTGTCTTGCAAAAAAGTGCGTTGCAGCGGTTTTTCTAGTTGTGCCACATTGACACGCAAATGTTGCAAGGTGTTGATCGCTTGTTTGCCGACTAAAATCGCCGCGTCGGTTTGTCCCTGAGTCGCTAAAGTTTGGCTGAGATTATCCAACACCGCCCACAATAAAGCGGGTTGTTCAGCGGTTTTAGCAATGGCGATGGCTTGGCGCAAATCCTCTTCGGCTTGCACGTATTCGCCTTGAGCGCGTTTTAGCTTGGCGCGGTTGTGTAGCAACATGGCGAGGTGAGGATGCTCAGCGCCCAATTGCGCCGTCCAAATGATTTTTGCTCGTTCAAACAGGGGCAAAGCCTTTAAGTATTGTTCCTGCTCGGTGAGCAATAAAGCGAGATTGTGCAGCGTAGTCGCCACCGCAGGATGTGCCTGCCCATAAGTGTTTTCATTGATGCGCAAGGCTTCACGATAAAACGCCTCAGCCTGTGGATAATGGGCTAAAACCTGCGCCACCCAAGCGCGGTTATTTAAGCCCACCGCATATTGCGCTGAGCTGTCTCCCAAGCGCTCACGCCAAATGTCTAGCGCTTGGCGATAATGCGTATCGGCTTGCGCATAATCTCCCAAAGTGACATATAAACGGCCTAAATTATTGTGCCGAATAGCCAGGTTTAAGACATCGTTTTCGCCGTTGTTCAGCGCTGCTTGGTCGATGTCCAGCGCTCGCAACAACAGCGCTTTAGCTTGCGCGTAACGGCCTTGTTGTCGGTACAACTCGGCTAAATTCGACAAGCGTACCGCAATGCGCGGACTGCTTAATCCCCACGCTTGTTTGTCGATTTCCAAAGCACGTTTGAGCAAGGGTTCAGCCTGAGAAAATTGCCCCAATTTGCGATAGGTTTCCGCCAAATTATTCAAATCCACCGCGATTTTGCGATGCTCTAAGCCATGATTCTTCTCATCAATGCGCAACGCCCGTTGATACAAAGGCAAAGCCCGCTGAACATCGCCCAATGCGTCATACACCCCCGCCAGTCCGTTCAAGCTGACCGCCACCGCCCCGTGATTCTCGCCCAAATGCGCTTCACGCCATTGCAAGGACTGCAAAAAGGCGCTTTCAGCTTCAGCAAAATGCTGCAAACGCTGCTGGACGGTGCCGATAAAGTATTGAAAGAGTGCGATATTTTTAGGTTTTTCGGGAGGATTGGCCTGCACAGCTTGATGATACAAATCTAACGCTTGCGACCATTGCTGGGCTTGTTCTGCTTGCTGAGCTTGTTGAAACAAAGCTTTGTAATCAGCCGCTTGAACCACACAGACGAGCATGAAAAAGCTGCAAAAAAACAGGAACGCTTTGAACATGAAAAACCACCTTGATAGAAAAGATGAAGGGTTCTATCAGTATAAACAGATGTGGCAAAGATGCGCTGGTAAGGAGCATTCATTTCTATGCAGACAAGGATGGTGAAGCACTGAGTATTGTAAGCCGTTGATTTTATCCTTACTCCTTGAAGGAGAGGCTAATCCGTTGAATTCAAAAAACGCCATGTCACCTTTTATGTCGCCCTTTCAGGGCTGGGTGGGCATCATCGTTCTACCCCAGGGCGTTGCCCTGGGCTATATGAATGCCACCCCGTTGGAGCTAAAAAGCCATTCACTGAATGGCAGAGGGTGCTTTGGATGCGTGTAGGAACAGAATATGGGAACCCGATCATCGAGCCTTATTTTTTATCCATCATCGCCCGCAGATCCGCAAACGGGTTAAAGGTCGCTGATTCAGTGGTGCTGCCAACCTCCACATGACCCTGCCTATCATGCTCAAGTTGGCGTTGATGTTCATTATCATGACAATAAAGGCACAATAACTCCCAGTTGCTGCCATCTTCCGCATTGTTGCTATGGTTATGATCGCGGTGATGAACGGTCAATTCCTGAAGGTTTGCACGGGTGAATTCACGCTGACATCGCCCACAAATCCAGGGGTACATGTTCAGCGCCTTTTCTCGATAACTCTGCGCACGTTGCTCTTTATTTTTGATGGCCTCGGCCACCACCTTATCTAGTTTTTCTGACATCGTAAATTCCGTTAATGGGTCTCAGATTAAAATTCAAGCGATTCTTATCTCTCTACTTTGGACTGTCAAGCCACCAGCTATAGCAATTTCACATTTGATACCCAACATGTCTAAACCAGCCTTTGGCATCGGAGGCAGTTATCAAATCCAAGCTTTGAGCTATGGCTTTGTAAAGAGCTTCTTTCGTTCGTGCTTTAGCTTTCCTTAAGTGCTGTTTCAATAGACTTACCTATCCTTCAACTGACTGAATTACAAATGAATTTTCAAGATTAAATAATCCAGCAGCAAGACTGATAATGGCATTCTTAATGAAATCAGATTTGTTTCTTAAACGATTAACCAGTATTTGAAATCGTTTTATTCCGCCAATAGCATTTTCAACATAAACTCGATTTTTACTCATCATTTTATTGTATTTCTTTTGCTCTTTAGTCAGTGTTGGATCAGGGTTTTTCTTTGATTGTCTAGGTTTTTAATGCGTAGTCATATATTGAATCTGGCACTGTTTTTCCAATATAAAGAATTTTTTGATATTTAGTTGAAATGAGAGTATTTTTTAAGGTGTGTTGATGTTTCTTTCCACTGTAGTTTTTTTTGCACATCATAGTCCTTATGCCGATAGTGTGAGTGCTCAGCAGCATCCACTAAAATAACTTCATTATCAGCGAGTTGTGAAAGCTTTTAAACGTTTCTGAGTCTCTTCTAAAATAGAAAATAGTGTATTGACATAAGCTTCTGTTGTAGATTTTCCTATTTTAAAATTGAGCCCCATGACATCATAAGTGGGATAGTTCTTCTATGTAATACAGTATAAATATTAATTTATCTATATGTGTTTTAAGCGCTTGAGAATGAGAATATAGCCAAAATACATCAGTTATATGCGAGGGATAACGC
>JADGEH010000229.1 GCA_016744475.1 Thiotrichales bacterium | reverse complement strand
CGCCAAGAACATAAGCGCAAGCGTTTGCTCAAACACGTTAAAACTAAGAAATAAAAAAAGCGGCCATGAATGGCCGCTTTTTTTGTGGTTCCCACCCGCCCTGCGCAGGCACAAAACAACACAGCCTAGTGTTGAGCGTCTCCTCTCTGTGCTGCCACAGCTTCCAGTTTCACTGCACTCACCTGATTGCTCCAGGCTTGACGCACGTAGGTGGCGATGGCGGCTATTTCGGCATCGCTTAAGCCTTGTTGCAAACCAATGGGGGGCATGATGGCATCAAAAGACAATCCTTTGACGCTGAGTGTGCCACTACGCCCGTACAAAATCGTGTGGGCAACATAGCTGCCGTCGCCTTCGCTGACATGAGCGTTGCCTGCTAAAGGCGGGAACACGCCAGGTATCCCTTGACCTTCGGCTTGATGGCAGTTGATACAAGTGCCTTTGCCTTCAAACAAGGCCTTGCCGTCCAGCGTTTCGCCTTTCGCGTTGCGCACCCATTTTGCCATATCAATCTCAGGTAATTCTCCGCGTAAAGACTGTAAAAATGCCAGTAAATCGGCTTTTTCTGCGGCACTCAAACCCAGTGGTTTGATGCGTGGGTCTTGGTTTTTCACGTTGTCGCCGCCGCGATTGTAGTGTTCGATCACGGCGCTCAAAGTTTGGTAACGCCCATCGTGCATGTAGGGGAAAGTATCGGCGAGATTTCGCAGAGTCGGGGTTTTGAAAGCCCCCCAATCCGCTTTGTCATGGGTGATCAGATAGCGGCCTGGATCGGTGTTGATGCTGTTCCAATCTTTATTGCCCGTGCGTTTGGCATCGAATTTAAGCACTTTTTGATGCGTTTCGCTGTCCAACAGTGGATTATGCTTTAAACCGATGTTGTAAAAGCCATAATCGCTGAAATTTCCGCCGTCGTGACAGGCCACGCAGCCTGCTTTGCCAGTGAATAAGTCCATACCGCGCACGGCGGGTGCGCTCATCGCGGTTTTGTCGCCCTTCAGATACAAGTCAAAAGCGCTATCGCCAGTAACGATGAAGTGCCGTTGAAATACGGCGAGAGCTTTGCCGTAATCTTTGGTATTGGGTGTGTTGCCATAAGCGGCCTGGAACATTTTCACCATGTCAGGATCGGCATTGAAAGTCGCCATTAAATGATCGATGTTTTGCCCTTTATGAAGTGGATTTTTGGTGGAGCCGATGGCTTGTTTTTCTAAAGGCCAAGCGCGTCCATCCCAGATTAATGCTTGGTTATAGCCGACATTAATCAGTGTTGGAGAATTGCGGCGCTCCACCCAGCCTGGATTGGCTGGCGAAATCGGCGTGTGAATAGTCCAACCTTGATGGGGTAAATGACAGGACGCGCAGTTCATCGTGCCTGATGCCGATATGCGATTGTCAAAGAACAATTTTTTGCCCAAGGTCATGCGGGCTTCAGTCGGCTGATTGTCGGGATTGGCTTTGACGGGCGGTAATAAGCTGATGTTAGCCGAGGCTGCGGTGCTGAGTGCCAGTACAACAGCGGTGCTGAGAGTTTTTAACATGGAAGAACTCCTGAGTGTGAAGGATGATAAGTGAGAGAAAACAGTTAATCCGCTATCGCACCATTGCCTGCATAGTGGAGTGCGAAGGCGTAGCTTCGCCGTCCAGTTTCAGATTTAAGTGAATGACAATGGGGTGTAATGAATGCCGCTCTGTTGGCACTTTTATGAAGTGGTGGTCCACAGGTGTATTAGATGTTGTGCTCGTTCCGCCGTTGTCGCATCACGGTATAGCGCTAACATCCACAAAGAATCTTTATGTGCAGTCATCCAAAAGCCCTTTAGCGCATTGCCACCTTGACCGTTGATCGGAGCGGTTGAACTGTGCGCTACCAGCACGTCCACGCTATTGCCATCGGCATATTGGAAACGCAAATGCTTGAAAGGTTCGCCTTTTACTGTGCAGTCTTTGAGCAAGACCAGTTGTGCTTCACTGGGCGCTTCAGGCAAATCTAAGCGGGTGCGCCAGGTGGTGTAATCAGGCGTGGCAAACTGTCCGTGCAGCGCTGTCTCGTGCAAGGTATGTGCTTGTGCCGCCTGAATAAAACGGGGTTGTTGCCATCCGTAGTAAAAGCTAAAAATAAGGCTGAGTAACAAACTGGCAGCCAATGCGGGAAGATACAATGAGCGACGTTTTTGCTGCCGTTCTTGCGCCAGTTGATGATGAAAATTGCTTTTGAGTTGTGCTTCAAAATCAACCGGAGGTTGGGGTAAACGCAGTTGTTTTTCTAGCGCTTCAAATGAGTCAGGCTCCATTACGCCCCTCCTGATGTTGCTGTGCTTAAGGGGATGATTTTAGCTGTCGGTCTGTCCAGCATCACTCGCAATGCTTTGCGGGCGCGGGCTAAGCGACTCATCACCGTACCTAAAGGAATATCTAAAGAATGGCTGATTTGTTCATAAGAAAAGCCATGCAGGCTGTGCAGTAAAATCAGTTCACGCTGTTCTGGCGATAAATGCTGTAGTCCACGGCCTAAATCCACCAAAGCCGCTGTGTCTGGCTCAATGCTGGGTTCTTCGACTTCATATGCCTCATTCTTCCAGATGTTGTGCTGTTTTTTTTCGGCGTAATAACGAAATATGCAGCGCCGCAAAATAGTCAGCAACCAGGCCAGCACTTGTTGTTTATCGCGCAAGCTGTGACGCGCTTTCCAGGCTTGGTAATACGCTTCCTGCACCGCTTCCGCCGCCGTTTCCGTCTGCCCTGTCATCCATAATGCGTGGCGGTATAACGCCGCGTGATGGCGTTCTATCCAGCCAGTAAATTCTTTTTGAGTCACCAACATCAGTTTTTCCATGAGCAGGTATATGTAACGTCTGTTAATGATTAAGTGAGTAGTTAGCCTGGTTTTATTCCCGCATGATAAAAAAATTCTTCACTCGCTGCGAAACAGGGAGAGGCGCAGGCGGGGTCGAGTAGCCCGCGACAAGGCATCATGTTGGACGGTGGCACC
>JADGEH010000017.1 GCA_016744475.1 Thiotrichales bacterium | reverse complement strand
ATTGATGAATAGGTTAAAAATATTTATTTTGAAAGGGCTATGGTATAAAAAGCTCATCTTACGCAGAGAGCATGACGTGAATAAACAGCTTGGTGTGCTCGTCTTCTCCCTGCAAAACATCTCTTTCATGAGATCAGATGTTCAAGCGTGTACCCCACCTGACGCACACAGCTTGAAGTGAACGCAAACATCACGTTTTTCTCAGGCTATGTCAACTTTAAGTGTGGAGCAATGGCGGTTTTTTGATGCTTAAATCTGTTTTCAAGCGTCAAAAAAAGTCTTTGCGTCACGTCAGCTTATACCTCAAAACCCCAGTTTAACGGAGGATAATGAAAACCCTATGAACATACACGAATATCAGGCAAAAACTTTATTTGCTAATTATGGGATTCCCTTACCTAAAGGTTTCCCAGCACGCAGTTCGGCTGAGGCGCGTAGCTTAGCGGAAAATTTGGGCGGCGATAGTTGGATGGTGAAAGCCCAAGTACACGCAGGTGGACGAGGTAAAGCGGGCGGTGTCAAACGCGCGGCTAGTTTGCCTGAAGTCGAAGCCATCGCAGCCAGTTTGATCGGCACGCAATTAGTCACGCATCAAACCAACGCTGAAGGCCAGCCCATTGGCTGCGTGCTCATCGAAAAACCCACAGGCATTGAGCGCGAATTGTATTTGAGCTTATTAGTGGATCGCGCCACTCGTCGCGTGGCGATTATCGCGTCTGCCGCAGGCGGCATGGATATTGAGCAAGTCGCTGCTGAAACGCCAGAAAAACTTTTTACTGTGCAAATACATCCGACTACGGGGATTCAAGCGTATCAAACCCAAGAACTGGGTTTTGCTTTAGAACTGAATAAAGAACAGCGCAAACAATTACACAAGTTGTTGACAGCGGCCTATCGTTTATTGATCGAGAAAGATTTAAGCCTGTTAGAAATCAATCCTTTAATTGTCACCGATACGGGTGATTTACAAGCTTTGGATGGAAAAATCAATTTAGATGACAGCGCTTTATATCGGCACAAAGATTTAGCTGAACTCTTCGACCCCAGCCAATCAGACGAAAAAGAAAACATCGCTCGTGAACACGAACTCAACTACATCGCTTTAGACGGCAACATTGCCTGCATGGTCAATGGTGCAGGCTTAGCGATGGCGACCATGGATTTAATCAAATTACATGGCGGCGAGCCTGCAAACTTCCTCGACGTAGGCGGCGGTGCCACAGCCGAGCGCGTCACCGAAGCCTTCCGCTTGATTTTGTCTGATAAGAAAGTTGAAGCCATTCTAGTCAACATCTTTGGCGGCATTGTGCGTTGTGATTTAATTGCTGAAGGCATCATTGAAGCCACGCGCAAAACCGGCATGACCTTACCCGTCGTGGTGCGCTTAGAAGGCACCAATGTAGACAAAGGCAAAGCGCTGCTAAATGACAGCGGTCTGGATTTAATGGCAGCGGATGATTTAACCGATGCCGCACAAAAAGTTGTGGCTGCTATCGGAGGGAAGGCCTAATGAGCGTATTACTCAACAAAGACACCAAAGTCATTTGCCAAGGTTTTACTGGAAAACAAGGCACTTTTCATTCAGAACAAGCCATTGCTTACGGCACCAACATGGTCGGCGGCGTAACCCCAGGACGCGGCGGAGAAACCCATCTGAATCTCCCCGTTTTCAACACCGTGCGCGATGCGGTCAATGAAACAGAAGCCGAAGCCAGCGTGATTTACGTCCCCGCCGCTTTTGCAGCGGATGCCGTGCTTGAAGCGGCTGACGCAGGCATCAAGCTCATTGTGTGCATTACCGAAGGCATTCCCGTACTGGACATGCTGAAAGTCAAATCTGTGCTCACCAATGACTATCCCGACACCTATTTAATCGGCCCCAACTGCCCCGGCATCATCACCCCTGGTGCCAGCAAAATCGGCATCATGCCCGGCATGATTCACAAACCCGGCAAAATCGGCATCGTTTCACGCTCCGGCACCCTCACCTATGAAGCGGTGTACCAAACCACGCAAAATGGTTTAGGACAAACCACCTGCATCGGCATCGGCGGCGATCCCATTCAAGGCATGAACTTCATTGATTGCTTAAAACTCTTCAATGCCGACCCGCAAACCGAAGGCATCATCATGGTCGGAGAAATCGGCGGCAGTGCCGAAGAAGAAGCCGCAGAATACATCCAAGCCAACGTCAAAAAACCCGTCGTCGCCTACATCGCGGGAGTCACCGCACCTCCTGGCAAACGTATGGGACACGCAGGTGCGATCATTTCTGGTGGCAAAGGTACGGCAGACGGTAAATTTGCCGCCTTAGAAGCCGCTGGTGTACGTTTATCCCGCTCCCCAGCCGATATAGGCAAGAAGATATTAGAAGCGTTCTAAGCGCATTATTTGATGATTTTTCATAACAACACGCCCCGTTTTTCTGGGCGTGTTGTTATGGTATTTTCAATACCCCTTGCAACCCGTCTAATTATGTTCGTCCCAAAAGCGTTTTTGCCACACCTACTGTTCCCCTCGATCATTCGCCGTAGCCTCAACACCCGGCAAAAAATACCGCTTCAATCCATGCCAACGTCTGGACAAATCATCAAACAATACCGATGATCAGGCAAAACCACCACTGCATCCACAGTCAACCGCTTTTTATCCATCGGATAACAAAGCCCCGCTACGTAAACACTCAACATTTTTCAAAAATAAAGGTTTACGTTGCCAAGTGGCTAAGGTAAAAAATGACGGGTTTCAGACCTTCCTGATACCGTGTCTGGAAGGTCTAAAACCCGTCATTATAAAGTGGGCGATGTACTAGCCAGTATAGAAAAAGAACAAAAAGTCACCCGTATTCAAATACCAATAACACTTAGAGCCTATACGAAGATGGGGAATCGAAGCGAAAATGCGCCATTTTGAGGCAGGTTTGCAGCCGATTATCCCGTTTTTATATAGGCCCTTAAGCCAAAGGAAACATTCAAATGTCAACTCACTATATTAATATTGTATTACGAGTGAATAGTTTTTCTGGTGTATTAGGACAAGCAGCAGCTATTCTTATGCAATCGGGTTTAAACTATGCCCGCCACCAATTAAAAGATGAGAGTGGAACCAGCCATAAAATACTCACCTTAGAAACAGAAGGGAATACCATTCCTAATGACATACTCCAGCAAAAACTACCTGAAATTAACGGTGTGATAGAAGTGGTGAGTATTACCAGCAAACCTAAAGAAGATTCAAAATTAATGCGTCGGCATGGTGCACTCAATGACGAAGAAGAACAACTTATTGATACCATTATTGATGTTTGGCCCGCCATCTTAACCCCATTGCAAGCCTATGAAGACAGTTGCCCCCGTAAAGAAAGAGAAGCCAAAGTGACTCGCATCGGTGTCTATGTAGGCATTAGACAAGCCATTCACCATCCTTTATTAAAAGACACTGACAGCATTTATCATGCTTTGCACACCGTAGTGGTACCTGCGCTTAAAAAGATTGCTGAATGTGAAGTAGAAGGGGATGAACTTAAAACCACTGTTTCTATTTTCTCCCGACGTTTTACCAATAGCATGGATTTACTTTTTTCTCAGGAAAATGACAAATGCTACTTTCTCATTGGTTTTATTGAAGGCATCTTAAGTCAAGCCTCTAAATTACCCAGCACCTACGTCACTGAACCCAAATGCCGTGCTATTGGAGATCAATATTGTTTATTTAAAGTCAATATTGGGTAGCTGGGTGCCGTTGCATCAAAGAATAACCACAGAGTCGTAGATTGGACTGAGCGTAAAAATGGGTTAGACCGTATGGTACGGGCTAATTAATCTTTAGATATAAGGAGGGAATATGGATGTTTTAGTCATCATCAATGTATCACCAGATTCACAAGCGGCTACATTTGGGCTTCAGAAAAGTGACATCATTGTTTCTCATGACTCAAAACAAATTCATACGAATGAAGATTTAGATGATTCTGTAGAAAGTGCAAGGAGCGAAAATAAAAGCACAATGCCTTTAGTCATTAAAAGAGGAGAATCGGAACTTACATATGAGTGTACAACAGAGCCACTGGGTATCTATAGCCATTTTATATGAGTTGTATAACGTTATAGGTAATGTCGCTCCAAGCAGCGTTATCCCTCGCATATAACTGATATATTTTGGCTATATGCTCGCACATATTCTGAAGAAGACTTGAGTTCTTTGTATGAAAAATCTGCTTCGTCCACTTCTGATTTAAATGCCTCTATAGTGCTTAATAATGAGAGCAAGTCTTTAACAAAGGTAGTCATAACAGATTTCAATATGCCCTTTATTTTAATGGTTTTGTTTTTAACAAAATTAGGATTTGCATCTATTCCAGCCATCTTCATTATTTACGTTACTTTAAAGGGTATCACCGCTGTATTCTCATGATTTTACTCAACCACCTGCTGTCGGTCAGGTTAGGGAACCCGATTAAGATATTCATGCCGCAAGAGCGGCACCGTCGGCATTCCCACGCTAGAGCGTCACTGCCATTAAGTTAAGAAAAAAGACTTGAAGTTTAAGCGCTTAACCTCCCCTCCTCGCAGGAGGGGATTGAGGGGTGGTGAGCAGAGAAGGGGGAATAAAATCAATGGCTTGCAATGCTACTTGGCTTAACTTAATGGCAGTGACACTAGAGCGTGGGAACGAGACAATCACTTTCAAATGGTGGGCACGCCGTGGTTAATTCAAATATTTTTTCAATATCACGGATGGCTTTTGCCCACCCTACTGAGCTCCAGTACAACTGAAATATTGTCCCTATACAAGGGTGAGCGACACTCGCGGGGCCAGATTTTCTCTGGTTCCCATTCGCCTTGCGTCACTGCCATTCAGTGAAGGATTTTAGCCCCAACGGGGCGGCATCCCTTAGCCCAGGGCAACGCCCTGGGGTAGGACGATGATACCCACCCAGCCCTGAAAGGGCGCAATAAAAGGCGGTATTGCGTTCCCTGTAGGTTGGGCTGAGCGTCTTTTTGCGAAGCCCCACACAAGGATATTGGGCATCTCAAAATACACGGCACAATAGCGCATTCCCCATGTTGGGCTTCGTGCTCAGCCTAAGCTACCACGCTCAGCCCAACCTACCGCACATCACAGGACATCATTAATGGATAGAGAAGAGATTGAACGCCAGTTGCAGGCATTAAATCATCCCTGGGCCTGTGTAGCGATTGCTGCACGTTTAGCGGTGCGGGTATGGCCGACGCTGAGTCGAGGCATGGAAGAAGGCAAGGATTTTTTATGGTTTTGGGATGAAGAGAAACGTCATCGCTATTTGTTAGCCACTTTACGTGCTAGTGCAGGGGCTTGGGTAGCGACTTATTATCAAGATAAAGCCGCCGCCGCCACCGCCTACGCCGCCGCCTCCTACGCCGCCGACGCCTACGCCTACGCCTACACCGCCGACGTCGCCGATGCCGACGCCGCCGCCGCCTACGCCGCCGCCGCAGCCTACGCCGCAGCCGCAGCCTACGCCGCCTACGCCGCCGCCGACACCGCCGCCGCCGCTGCCGCCGCCGCCGCCGCCGCCGCCGATGCCTACGCTAAACTGACTAAAGAAACACAAGATTATATCGTTTATTTTCAAAAAAACCAATCCATTATGGATTTTTTTATAATAAAATTCAGTGACTTAGAAGAATTCAATGACATTGAAACCGCTTTTCTGAGAAGCTTGCGCCAGCTTGGTGACGACTTCGACATCTGGGCTGATTGGTATGAAGCGCGTGCCGCAGGCGAACCCTTGGATAAAGACATCGCCTTAAAAATGGTGATTCTGCCTGAAGAGATCAAACATCAAAGCCCCGCGAACATTAATGCTTACATCAAAAGTCTATTCCCAAAAAATGCGCCAGCGGCTAAGCCCTTAAACCGGGTGCGCTCAATTTTTATCGGCTCTGGGGATGCGGGAAAAACCTCTTTAATTCGTGTGCTGCACGATGAACCCGTGGTGCAAGGAAAAGAAAAAATGACCCCCGGCATCGAGATTCGTGCTTGGCGGTTGCCGGATACTGAAGTCACTGCCGATTTGTGGGATTTTGGTGGTCAAGTGATGGCTCATGCCACACATCAGTTTTTCTTACGTGAACGCTGCTTATATGTGTTGGTGTTGCAAGCACGTCCGCAGCTTGATCCCAATGAAGAAGCCCGCTATTGGCTGGAGCATGTGCGGGCATTTGGCAAAGATGCCCCCGTGTTAATCGTCGGCAATAAAACCGATGATTTGCCCGTCAGCTTAAATCGCAATGAATTACAGGATAAGTATCGCAATATTTTGGGCTTTTATGATGTGTCTTGTACCCAAGCCAAGACCGCTTATGCTTCACATTTTCAGCAGTTTAAACAGGCGTTTATCACGCATTTGCAAAAGCTGGATACTTGCCAGCTCAGTTTTCCAGCGGGTCATTTGCAGGTGTTGCAGCAATTAGAACAATTGTCTGCGGAGCAAACGTTTTTGCCTGAAGCCGAGTATGAAAAACTCTGTGCGGATCATGATGTGCCCGCACAAGGCGGCTTAGATCGTCCTTGGTTATTGGATTTGTTGGATAAGCTGGGGGTGATTGTGTATTTCCCCGATATTCCTTATCTGGATGATTTTATTCTGAATCCGCGCTGGTTGACTTATGGCGTGTATCGTTTGTTGTATGCCCAGGAAGTCGCCGAGCAACAAGGCGAGTTATCCGAACATCAAGCCGCACAGATTCTGCACCGTAAACCAGACACGGATGAGTTGCATAATATCTTGAATTATCAAGGTAAAGCCCATTGGATTGTGCAAGCCATGCTGGAATTTAAGATTGCTTATCGGGTGGATGAGCGGCGTTTGATGATTCCGGCCAAATTAGATGATAGCCGCCCTGAATTGGCGTTTGATAAAACTGGGAGTTTAGCCTTTGATTTTGATTGCGAAGGCTTTTTGCCACGGCATTTGATCAGCCGTTTTATTGTCAAACATCATCAAGACATTGATCAACATGTGTGGCAAAGCGGCGTGCAGTTGTTGAGCCCCACCTTTGAAACAGCGGCTTTAGTGGAAGCCGATCAGCATAATCGACGCTTTTCTGTGTGGATCAAAGGCTCGCAGGCGGGACGTTATTTTTCTCAATTGTATGCGACGGTCAAGGAAATGCTGGCGGCGATGCCTAAATTGCCAGTGCAAGAGTGGCTGCGTTTACCCGGTGCAGAAGATGATTTAGACCCCGCTAAACGCGCTGATTTTGCCACTTTGTTGATTTTAGAACCGCTGGGACAGCCGTATTTTTGCCAATATGGCGCTTTTGAAGTGGCGGAGTTGTTGAAGCAGTTGCCGCCTAAATCTGAACGCCAAGATATGCCTTTGCCGCCTGTGGAACGCTCTGTTTCTGCGCTGCCATCGCCACGCAAACGCGCTTTGGCTGTGTTGAAAAACATGATTCCTACAGAGTTTGAGCAGGTGTTGTTTGTGTATGAAATGCCGTCTGAATATTTTGAAAATGAGAAGGATCAAACTCGCCAAGCCATGTTGTTGATTCGTTATGCAGAAAGCCACGGGGATAAGGATTTAGCCCGGTTGTTGCGTTGTATCGCGGAAGTACAGGCGGGATGAGAAGCCAGGATACGTTTTTTTGAACAAAAGCGGAAAACCTGACCAAAAAGGCGGGTTTGCAGCCGATTATCCCATTTTCGTATAGGCTCTCAGTCTTTGAGTCAAAAAAACCTTCCAGGTTTTTGAAACCTGGAAGGTTGACACAACACAATCAAAACTGAACAGGCCATCAAGCAGGAGCAAGACGGCCTGTTGTTTTATGCTTACAACCAGTTGCCAATCAATAAGAAAGGTGCCCAGTAGGAGGGGTGCCAGTAACGATCTTGAGCAATCAATGTCATCTGCACTTTACGCAAGGCTTGGGCTTTGGTGAGTTCTTGTTTGCTGTCCATGATTTGACGGTAAAAATCCCGCATCATGCTGGCGGTGGCTTCATCATCCACAAACCATAAGCTGGCTAATGCACTGCGTGCTCCCGCCTTTACCGCCACGCCCGCTAAGCCTAATGCGGCGCGATCATCGCCGACCGCTGTACGGCAAGCACTCAGCGTCAATAATTCAATGGGTTTTTCGCGGAATTTGCCTAAGCCAATAATATCTTGCAACTTGTTGATTTTCAGTTTGCTTTCATAGGTCAGCAGATAGGTATGTTCAGGATCAGAACTAAACTCGCCATGTGTCGCCATGTGGATGACGGTGTATTCTTTTGCGCGCAATTTATTGCGGAAAGACTCGGCTGAATATTGTGCATTCAGCATTTTGTCTCCGTGAGTGAGGTCTTGAATAAATTGCAATTCGCTAGGCACCCCTGGCAGTGGCGGATATTTTTGCACGGCATCAGCCACACCTAATAATAAGAATTCTGATTCAGCCCAATTAATCGGTTTGGGATCAGTCAGGCTTAAACCCGGAGTGAGCGCTAAGGCATAGTCTTCGATTAAGAAGCGTTCGCCATCATGTAAGGTTGAAAAAGGAATCATGCGCAAGCCTGCATCCGGCACCACCACTAAAGTATCGACTTGTTTGCTGTCTAAGGAGGGGCGAAGAGGACGGATAATCCAATCGTATAATTGCCACGCATTGTATAGAAAACCATTGTCAGGACGGGTTTGTAAACGGCGGCGGAAATCCCACACCACTTCATTCACTTTCTTGCCAGGGACGGGCGTGGAAAACTGTTGTAGCTCTCCACCAATGCCCAGTAACACGACTAAACGTTTGGGCAAGGTCATGGGATAAACAATCGCCGTATGAGGATCAACTTCATCTAATGAACGGGCTTTAGCGGCATATTGTGCAACGCATTCATCCTGGAAATAATTTTCCAATTCGACTCGTTTAACTTTTTCTACGGTGCTCTGCGCTTCCCGCATTAGCAATTGTGCATCGACATCTGAAGCGGTTTCCGCTTTGCGTAACAGTAAATCTGCCAGTTCGTAATACACCGGACGCACGCCTGTATTGAAATTCTCTGGCGGTGTGCGATAACCCAATTCCAAGTTGTTTTGAATGGGTTCTAAAATATCTAACGCGCGTTGATAAGCGGCAATTGCGTCATCTAATTTATGATCGGCATACAGCAAACGTCCTAATTGCCATTCCCAACGATAGAGAATGTCTGGTGCGTACAATTGACGCGCATGAAACAGCGCTTGGCGGGTCAGTTGTTGTGCTTCTTGCAGACGCGATTGTTGTTCATACAAAGCCCCTAAATAACCGTAAGCCACTGAAGCGATACGTGAACCGCCCAGTTTTTCGGCATCGGTCACAGCTTGTTGATAGGCTTGTACAGCTAAACTTTGCATCTTGTTGGCGATGTTTTGAGGTTGTGGCTCGCGTTGGTGGAATTTCAGCCAACGTTCCAGCAACATGCCCATAGAAATCAAAATATGGGTTTTATCGTAACTGGCGGGTAGGCTGTGTAGATGGGTATCTAAAGCCCCCATGCGGGTTTGGAAGTCGTCTAATAGACCTGCGCTAAACGTGGCATCGCAATAATTGAGTAAAATTTTACCTTGCAAGATATTTTCGTTCGCTTGAGCCGCGAATTTTGTCGCTTCTTGATAACTTTGATGGGCTTCTTCAAATAAGCCCAACGCACTTTGTGCATTGCCTTTATTGTTTAACGCGCCCGCCAGAAAACGCGCATCCTGCATGTCACGGGCAATGGCTTCGCTGTCTTTTGCCATTTTCAAAGCCCCGCCAATCTCACCAACCGCCAACCAAGCATCACTGGCTTGCGTCAACACGCGAGTTTGTAAGGCCGGTTGGCCTAATTCATCAGCCAGCAACATGGCTTGTTGTAAAGTGCTGAGCACTTCTGAATGCATTCCTAAATATTGATAAACCGCACCCAAGCGCATCATTAATTTGAGACGCTCAAGGGTTTGATCGTCCATCAAAGTATCAAGGCTGGCGGTCCAAATTTCTGCGGCTTGCTGAAAATCCCCCTGTTTAAAAGCGGTGTCGCCGTCGGCTGGGTCTGCCGCCGAGACCATTGAGGACATATTGAGCAGAACAATAGTCGTGAGTATAGAAAATATTTTTAACATGATGGGTTCATCCTGTTTGCGATGTCTTGTAGGTCGGGTGAGTGCGATGGTGGATGACATCACCCGACAAGGTTGAGAGAAAAGTGATAGTGATTTAATCGAGAATAATGCCTGTGGGTGTCCAATCACCTTGGCGATTAGGCACGCCTTGACGTTCTTTGAGGATAAAGCGACTGCTGGGTTCTGAACGTTTTGCGCAAGGCGTTTGTAACACGATGTCGCCGTCTAAAAAATCAGTGGAGACCGCCAGCACCGCTTCAGTGACATTGACATCCGGTGAATTGATTTCAACCACACCATCCACCCCAAAGCGCGAAGACGCATCAATCGGATTCGCCAGCTTGGGTTGGAATTTATAAATGCCCGTGGTGTTAATTAAAATATCACCGCCGCTGCCTTTTTCGGCGCGAGCAATAATCGGCGTGTTTTTCTGCACCACAAATTCAGGGTTCAAAATAATATTACCGCCATTACCGCTGCTCAGACCATCGGGTGCCATCACGCTGGTGGTCATCGCACTATTTTGCGCATAAACGTAATGCGAGCTATTAATTTCCAAACTACCACCATTCGCGCCATTGGCTTTGGTCGAAATTTCCGCCCCATTGTTGAGATTCATCACGCCGCTTAAGTTCATGGTGATATTGCCCGCATCGCCTAAACCATCACTTAAACCCGTAATAAAACCACCCGTGTCCATCGTGACTTGTTGAGCGGTGATGTTCATATTGCCGCCGTTGCCAAAGCTGAATGTACCGACCGTGAGTTCAGCCCCATCCAATACTTGTAGATGTCCTGCGGTGATGTCGATGTTGCCGCCTAAACCTGTGGCGGTATCTTCAGCCTGCACAGCGGAGTTAAGACCACTTAAATAAGGAAAGTCAGGATCACTGGCATCTTTGCCCTCAAACACCAAGTTTTCCGTGGCATTAACAATAATATCGCCACCAGGTGCGGGCCCAAAAGTGGCATTGGCGACTTGAGCACCATCGCTGAAATGGATGTTATTCGCGTTTAAGGTGACTGTGCCCCCTGCGCCTGCATTCGGGGCTGTGCCTGAAGCGTTGGCGGCAATGAAGCTACCGAAACCAAAGCTATCTAATCCGGCTATATTGATGCTATCGGCTTGGATAAAAATATCACCACCTAGACCTGAACTCTGAGCTTCTGTGGAGATGTTTGCACCATTGAGTAACTCAAACTGTCCTGCTTGAATATTGATATTGCCTGCATTACCTCTCGATGATGCATTACTGGAGACAGACGTCGTAACCAGATCATTTTCACCACTAATGCTTAAGGATTGTTCAGCGATTAAATTAATTGTTCCTCCCGCAGCGGGTGTATAGCTATTGGTACCTAAAGAAGCCCCGTCTTTTAATTCAATCACCGGAGCTTGCAAAGTGATTTCTCCCGCATCGCCCGACAATAGAAAACCAGGAATACCAGCATTTGCCTTAATCGAGGGCGCGTTGCCTGGGTTTATCGTGAAACGTCCTTGGCTATTGGGATCAAAAGCGGCTTGCGCTACGCCGGAGGCACTGATGCGCTCAGTGGCCGTAATACGGATAGAACCACTTTGCCCCCCACCCGTAGAAGTGGTCGTTATCAATGTGCCGTTTTCAATATTCACGCGATCCGCTTGAATATCAATATCTTTACCTGCCAAAGTGATTGTAGTTGAAGAGATACCACTTTCATTCAGCGTAATATCAGCGGCACGCGCATACAAAGCACCCCCCGCAGGTGACAACGTGCTGGACTCAATGTTTAATTTAGTTCTATGGATATGAATGTTTCCACCCGGTGCATTCATGACTAAATCATTTTCTTGCATCAAGACTTCTCCTGAACCTGAAACACTGGCGAGATTGATGCGTCCGCTTCGAGCCACTAAGAAACTATCATTGTTGATAGATAAATCACCAGAAATGAATGACAAGGTTTGTCTAGTAGGCAAGATTAAATCGCTGCCATCAATGCTCAAAGCTGCGGGAGAATCATCAAAAAAACCAAAGGCACTGGGAGCTGCACTACTAAACTGACTTTGCTCAGGATTCGTGGCCTGAAACTGCTCTCCATCGGCAAAATGCAGTGCATCCGCCGTGCTGGCGTGGAAAGAACCCGTCAGGTCTAAGGCCGCATTAGGGCCAAACATCAACCCTGCGGGATTGAGAAAATATAAATTGGCACCGCTGATGTCGCTGCCCAGAACGCCATCAATAAAAGATGAATTGCCGCCTGTGACGCGGCTAACGATATTCTCTACCGTCTCAGCCCCAGAAAAAATGGCGCTTTCTGTCGCCTCTAAATTAAAGCTTTGAAAACTGTGAAAGAGATTATTGCCTTGTTGTTGCCCCAAATCAGCGCCAATGGCGTAATCAGGCCCGCTTAACTGAAGCGCCGCCCCTAAGCTACCATCAGTCACCACCTCAGCAAAAACCAGAGAATTTAAGGTGCCGTAATACAGCAAAAATAGAAAAAATAAGCGCAGCTTGTTCATAAGTGGTCCCTTTGATGAGCAGACAGAGAGAAAATATGGGAAGCGCTATTCTAAGTCATTTTGTGCTGAATCGTGCTGATTATTCAGGCAGAGAAATGAGTGGGGAATATCGTAGATGCAGACGATGCAACAATGACAATATGCTGTATATAAAAACAACCCGTTATAAGCATTGAGCAAGCTATAGCGATGATTTGATGTGCCATAAAAAAAACGCCTTTAAAGGCGTTTTTTTTATGGCGACTTATTCTTCTTTACGCAGAAGAGGTAGCCCAATTTTAGCGTTGCTCAATAGGTGCGTATTTTAAGCCTTCAGGGCCTGTGTAATTGGCGGAAGGACGGATGATTTTGCCGTCTTCGCGTTGCTCGATCACATGCGCTCCCCAACCTGTCATACGGGCTATGACGAATAAAGGAGTGAACATGTCGGTGGGCACGCCCATTTGGTTGTAAGACACCGCTGAAAACCAATCCAAGTTGGGGAACATTTTCTTAACGTCCCACATCACGCTTTCTAAGCGTTCAGCCACATCGTACATTTTGGTATTGCCCGCTTCTTCGGATAATTGTTTGGCGACTCGTTTGATCACTTCATTACGCGGATCGCCAACGGTGTAAACCGGATGCCCAAAACCAATCACAATTTCTTTGCGACCCACACGCTCACGAATATCTTCTTCAGCTTCGTCAGGTGTGTTGTAACGGCTTTGAATGCGGAAAGCGACTTCGTTAGCTCCCCCATGTTTAGGTCCGCGTAACGCACCGATAGCACCAGTGATAGCGGAATACATGTCGGAGTTGGTGCCCGCAATGACTCGTCCAGTGAAGGTGGAGGCGTTGAATTCATGTTCTGCATAAAGAGTTAAGGAGGTGTGCATGGCGCGCACCCAGGACTCTTTAGGTTTTTCGCCGTGCAGCAAATGCAGGAAGTGAGCGCCCAGCGAGTCCTCGTCAGTCTCAACATCAATGCGTTTGCCGTTGAGTGCGAAGTGATACCAGTACAGCAGCGCTGAACCGAGGCTGGCCATTAAGCGGTCAGTGATCTGGCGAGCTTCTGCGGCGGGATGCGCTTCGGCTTCGGGTAAGCAACTGCCCATCACCGAACACGCGGTACGCATCACATCCATAGGATGAGCGGTTGGAGGCAACGCTTCCATGACTTGTTTGACAGCTTGTGGCAGGCCACGCAGGGATTTTAATTTGGCTTTATAAGCGCTGAGTTCGGCTTGATTAGGTAGATGACCATGTACTAGCAGGTGGGCGATTTCTTCAAATTCAGCGGTTTCTGCAAAATCGAGAATGTCGTAACCCCGGTAGTGTAAGTCGTTGCCTTTACGACCGACGGTGCAGATGGCGGTGTTGCCTGCGGCGGTACCGGACAGGGCTACGGATTTTTTAGCTTTAGGTAAAACTTGCTCACTCATGGTTTAAGCTCCTTCTGTAAATAGGGCATCTAATTTTTGTTCAAAACTATGGTAGTTCAAATAATCATACAGTTCTGCACGGGTTTGCATCGTGTCTACAACATTTTGTTGGGTGCCTTCAGCGATCAAGGTTTGGTAAACCTTTAATGCCGCCGCATTGGCAGCGCGGAAAGCAGACAGAGGATAGAGTGCGATGCTGACATTGGCTGAAGCGAGTTGTTCGGTGGTGAACAAAGGCGTTGAGCCAAATTCGGTAATATTTGCCAAGATAGGGACTTTCACCGCATCCGCAAATTGTTGATACATGTCTAAATCGGTGATGGCTTCAGGGAAAATCATATCAGCCCCGGCTTCTACGCAAGCACAAGCGCGATCCACAGCAGATTGTAACCCTTCAACAGCAAGCGCGTCAGTACGTGCCATGATGACAAAATCAGGGTCTGTTTTTGCGTCTACAGCCGCTTTAATGCGATCCACCATTTCTCCTTGAGAAACAATGGCTTTATTGGGGCGATGTCCACAACGTTTTTGCATCACTTGATCTTCAATATGGACGGCTGCGGCACCCATTTTGGTCATAGCACGAATGGCTCGCGCAATATTAAACGCCCCACCCCAACCGACATCTATATCGACTAACACGGGTAAATCAGTAACATCGGTGATGCGACGCAAGTCCGTCAGCACGTCTTCTAGCGTGGTGATACCTAAGTCTGGAATGCCACAAGAACCCGCAGCGACGCCTCCACCGGAAATGTATAACGATTTAAACCCTGAAGCTTGTGCCATGCGAGCGTGATAAGCGTTGATAGCGCCCACGCATTGCAGGGGTTTTTCAGTGGCGACCAGCTCGCGGAATTGTTTTCCCGGTGATGGAAGACTCATGATTTTTCCTTATCCGTTATCTAAAGACAGAGGATGCAGTGAAGCACGAACCGTATCAGCGATGGTGGCAGCGGCACTCGCAGTCATCGCATCCTAATAAAGCGCTGAGAAGTGGTGTCTCAGGAGTAATTGTCGACAATATATGTTTAATTTTTTTGTTCGTCAATAAAATATAGGTAAATTGTCGACAATGTGGGTATTAAGACAGGTTTTATTGAGCGGCAATACAAACGGTGAAGTGAACGAAAAATTTGTAAGCCAAAGTTTGCCCGCTTGACCCGAACGTAAACCCGCAAGGCGGGTAAGGCACGTCTTTTTGCGCCATCCTCTGCCATTTTGCGCAAAAAACACATCTTATCCGCCTCGCAACCAGTCTATTGAACTACTCCAATCCCCCCATACAGACATACTTCATTTCCAGAAATTCATCCATACCATAACGCCCGCCTTCGCGGCCTAAGCCAGATTCTTTCATGCCGCCAAACGGGGCGACTTCGGTCGAGACAATGCCTTCATTGACCCCCACAATGCCGTATTCCAACGCTTCAGATACACGCCAGACGCGCCCAATATCACGGCTATAAAAATAGGCGGCTAAACCATATTCTGTGGCGTTCGCCATATCAATAGCTTCTTGTTCATGCTGAAAACGAAATAAAGGCGCGACAGGGCCGAAGATTTCTTCGTTGGCGACGCGCATATTAGCAGTGACATCTAGCAATACCGTGGGTTGAAAGAAGGTGCCGCCTAAATCATGACGTTGCCCACCGCACAGAATTTTTGCGCCTTTTTGTTGGGCATCTTGGATATAAGCTTCCACTTTTTCTACCGCTGCGTCGTTGATGAGTGGGCCTTGTTGGGTGCCTTCTTCTAAGCCGTTGCCGACTTTAAGCGGTTGTACTGCGGCGGCGAGTTTCTCGGCAAAAGCCTCATAAATGCTGTCTTGCACCAGTAAACGATTGGCACAAACGCAGGTTTGTCCGGCATTGCGGTATTTTGAAGCAATCGCTCCCGCCACAGCGGCTTCCAGATCAGCGTCTTCAAACACGATAAAAGGCGCGTTACCGCCCAATTCTAAAGAGACTTTTTTAATCGTATCGGCACATTGACGCATTAATAAGCGCCCGGTGGCGGTTGATCCGGTAAATGAAAGTTTGCGCACTAAAGGGTGACGGGTTAATTCTTCACCAATGGGCGCGGGCATTCCGGTGACGATATTAAACACCCCCGCAGGAAACCCGGCTTGCTCGGCTAAGTGTGCTAAAGCCAAGGCGGTGAGCGGCGTGCTTTCGGCGGGTTTAATCACCACTGGACAGCCTGCCGCCAGTGCAGGCGCACATTTGCGTGTGATCATGGCTAAGGGAAAATTCCACGGAGTGATGGCTGCGACCACGCCAATCGGCTGTTTGAGCATTAAAAGACGGCGATCAGCAGTGGCTGCGGGGATAATATCGCCATACACTCGTTTAGCTTCTTCAGCAAACCACTCAATAAAGCTCGCGCCATATTTCACCTCACCCAAGGCTTCTGTCAGCGGTTTGCCTTGTTCGGTGGTGATGAGTAACGCCAAATCTTCAGCATGTTGTTGAATTAAGGCATACCAACGCTGCAATATCGCCCCGCGTTGCTTCGCACTGAATGCTCGCCAAGCCGGCCACGCTGCTTGTGCTGCGGTAATGGCTAAACGGGTGTCTGATGCGCCTAAATTGGGCACATGAGTGATGATTTTACCCGTGGCTGGATTAGTGACAGGCAGGGTGGCGTTATCTTGAGCGCTCAGCCAATGCCCATTGATATAAGCTTGCTGGCGCAGGAGTGGGGGATAAGTTAAGTGCATTATAAAATCCAGGAGGTCTTTTTGGCTTTGTTGACATTGGGATGATAACGGCTTTTGAGGCTTTTTTACGCCCAGCGTGTTGGTTTTTGGCTGCGCGAAACAGGCGCAGAGCGCCTGTCATCCGTACCGCGCAGAACGCTGGTACGAGAAAAACCCGCGAGACTATCCTAAGAGCCTATACGAAAACGGGATCATCGGCTGCAAATCCGCCCTTTTGGTCAGGTTTTCCGCTTTTTTTCGTTACACGCCCGCTATTCGCCTTAAAAAACCGAAAAACCTGCCTCAAAATAGCGAATTTTCGCTTCGATTCCCCATCTTCGTATAGGCTCTAATACTCAGGATTTTGATCATCCAGTGCCACCGCCTGTTCTTTCAAGCTCAATAAGCGTCAAAAATACCTGTCAACCAGTTTGTGCGCAGCTTCAGCGGTGCCCGGCACTTCCTCTGCGCGTAACAGTGATGTCCGTGCTGTCGATGGTGTTAGTCGCTGGCTGCGCTTCTATCTTTGCTGTTTTTTCCTCATTCCCACGGTCTCCGTCACTGCCATTAAGTGAAGCATTTTTAGCCCCAACGGGGTGTGATTGATACAGCCCAGGGCATCGCCCTGAGTGATAGACAGAGCGAATATCTAGCCCTGAAAGGGCGACATAAAATGATATGTCGCCCTTTCAGGGCTGAGTTTTTTCTCTCATCTTCCAGGGGCATTGCCCCTGACTATATAGATGTTCGCCCCTTTGGGGCTTCACTGAATGGCAGTGACGATCTCCGTGGGAACGAGAATTCTTGAGTTCATGGGCGCACCTCTACCCATCCTACCCAGGTTCGTTTCACACTCTATTGCTTAAGAATTAAGGCGAGTGACTGAATATGACAAAAATCTTGCACCGTTTTATGAAAAGGCGTATTTTATTGCGCTGCAACATTGATTTAATTTTCAACCGGATAAGCTCTGTTAATAATCAATATTATCTTATCCATAGTTAATGCAGCAGAGTCTATACGAAGGCTGGGCATCATTAGACTTGTTGCACGAGGTATTCATCTACTGCAAAGGCGTGGGTTTTGGCTTGTTTTTCCGCTTTTTTTCGTTTAATAGCGTGCTATTCGCCTCAAAAAACCGAAAAAACACGCTCAAAACCACACCTTTTCGCTACGATGCCTACCCCGCGCAACAAGTCTATTGGGTGAATTCGTCTTCGTATAGGCTCTTCATTTCAAGGGGGAACAAGGTATGACAGAACAACGACGAGCGCGACCCTTGTCGCCGCATTTGCAGGTCTATGATTTGCCATTGGCGGCGCGGATTTCGATTTTACATCGCATCACGGGCACGGCGCTGAGTGGCGGGATTATATTGTTGGTGTATTGGTTGTGGGCTTTGGCCAGTGGGCCTGAGAGCTATCAACAAGCTCAAGCTATTTTAGGTTCATGGCTGGGCTTGTTGATCTTGCTGGGCTTTAGTTTTGCGCTGTTTCTGCATTTGTGCCATGGCATTCGTCACTTGATTTGGGATATGAGTGCGGGCTTGGATAAGTCATCCGCAGCAAGCAGCAATATTTGGATCATTATCCTCACCCTGGGACTGACGGCCTTGTCTTGGGGCTTAGGTTTTGGACTGGCTTAAAGGAGAGCAACATGGATTATCGCACACCGCTTGCGCGTGCTCGTGGCCTAGGGGCTTCACACGACGGCACTCAACATTTTATTGCACTGCGTTTGACCAGTTGGTTGTTAGTACCACTGACCCTCTGGTTTGTTATTACGCTGGCTTATTTGGCTCACAGTGATTACGCACAAGTCATGACGTGGTTTAAACAGCCGATTAATGCCATTTTATTTATCAGCTTTTTGCTGACCATGATTTGGCACGCGAGCTTAGGCTTGCAGGTGATTATTGAAGATTATTTTCACAGCGAATTATTAAAAATGCTGGCGCTCATGGTGCTTAGAGCCACCATCGCTTTATTTGCTATTTCAGGCTTATATTTCATTGTGCGCGTTACGCTGACTGGATCACTTTTTATGACGGGAGCGGCATAAAATGACAACAGCTTATGAAATTATTGAACACTCTTATGATGTGGTGGTGGTCGGTGCCGGTGGTGCAGGTTTACGTGCGACCTTTGGCATGGCTGAAAAAGGCTTAAAAACCGCGTGCTTAACCAAGGTGTTTCCGACCCGTAGTCATACCGTGGCGGCACAAGGTGGCATCAGCGCCGCGTTGGGCAATATGGGCGAAGATGACTGGCGCTGGCACATGTACGATACGGTGAAAGGCTCGGATTGGTTAGGCGATCAGGATGCGATTGAGTATCTGTGTCGTGAAGCGATTCCTGCCATCATCGAACTTGAACATTACGGCGTACCTTTCTCGCGCACCGAAGAAGGCAAAATTTATCAACGCGCTTTCGGCGGCATGAGCACGCATTTTGGCAAAGGCCAAGCACAGCGGACTTGCGCAGCGGCTGACCGCACCGGTCATGCGATTCTCCACACTTTGTATCAACAAGCCCTCAAACACCAAGCTGAGTTTTATGTCGAATACTTTGCACTGGATTTGATCATGGATGAAGACGGCATTTGTCGTGGCGTGTTGGCGATTGACATGGCAGAAGGCAAATTGCACCGTTTTCGTGCTCATCGCACGGTATTAGCCACAGGCGGTTATGGTCGCACGTTCTTCTCCGCCACTTCCGCGCATACTTGTACGGGTGACGGCAATGGCATGGTGTTACGCGCAGGCTTGCCGTTGCAAGATATGGAATTTATCCAATTCCATCCCACGGGCATTTACGGTTCGGGTTGTTTAATTACCGAAGGCGCACGCGGCGAAGGCGGTTATTTAACCAATTCTGATGGCGAGCGTTTCATGGAGCGCTATGCACCGAATGCCAAAGATTTAGCCTCTCGTGATGTGGTCAGTCGTGCGATGACGGTAGAAATTCATGAAGGCCGTGGCGTGGGTGAACACAACGATCATATTCATTTGCATTTGGAGCATTTAGGCCCTGAAGTGATCGGCGAGCGTTTACCCGGTATTGCTGAATCTGCCCGTATTTTTGCAGGCGTTGACGTGACTAAAGAACCGATTCCTGTGTTGCCCACGGTGCATTACAACATGGGCGGTATTCCAACCAATTATCACGGCGAAGTCGTGACCATTAAAGACGGCAATCCTGACAGCGTAGTGCCTGGATTAATGGCGATTGGCGAATGTGCTTGCGTATCGGTTCATGGTGCTAACCGCTTAGGCTCTAATTCCTTGCTGGATATTGTGGTGTTTGGACGTGCTGCGGCTAAACGTTGCGCTGAACAAATCAAACCTGACACCTTGCACAAACCAATGGAAAGTCCGTGGGAAGAACCTTTGTTGGCGCGTTTTGACAAACTACGTTATGCCGATGGGGACATGTCTACCGCTAAAATCCGCGAAAACATGCAACGTGTCATGCAACGTGATGCTGCCGTCTTCCGCACCGGAAAAACTCTGGCTGAAGGTGTCAACAATATTGCAGAAGTCTATGATTCTTTTGCTAATGTCAACGTCTCTGACCGCTCTTTAGTGTGGAACTCTGATTTGCTTGAAACGCTGGAATTAGACAACCTGCGCAGTCAAGCAGTAGTGGCGATGAATTCTGCGGCTAACCGAGAAGAAAGTCGCGGTGCTCATGCCCGCGAAGATTTTCCGGATCGTGATGATGTCAAATGGCATAAGCATTCAGTGGCTTGGATTGATAACGAGACAGGCAAAACACGCATCGATTATCGTCCCGTACACATGTACACCTTGACCGATGATATCGAAGTCATTCCACCTAAAGCGCGTGTGTACTAAGGGATGAGAATTCAATAATCCCAACGTCTAGCGGCACTTTTGCACACGACTCTGCGTTGTCGCTCTGGTGACATAGAACGACTATGCGCCCGCCGCTTCGCCTTGATTCGTGTGCAAAATCACTCGCTATACTTTCTGTTTTTATTAAATTCTCATTCCCAAGGAGATAAACAATGGCTGAATTAAAACTACCTGCCAATTCCATTGTTAAAAAAGGTAAAACCGTCAATCACGTAGAGGGTAACAATGTCCGCAAGTTCAGTGTTTATCGCTGGGACCCCGATACAGATGAAAATCCACGTACTGATACCTATGAAATTGATCTCGATCAATGCGGGCCTATGGTGCTGGATGCCTTACTTAAAATTAAAAATGAAATTGATCCCACTATTACTTTTCGTCGTTCCTGCCGTGAAGGGATTTGTGGCTCATGTGCGATGAATATCAATGGACGCAACACCTTGGCTTGTACCAAAGCGATTGCTGATTATGACGGCGAAATTAAAATCTTCCCACTACCGCATTTATCCGTAGTGAAAGATTTGGTACCAGATTTAACCCATTTTTATGGACAACTGGCTTCCATCCAACCTTGGATTAAAACCGAAACTGCTGCTCCACCTGACCGCGAGCGCCTGCAATCCAAAGAAGCGCGAGCTAAATTGGACGGCTTGTATGAGTGTATTTTATGTGCTTGTTGCTCCACCAGTTGTCCGAGTTATTGGTGGAATAGCGAACGCTATTTGGGCCCTGCGGTGTTGTTGCAAGCCCATCGTTGGATTCAAGACAGCCGTGATGAAGCACTGGGAGAACGTTTAGACGAGTTGGAAGACCCTTTCCGTCTATACCGCTGCCACACCATCATGAACTGCACCAACACCTGTCCTAAAGGCTTAAACCCCGCCAAAGCCATTGCCGAAATCAAGCAATTGATGGTGAAACGCCAACTGTAAAAGGCGTTGACTCACCTTGTGCAAGGCAAGGTGATAGGCATAAAAAAAGGCTTTTTCTGCATGGCAGAAAAAGCCTTTTTTTATACAAGACACCTATTCTAATGCACTCGCCCACTAAAATAACTGCTGTCGATACGGCTATGTATATAACCAATGCTAACTTGCAATGCGTCAATGAAATCATGTAGTGGCTGGGGTTGATCAGCCAGTAAGGATAGATTGGCTGAAGTAATTTGGCGGCGTAAACGGTTGAGACTGCTTTGCGTAGCACCGTTGTTAGGCAGGCTGTGTAAATGCATTTCTAGTTGTTCCAAACAGAAATACAATGCTCTTGGAAACTCAGGGTCTTGTAATAAGAAACGTAAAGCATCTTTACCCCGCACACGCACCAAGCCTGTGGCACGGCGATACATTTGATAGGCAGTTAAAGACTTCAACACGCTCATCCACTGAATGCTTTCAAAGGGTTTTAAGGACAGGGTTTGTGTTTGCGTCTGGCTTTGCCCCTCTTGTTGCTGAGTCTGCGTTTGCGTCATTAACAAAAGATTGGCTGAGCGTACATCTAACACCCGGCTGACCATATCTGCACGCTCGATATAACGTCCAATATCTAAGAAGGTAAATACTTGGTCACGACTCATGGTGCCATGCAATAAACCATTGATTTGTTGGATTTGACGAATCACATCGCGTAAAAAAGTATAGCGATGATGCTTGGGCAAACCGTTCGCCAGCGTGCGCTTTGACCACAAATATAGGTCATTCAATTGCTCCCAAGCCTCACGGGGAATTAAATCACGGGTGGTACGCAGGTTCTCTCGCGCACAACTGAGTGAATTAAAAATAGAACACGGGCTATCATCGCTGGTTAAGAAAATCACCACCTCTTCTTCTTTAGCAGAATCATGCAACTCATAAAACTGTTCTTCCCCCCCGCTAATAGCAATTAAAGGTTCCCAACCCACGCCTAAAGATTTGGGTAAATCTAATAACAAACTACTGTGGACATTAATCAATCGAGCCGTATTTTCAGCCCGTTCTAAATAACGAGATAACCAATAAATATTACAAGCAACGCGAGCTAACATAATGTTGTTCTCTTATAAGAGGATAAGATGTCATTTATATAGCTAAGGTACATCATTTATAGGCTTGCGATAGAGCCAAACCCAAGACTGCCAGTCCTTGAAGGACTGGCAGTCTTAACCACTGATATAATTTTGCTATAGTTCCATATCCATGACCCAGGTGTCCTTGCTGCCGCCGCCTTGCGAAGAATTCACCACTAGCGAGCCTTCACGCAAAGCCACACGGGTTAAACCGCCCGTCGTGATGGACGTGCTGTCTCCCTGCAAAATAAAGGGGCGTAAATCAACATGGCGCGGGGCAATTTTTCCATCGCATAAAGTTGGGGCGGTCGAGAGGCTTAAAGTCGGCTGAGCAATATAATTGCGCGGATTTTCTTGAATCAATGTTTTAAACGCCTTTTGTTCTTCTGGCGTGCTTTTGGGCCCGATTAACATGCCGTAACCGCCGGATTCATTGGCGGGTTTCACGACTAAATCGGCAATGTTTTCCAGCACATATTCACGCTGTTTATCATCCATACACAAATACGTCGGCACATTAGGAATAATCGGTTCTTCATCCAAATAATATTTAATGATGTCAGGCACAAAAGCATAAACAACTTTATCATCCGCGACCCCTGAACCCGGCGAATTAGCCAAAGCCACACGGCCTTGTCGCCAAGCCCGTAACAATCCCGGCACGCCCAATGTGGAATCAGGATTAAAGGCTTTAGGGTCCATAAACGAGTCATCAATGCGGCGATAAATCACATCCACACGCTTTAAGCCATCAATATTGCGCATGTACACGCAATCATTCGCCCCCACCACCAAGTCACTGCCTTGCACCAATTCCACACCCATTTGCTGGGCTAAATAAGCGTGTTCAAAATACGCTGAGTTATAAATACCTGGTGTCATCACCACCACTTCGGGATCATCATCGCGGCGGTTTTTAGGCGCTAAGGACAGCAGCATTTCATACAACTGTGCAGGATAATCATCCATCGGCAAAATGCTGTATTGTCCAAATAATTCGGGGAAAGTACGCTTCATCACCAAGCGGTTTTCCAACATATAAGACACCCCCGAAGGCACGCGCAAATTATCTTCCAGCACATATAAAGTGCCGCTGTCGTCGCGCACCAAATCACTGCCACAAATATTCGCCCACACCCCATGCGGCGGAGTCACCCCCACGCATTGTTTGCGAAAATCCTTAGAATTCAAAATAATATCGGCAGGAATAATGCCGTCTTTCAGGATTTTTTGCTCATTGTACAAATCATTCAAAAATAAATTTAAGGCCGTCAGACGTTGAGTTAGACCCGCTTCAGTGTGCTCCCACTCGCGGCGATCAATAATTCGCGGCAGAATGTCAAAAGGCCAATTACGGTCAATATTGCCGCCCTCGGTATACACCGTAAAGCTAATGCCCATCACCTGAATCGCCAGTTCAGAAGCGTTTTTACGTTCGCGTAAATCGCTGTCATCCAGGCTTGACAGATAATCACGTAAAGCACAGGCCGCACTTTGCTGATGCTCACAGGGATTCAGTAATTCATCGTACATTCCGCTCAAGCGGGTTTGATAATCTTGCCAATCAATGGTCATTGAAGTATCCATAAGTCTCACTTTGGTGGCGAGGGCAAAGCGGATTCAATGCCAGTTTTGCCAAGCACCCAAATAGAGCTGTTTAAATCATCACTAAACATTTGTAACACAAACATTTATTGACGACGGCGTAAAACCTTACTAAACACAAGGAGAAGTCGGGTTATGCACGATTATAGGGCAGGTAGAAAAAAAACTGCACTGTATTTTAGCCTTCCTTTCAATGCCTCTTAAGAGCCTATACGAAGATGGGGGATCGAAGCGAAAATTCGCCATTTTGAGGCAGGTTTTTCGGTTTTTTAAGGCGAATAGCGCGCTATTTGTTGATAAAAAGCGGAAAACCTGACCAAAAGGGCGGGTTTGCAGCCGATTATCCCATTTTCGTATAGGCTCTAAAACACCGCATTCTTTCCAAAGCCCATGCTGAGATTGAAAAAGCATGAAAAGTTCTATACCGTTAAGCCATATCGCTGGGGGTGCCCTGTATTAGACTTGTTGCGAGGGGTCTTCATCGGCTGCAAAGGCGTGGATTTTGGTCGGGTTTTCCACTTTTTCTCGTTAAATAACCCGTTATTCGCCTCAAAAAACCGAAAAACCCGCCTCAAAACCACACCTTTTCGCTACGATGCTGACCCCTCGCAACAAGTCTATTGAACGCCTTAATGATAGAAAGGCTTAAAGCTGGGCTGAGAAATACCCTTTGAACCTGAACCGGATCATCCCGGCGGAGGAAAGCATCCTTGTATTGCCTACCTTTTCTCATTCCCCCAACGCTCCAAATGTAAGACGAACACAGCCACGCTGTGTTCATCCTACCCACTGATATTTATCGAACGAGAGCCTCATGAGCGCAAGACCCCAAGACGTTGTGAATCAAACCGATTTACTCAGCGACGAAGCCCTAACCCCGTTTCCCAACTCCAAAACCATTTACGTTCAAGGCAGTCGTGACGACTTGCGCGTATCCATGCGTGAAATCAGCCTGTCAGACACCCACAGCGACCGAGGCGTAAAGTCCAATGCGCCCGTGACCGTCTACGATACCAGCGGCGTGTATGCCGACTCAAACGCCGATTTAGACCTACATAAAGGTTTAAACCCCATTCGTGCTGCTTGGATTGAAGAGCGTAACGACACCGACACCTTATCCAGTCTCACCTCCCGCTACGGACAAGAACGCCTGGGTGATGCACAACTGGATGCACTGCGCTTTCCTCATCTCAGCCCTCCCCGTCGCGCCCAAGCGGGCAAAAACGTCACCCAAATGCACTATGCCCGACAAGGCATCATCACCCCCGAAATGGAATTTGTCGCCATCCGCGAAAATCAAAAACGCGAGTCCGTCCAAGATAAAGACCTATTAATGCAACATCCCGGCGAATCTTTCGGAGCCGCCGTGCCCAACATCATCACCCCCGAATTCGTGCGCGACGAAATCGCCCAAGGCCGCGCCATCATCCCCGCCAACATCAACCATCCCGAAGTAGAACCCATGATCATCGGGCGCAACTTCCTGGTCAAAATCAACGCCAATATCGGCAACTCCGCGCTGAGTTCCTCGATTGCTGAAGAAGTCGAAAAAATGATTTGGTCCTTGCGCTGGGGCGGCGACACCGTGATGGACTTATCCACTGGCAAACACATCCACGAAACCCGCGAATGGATCATCCGCAACGCACCCGTGCCCATTGGCACCGTGCCGATTTACCAAGCCCTAGAAAAAGTCGATGGCAAAGCCGAAGACCTCACCTGGGAACTGTTCCGCGACACCCTCATCGAACAAGCCGAGCAAGGCGTAGACTACTTCACCATCCACGCAGGCGTGCGCCTGCCCTACGTGCCACTCACCGCCAAACGCCTCACCGGCATCGTCTCACGCGGTGGTTCCATCATGGCGAAATGGTGTCTCGCGCATCACCAAGAAAGCTTCCTCTACACCCATTTCGAAGACATTTGCGAGATCATGAAAGCCTACGATGTCTCCTTCTCACTAGGCGACGGCTTACGTCCAGGCTCAATTGCTGATGCCAACGATGCCGCGCAATTTGCCGAACTCGAAACCCTCGGCGAACTCACCAAAATCGCGTGGGAACACGACGTACAAGTGATGATCGAAGGCCCAGGACATGTGCCCATGCAAATGATCAAAGAAAACATGGACAAACAACTCAGCGACTGCTTTGAAGCACCGTTCTACACGCTCGGCCCGCTGACCACCGACATCGCCCCCGGTTACGACCACATCACCTCCGCCATCGGTGCCGCGCAAATCGGCTGGTACGGCTGCGCCATGCTCTGCTACGTCACCCCCAAAGAACATTTAGGCTTACCCAACAAACACGACGTGCGCGAAGGCATCGTCACCTACAAAATCGCCGCCCACGCCGCCGACTTGGCCAAAGGCCATCCCGGCGCACAAATCCGCGACAATGCCATGTCCAAAGCCCGCTTTGAATTCCGCTGGGAAGATCAATTCAACCTGGGACTTGATCCTCTCCGCGCCAAAGCATTCCATGATGAAACCTTGCCCAAAGAATCCGCCAAAGTCGCGCATTTTTGTTCCATGTGCGGCCCCCATTTTTGTTCTATGAAAATCACCCAAGATGTGCGTGATTACGCAGAAAAACAAGGCATTGGCGATGTCACTGTTGCAGTAGAGAAAGGTATGGAAGAAAAGTCAGAAGAGTTTAAGCAAGCGGGGGCGAAAATATATCGTTAAGATTTTATTAGACTTGTTGCGAGGCGAAAAGGCGTGGTTTTGAGGCGAATAGCGGGTTATTTGTTGAGAAAAAGCGGAAAAAAAGACCAGAACCCACGCCTTTGCAGTCGATGAAGACCCCTTGCAACAAGTCTATTAATCCTGAGTGATCAGCTCGCGTAGGTCGTATCAGCGGTAACATCATGGAACATCAGAATATCCACTGGCGGATCGGGGTTTGTAACTCCGACCCGAACGTTTTGAACACGCTCGCGATAATTCTAAATATTCGAGCGCCCTGCATCCGCTTGGTTTAATTGGAACGTCTCGCTAGAAAATTATAAGTTAATTCTTTATAAGTTTTTACGTTCAAAAACTACTTTACCAAACCCTTTAGATACGTCACTGAATGATCGTCTTGATAGATAATACCCTCTAGCTTGCAACCCGCTTCCAGATAATGTCAGTAAGCTAGTTCCAACTGTCTCAAATGTATCGCTTGTTACCTTATAGTCCATTATTAGAAATTCTTCTTCAAGAGCTGCTTTTCCAGATAACTTACCAGTTAATCGAATTTGTTTTCCATGTTCGTCTATGTCAAATGTAATTTTCCCTGATAGAATGACAGTGAAACCATTAATGCTGGAAAGTTCAATCTCTAAAATTTGATCAAATAAAGTTCCAGCATCTAACTCACCTTCTTCAGACTCTACTTTTATATCATCTGCCTTTCCTTCCCAATGCCCAATCCATCTTTCTAATTTAAGATTCGATTTCGTGGATGTTTGGGTAATATGAGACGTTTTACCTATTGTTGGCGGCCAAAAAGAAATATTCTTATCTTGAATGAATGCAATAGTATAGATACTAATAAAAAATATAACTAAGACAGTTAATAGAATAACAATAACTAACGCAATATTTGGTGATATTATAAAATTATTGAAAAGCCAATCAATTAATTTATCCATATGCATATTCTCCTGCTTTAATGGTGTTTGATTTCATTATTCTAACTTGCGGGTACAGGTTTGCAACCTGCACCCGCCTATAGAGATAATATTTCAGTTGTACTGGAGCATCATGTTCAAGACCTGGCAGGTTTTGGAAACCTGCCAGGTCTGTCGCACAACTGATTTATGTTCCCTATATCAGAAGCATTTAAGCAGGCGGGGGAAATATAGATATTAAGTTATGTCGCTGCATTCTCCACACGAAAACGCCGCATTAATTGCTGCAAATGTTCGGCGAGCGCCATCACGCTTTCGCTGTGATTTAAGGCTTCTGTCGCATCACTGGCGGGTCGGGGTTTGTCCCAACATCACGATGGTGGGCATCCTGGGATGGGTGACGGCTATCGCCTAACCTGACCTACCTAGGAGTAGAAAAAACAGAGCCTAGTGCAGCCTCAAAGCGTTCTATACATTTCGCGTTTTTGTGCAGAAAATTTTTCAATCGCATAACGCAACATGGTGCGTGGCATTTGCGGCGCATGTTGTTGTAAAAAAGCTTCTTCCACCGCTTGATCGCGCTTGCCCACTTCGCGCAGCATCCATCCCACTGCTTTATGAATTAAATCCTCTTGATCGTCTAACAAAGCCTTGGCGATGTTTAAGGTGTCTTCAAACTCATCATTTTTAATCAAGCGAAAAGTGCTGATGATGGCAATGCGCCGCTCCCACAGGCTGGAGGATTGGCTTAAGCGATATAACACCGCTCTGGAACCCGTCAGCAGATGCTCGCCGACAATGTGATGAGCAGTGGTATCCACCAAATCCCAGCTATTAATCCAATCTGTATTGGCTAAATAAGCGGCAAAAACCTGTTGGCGTTGCGTGCTATCACCGCGCTGATAATGCTGTACCCATAGCAATAAAGCGGTGAGCCGATGTTCATGAAAAGTGCTGTGCAATAAGCCTTCTACTTCAGTATGTTGGATTTGATCGCGGTATTTTTTCACCAATGCGCGTTGGAGTGGCACGCGAATCCCCAAGAAACGATCTCCTGCGCCGTATTCTCCAGGGGCGGTTTTAAAAAAACGCTGTAAATGCTGCGCTTGCTCGGCATCGGCTCGTTGATCAAGTGCCTCGCGCAGGGCTTGAAGTGCGGTGTTAGACATAGCAGAGGGTTCTCTTAAAATGGAGGCGCTGGTTTTTTATGTGAGGAGTGGGTGGAACAAAACGCTCGCGCCATTAAATGGATACAATATAGCTCACTCATCTGAGTGAAAGAATACGGCTTTTCATCCTCCCCTCACCTCTTTCTTGAATTCCTCCTCCCTTGAAGGAGAAGAGACTCACCGCTTAAACCTCAAGCTTTATGTCTTAAATGTCTGCGACCTTACAAGAAGGGCATCAACTCACCCCGTCATCGGTGCTGAGTTTGATATGATGCACAGGTGTACGAAATAGGTAGACAGCCTGTCGTACACGCGGCATAAACCCTCTAAAAACACACAGTAAATTTGAGATTCTATACGAATACAGGAGCATCGCCTGCAAAGCCGCCTTTTAAATCAGTTTTCGCTGCGAGGCTCTGTATCTACGTAGACTCAAACATTAAATAGGACAATGTTATGAAAGCAAGAGCAGCGGTAGCTTGGGCACCTAAACAACCCTTAGCCATTGAAGAGATTGATGTCGAAGGGCCCAAAGAAGGCGAAGTGTTATTAAAAGTACATGCTTCTGGCGTGTGCCATACCGATGCTTTCACCTTATCCGGTGATGATCCTGAAGGCGCTTTTCCTTGCGTGCTCGGACATGAAGGCGGTTGCGAAGTCGTTGAACTCGGTGCGGGTGTAAAATCCTTAGCCGTCGGCGATCACGTCATCCCTTTATACATTCCCGAATGCGGTCATTGCGAATACTGCGAATCCACCAAAACCAATCTGTGTCAAAGCATTGCTTCGACCGTGTGGACAGGCTACATGCCCGACCAGACGCGACGTTTTTCCAAAAACGGACAAGCGATTTATCACTACATGGGATGTTCCACTTTTTCTGAATACACCGTCGTACCAGAAATCGCTTTAGCCAAAGTCAACAAAGCCGCGCCATTAGACAAAATTTGTTTGCTCGGTTGCGGTGTCACCACAGGCATTGGTGCCGTGCTAAATACCGCTCAAGTCGAAGCGGGTTCAACCGTTGCCGTGTTTGGTTTAGGCGGTATTGGCTTGTCTTGCATCCAAGGTGCGGTGATGGCTAAAGCCAGCCGCATTATTGCGGTCGATATTAATCCCGATAAATTTGAAATGGCTAAAGCGTTAGGCGCGACTGATTTTGTCAATCCTAAAACATTATCCGGTTCGGTGACTGAAGCCATTGTCGAAATGACTTCAGGCGGTGTGGACTATTCCTTTGAATGTATTGGCAATATTCACGTCATGCGCGAAGCATTGGAATGCTGCCACATGGGTTGGGGCGTATCAACCATCATCGGCGTGGCAGGTTCGGGGCAAGAAATCAGCACCCGTCCGTTCCAGTTAGTCACAGGCCGCACCTGGAAAGGCACCGCTTTTGGCGGCGTGAAAGGTCGCACCGAATTGCCGGGGTATGTTGAGCGCTACATGCAAGGCGAAATCGAACTGGACTCGATGGTCACGCACACCATGCCGTTGGACGATATTAACCATGCTTTTGATTTAATGCATCGTGGCGAAAGCATCCGCTCAGTGATTTTATTCTGATATGAAACAGCTCGAACACGTTAAAGAATGGGGCGGCTGGCTCAGCCGCTACCAACACGCTTCCCGCACCTGTCATTGCGATATGACGTTTTCCATTTATCTACCGCCACAAGCAGCGACGGCGGCAGTGCCTGCGGTGTATTGGCTGTCCGGTTTAACCTGCACCGACGACAATATGCGTACCAAAGCCGGAGCGCAGCGTTATGCCGCAGAACTGGGTTTAGCCTTAATCATCCCTGACACCTCGCCGCGTGGCGACGCTGTGCCCGATGCAGTGGAACGTTATGATTTAGGACAAGGGGCGGGGTTTTACGTGAATGCCACGCAAGCACCTTGGTCTGAGCATTACCAGATGTATGACTACATCACGCAAGAATTGCCCGCCTTGATTGAAGCTGAGTGTCCTGTCATCGCAGGCTTGCGTTCTATTACGGGGCATTCAATGGGTGGGCACGGGGCTTTGATGTGTGCGTTGAAAAATCCTGGGATGTATCGTTCAGTGTCGGCTTTTGCGCCGATTTGTCATCCCACTCTGTGTGGCTGGGGGCAAGGCTGCTTTAGCGCGTATTTAGGCGACGAACAAGCCGCGTGGCAAAGTTATGATGCCACCGCTTTAGTGCAAGCAGGCGCAGAACCCTTGCCGATACTTATTGATCAAGGCACGGATGATGAGTTTTTAGCAGAGCAATTGTATCCGCAAGATTTTGCACAAGCCTGCCAAACACGCGGTGTTCCTCTCCAGCTACGAATGCAAGAAGGCTATGATCATAGCTATCATTTCATTTCAAGTTTTATGGGAGAACATTTGGCTTTTCATCGGGAGTATTTGTCTCGTTAGTTTTGAAAAGTAGAGTATGAGGCATAACACCACTTAAAGCGGTGTTATCCTTCATCAACAAGATTTACAGAAAGCATAATAATTTGTGCGACAATATGTAAAACCTAATGTATTCATCACAAGAACTAAGTCAGTTTTTTAAAAAAACTACGCAGACAAGTCAACTAAGCGCAACGAGGAACATCCTTATGACTGAAAAAAAAACATTATTAGATGCCTTGAATCGTCTATTACCTTCCCAGTTTGAAGAATTTTTATTTCATTATGAGATGCCTTCTCATAGCGTTTCGTCAGGCACACAAATGGAACGGGCAATAAGCGTTATTAAGTTTGCAGAAGAACGTTATTTTGAAAGAGATGATTTTCCGCAACTACGAGAAGTAATAGAAAAAATTGCAGGAGCATCATTTTTACCTCCAGCCGAATCTATTTCACAGCCAAAAACCAGACAAACCATGCCTACTAATACTCAAGAAGCGGTTCAACCTAAAGAACCGCTTAAACTATTTTATTCATATTCTCATGCTGATGAAGCACTACGCGATAAGCTGGCTAAGCATTTAAAAATTCTACAGCGCCAAAACATCATTGCTGAATGGCATGATCGCGCTATCGAAGCGGGTGAGGAATGGGAGGGTGAAATTGTTAAGGCCATGAATGAAGCACAGATTGTTTTATTATTGATTAGTGATGATTTCATTGCTTCTGACTATTGCTGGGGGCCAGAATTAACCGCATCGCTTGCTAAACATGAAAGCGGCGAAGCGCGGGTGATTCCTGTGATTTTACGAGCTGTTGATTGGACAGGTGCTCCTTTTAGTAAGCTTCAAGCATTGCCTAAAAACGCTAAACCCATCACTACTTGGTCAGATATTGATGAAGCGATGACAAATGTTGCAGAAGGTATTCGTCGGGTGGCGCAACACTTCAAGCCATTGAAATAAGCACGGCGTTGATGGCTCTTTACTGAGTTATCGGAGTGTCAAGCCGTAGCTTGACTGCCAAGCTACGGCTTGGCACTCCGGTTATACGATTGATTTAGAAAACATAGTTGTATGAGGGGGATACTATCGCTAAACGCTGGCGTTCTTTATATCTCCGACAAATGCCAAGTATGCGGCACCCACACCAAACCATATTCAGGGCGTTCGCTGACCACCGCATACAATGGACTGCTGACTTGATGAAAAAGATGCAGGGCGTGTTCGTCAACCAATAAAGCGCTGAAGCGAAATACGCCTGAATTCATCGGGAATTGTGGGAAATCGACTCGAATGCTGTGCTCGCCTTGCAGTTTTAACGGTGGCAAGCCGGATTCTTTGGTGCTGGCGACTAAAATCACTTGCTCGTCAGGCCGCATCAAGACCACGCCGACATGAATCAGCATGGGTTCAGGGGCGTTGCAACGCATTTTTAAGGTCACGCTGATGTCATCAAACTGGCGCAGTTCTGTGATGGCCTGTCCTTCCGCATTCGTGACCTGCCAATCGGTAAACATCACAGGCGGTAAGGCGCTGCCTGGTGCAATGGGTGTAGTTGGGGTGGGAATATGGCTTTGGTCGCGGGCTTCTAAATGCTGCGTGTAAGCGCTCACCACGTCTTTAGTGCTGCCAAATGCCTGCATTTCTCCTTGTTCTAACCACAGCGCTTCATTACATAACTCTTGCACCATGTATAAGCTGTGGCTGCAAAATAAAATGGTCTTGCCGCTGTTTTTGAATTCGATCATGCGATTGACACATTTTTTCTGGAAATGTTGATCGCCCACGCTTAGAGCTTCGTCAATAATCAATATATCGGGATCAACACTGGTGGCGACAGAAAAAGCTAAGCGCACATACATGCCCGAAGAATAATTTTTAATCGGGCGATCAATAAATTCTTCGAGTTCTGAAAAAGCAATAATCTCTGCTTCGCGTTCGCGTATTTCTTCTTCACTCAAGCCCAACACCATCGCATTGAGAAAAATGTTCTCTCGCCCGCTAAGTTCTGGATGAAAACCTGCGCCTAATTCCAATAATGCCGCGACGCGCCCGTGGGTGATCACTTCGCCTTCGGTGGGCATTAAGGTGCCCGCCAGCATTTTCAGCAGCGTGCTTTTACCCGCGCCGTTATCACCAATAATGCCTAGAATACCGCCATGCGGTAACATGAAGGATAATTGCTTCAGCGGATGAAAGGCTTCATGGTAGGGCTTGCGGAAGAGTATTTCTTTTAAGCGATCTACTGGACGTTTATACAGCTTGTAGGTTTTGGAGACATTTTTGACTTCGACAGCATACATAGCGCGATCCATTTGAAGAGTGTGTCGTGTGAGGCGGGGAGTATGTCTACACAGCCTTACTTGTCAATGATTTTTCGATTCAGAGCAGAAATAATTCGGAGAAAAGCCGCCTATGTCTTCCACTACCTCTTTGTTTTATCAACGTTATGGTTCATCCGGTGTGCCGCTGGTTTTATTGCATGGCTGGGGATTTCAGCATCACATTTGGGCTGATCTGATTCCTCATCTTGCACCCCATTTTCAAGTCTATGCGGTGGATTTACCGGGTTATGGCAATAGCCCCGCACTCGCGGATGCGAGTTTGGACGCTTTAAGCGATGTGTTGGCAGAGCAACTGCCCAGTGGCATTTGGTTAGGCTGGTCATTAGGTGGTTTACTGGCCTTAAATGTCGCTTTGCGCCATCCAAACCTCGTCAAAACCTTGCATTTAGTCACCAGTTCGCCTTGTTTTGTACAAACCGATGATTGGTCGCACGCTATGCCGCCCAGTACCTTGCAACGCTTTGCTGAACAACTAAAAAATGATTGGCGTAATACTTTGCAACGCTTTATGGCGCTGCAAGTACAAGGCGAGGAACAAGCCCGTAGCTTACTGCGTAATTTGCGCCATAGTTTAGAGCAACAATTACCCCCGCAATCGGGCGTGTTGGCACAAGGTTTAAGCTTGCTGCGCAATAGTGATTTACGCCCTCAACTAGGGCGCATCACTTGCCCCACGTATGTCTCGCTCGGTGCTCGTGATGCACTGGTGCCCGTGAGCATCGCCAAAGCTATGCCTGCGCTGTGGTCAAGCGATGCGCCCTTGCAAGTGAAGGTGTTCCCGTCCTCTGCACACGCGCCTTTTGCGTCTCATCGAGATGATTTTTTGGATTATTTTTGTGATGCTCAGGGCGTTGAGCGAGGGCTTGCGGCATTGTGATTCAAGCTGACGCACCCGCGTAAGAATTCTGTCATTTTTCCTTGCATTTCTGTTCTGCCTGCGCCACCATTGAGCGTTACCCGCCCAAAAATCACACTTTAAGTTGTTACTCATCCATCACCATAAACGCCGCGCTTATGACTGACTCTCATCTCTATCCCTTGCTGGAGCGCATCCACAATCCTCTACAGTTGCGCCAATTATCGACGACCCAGTTGACTCAGTTAGCCGAACAGTTACGCCATTTTTTAATTGCCAGCGTGAGTGAAACCGGGGGTCATTTGTCTTCTAATTTGGGCGTAGTGGAATTAACTATCGCTCTGCATTATGTCTTTAACACCCCTGAAGATCGTTTGGTCTGGGATGTGGGGCATCAAACTTATCCGCATAAAATGCTTACCGAACGCCGCGAAGCATTGCGCCAAATTCGCCAATACGGCGGCATTTCAGGTTTTCCTAAACGCAGTGAAAGTGACTATGACACTTTTGGTGTCGGGCACTCTAGCACCTCTATTAGTGCGGCTTTAGGAATGGCCTTAGCCGCTTTGCATAAAGATGAAGACCGCCGCACTGTGGCTATTATTGGTGATGGTGCTATGACTGCGGGTATGGCCTTTGAAGCCTTGAATCATGCGGGTGATGTGAACGCTAATCTGTTGGTGATTCTCAATGACAACGATATGTCTATTTCGCCTAATGTGGGCGCTTTGCAGCAATATTTGGGGCGCGTGTTGTCTAGCTCCTTATATTCTGGCGTGCGTGCTGGCGGTAAAAAATTGTTGCAAAACATGCCTTCCCAACTGCAACAATTTGCACGTTTGACGGAAGAGCATATGAAGGGCATGTTTGTTCCGGGTACTTTATTTGAGGAATTGGGTTTTAATTATATCGGCCCTATTGATGGTCATGATTTACCCGCCTTGCTCAATACTTTAAGCAATGTGCGCGAACTGGAAGGCCCTCAATTTCTACACATCATTACCAAAAAAGGCCATGGCTACGGGCCCGCTGAAGCCGATCCTTGCACCTATCACGGTGTGAGTGCCTTTAATAAAATCACTGGAAAAATGGAAGCCACCTCGCCTGCTAAACCGACCTACACGAAAATTTTTGGTGAATGGTTGTGTGATATGGCCACGCATGATGAGCAGCTCGTCGGTATTACACCGGCGATGCGTGAAGGTTCGGGCTTAGTACGTTTTTCTGAGCGTTTTCCAGAGCGTTATTTTGATGTGGGCATTGCTGAGCAGCATTGTGTGACGTTAGCCGCTGGAATGGCTTGTGAAGGCTTAAAACCCGTTGTAGCGATTTACTCCACTTTCTTGCAGCGTGCTTATGACCAACTGATTCATGATGTGGCTTTGCAAAACTTATCCGTATTATTTGCGATTGATCGTGCGGGTTTGGTAGGGGCTGATGGAGCCACTCATGCCGGAAGTTTTGACTTGAGTTACTTGCGTTGTATACCCAACATGGTGGTGATGGCACCTGCCGATGAGTATGAATGTCGGTTAATGCTCAATACTGGATTTTTCCATGAAGGGCCCGCAGCAGTGCGTTATCCTCGTGGCTCAGGCCCAGGCGAAGAGGCCTCTCGTGATGTAGAGACCACTTTGCCGATGGGTAAAGCTCAAGTACGGCGTGAGGGTAAAAGAATCGCTTTGCTAAACTTTGGTAGCTTATTGCAACCTGCTTTACAAGCGGCTGAGGTGCTCAATGCCACCGTGGTGAATATGCGTTTTGTCAAACCTTTGGATGTCGAGCTACTCAAGCAACTCGCTCAGGAGCATGAATTATTCGTCACCTTGGAAGAAAATACTCTCATGGGCGGTGCAGGTAGTGCAGTGAATGAAGCTTTGAACGCTGCGGTCATCAACACCCCTATATTGAATCTAGGGCTACCTGATGATTTTATGCCGCATGGTAGTCAACATCAGTTGTTAGCTGACGCAAGACTCGATAAGCAAGGTATTATTGATTCAGTCACTCAGCATTGGCAGCGTTTAGGCTTGCCGCAAAATTTTTTAGAAAAAACGTCTAGTTTTTCCTAAAATTGTAAAATTATAAACTTTATTCCAACCCGGCTTCGGGCGTTTGCAATGCAAACTGTCTGAGCCGGGTATTGTATTTCAGGAGACTTCATAATGGATCAAGCCGTCGCCATACCGGATGTACAAAGCAGTGTGGACACGCGCCATCTCGCCATCAATAAGGTGGGAATTAAAGACATTAAGCATCCCGTGCGTGTTGCAGACCGTGCTGGACGTGAACAACACACTATCGCTAATATCAATATGTATGTGAATTTGCCGCATAATTTCAAAGGCACGCATATGTCTCGTTTTGTTGAAATTCTCAATGAAAATGAATTTGAAATGACGGTGGATTCGTTCAAAAATATGCTCAAAGAAATGACCCAGCGATTAGAAGCACAATCTGGTCATATTGAAATGAATTTTCTTTATTTTGTGAATAAAGAAGCCCCCGTATCAAAAGTTAAAAGTTTAATGGATTATAACGTCACTTTCATCGGTGAAATAAAAGAAGATACCCCCGAAATTACGGTCAAAGTGGTGGTGCCGGCGACAAGCTTGTGTCCTTGCTCTAAAAAAATCTCTGATTTTGGTGCGCATAATCAACGTTCTCATGTCACTATCACAGCACTCACTCATGGGTTTATATGGATTGAAGATATTATTGATATTGCCGAATCAGAAGCTTCTTGTGAATTATTTGGTTTGCTCAAACGTCCCGATGAAAAATATGTGACGGAAAGCGCCTATAAAAATCCTAAATTTGTCGAAGATATGGTGCGTGATGTAGCAGCGCGATTAAATGCCGACGAGCGGGTAGCCGCTTATGTTGTAGAATCAGAAAATTTTGAATCCATCCACAATCACTCTGCTTATGCTTTGATTGAAAAAGACAAGCGTTAAGATATTTTAAGTTCATCAGTTTTTGTAAGCCCCTCTTTAAGGACACCCATGCATCCTATGCTGAACATTGCTATCCGCGCCGCACGACGAGCGGGTAGCATCATTCTGCGCGGTTATGAGCAACGCGACCAACTCACTATTGAAAGCAAAGGCTTGAATGATTTTGTCAGTGAAATTGATCGCAATGCCGAACAAGCTATTATTGACACCTTATTAAAAGCCTATCCAGAACATTGTATTTTGGCAGAAGAAAGCGGTATACATGAAGGTATGGAACCCTTTCAATGGGTGATTGATCCGCTCGATGGCACCACTAATTTTTTGCATGGACATCCTCAATTTTCTGTCTCTATTGCTTTACAACATAAAGACAAGCTTGAGCAGGCCGTTGTTTACAATCCAATGACAGAAGAATTATTCACTGCGACACGCGGGCAGGGCGCATTTTTAAATAATCGTCGCATTCGTGTCAGTGCCGTGAATCAATTACAAAATGCTTTGTTAGGCACCGGTTTTCCCTTCAAAGAAGAACGTTATCTGGATATTTATTTACAAACTTTCCGTGCTTTGTTCCCTACGACTTCTGGTGTACGTCGTTGTGGTTCGGCAGCATTAGATTTAGCCTATGTCGCCGCTGGACGATTAGATGGTTTTTGGGAATTGCACTTGCGTCCTTGGGATATGGCAGCAGGTGCGCTCTTGATTCAAGAAGCGGGAGGGATTGTGACCGATATTTATGGTGGACGAGATTATATGTATTCAGGGCATGTATTAGCCGGCAATTTAAAAATTCATAAGTTGCTGAGTGCGCAATTACAAGGCATTATTCCGCCTAATCTTTGAGGGCATGACACGACTGCAAAAAAACCTCTGTATATTCGTATTGCCCCTAACCTACTGACTCAAAGGAGATAAATATGCAGATCGCTTTTACCTTGTTAAATATACTGAACTGGTTTAGCAGCTTTTTGCCTCAATTGGGCTTGCGTGCCATTCTCGCTTATGAGTTTTGGAAAGCGGGTTACACTAAATACACCGGCAGTAATTGGTTTGAGCATATTCACGATAAATTTCCTTTTCCTTTCAGTCAGGTACCGACTGACATCAGTTGGGCACTTGCGACTTGGAGCGAATTAATCGGTGCAGTGGCTTTAGCATTAGGTTTGGCAACACGGTTTTTTTCATTATCCTTAATCATTCTGACTGTGGTGGCTATTCTCAGTGCTCATATGCCTGATCCCTCAGCATGGTCTAGCTTAAAAGACTTATGGACTATCGCTTATCATCATAAACCCATGCAAAATGGCAATTATGGCTTTGAAATTCCTTTGCTGTATTTATTGATGCTATTGCCTTTGTTCTTTCAAGGTGCAGGGAAACTCAGTCTTGATCATTTGATTTTAGGCAGGGTTAAAAAACGTCCAAATACGATGACTTATTAACTAGACTTGTTGCGAGGGGTAGACATCGTAGCAAAAAGGTGTGGTTTTTAAGCGGTTTTTTGAGACGAATAACGGGTTATTGGTTGAGAAAAAGCGGAAAAACAGGCCAAAATCCATGCCTTTGTAGTCGATGAATGCCCCTTGCAACAAGTCTATTAACTTTTTAGGATGAATGATGAAGATGATGACTATGTTTTACACTCGTTGTTTAATCTTTTGTTTATGCTGTTTGAGTTTCATCAGCATTCCCGTGCAAGCCATGGAAGCTGATTCTACTGATAAAGAAGTGATTCAGTTTTCAGGGACGATGGTATATGTAGAGCTTGAAGGTGGGTTTTATGGGATTAAAAGTGATTCAGGACAACATTATTTACCTGTCACACTCGATGATGCCTTTGCACAAGAAGGTCTAGAGGTTAAAGTACGTGCCTCCACCTTACCAAGACAAATGGGCTTTAGGAGCTGGGGACGATTGATTGATATTATCAGCATCCGCTCCACCAGTGATTGCCATAAAGAAACAGAAAATACAGAAAATGATGAATAACCAGGACTTTCTCAAGCAACTCGCCAGTGTCCTTGAAGAACGCAAAAGCGCTGATCCAGAAAAATCCTACGTGGCTCATCTTCATCATAAAGGCTTGGATAAAATTCTGAAAAAAATCGGTGAAGAAGCCACAGAAACAGTGATTGCGGCTAAAGATGGTGATAAACAACAAATCATTTATGAAACGGCTGATTTATGGTTTCATACCTTGATCATGCTGTCTTATTATGATCTCAGCCCACAAGATGTGATTCAAGAATTAGATCGACGTTTTGGTTTATCCGGTTTAGAAGAAAAAGCTCGTCGTGAATCATAATAGTAGATATAACACCTATAATGTAAGTGGCTTTTGAATATTGAGGAGTGTTCCATGAGTGATACCGATTGCCTGTTTTGTAAAATGATAACGGGCACCATCCCCTCTGATCCGGTCTATGCTGACGAACAAGTTATTGTCATTAAAGATATTAATCCACAAGCTGAAGTGCATTTACTGGTCATTCCACGCCTACATATCATCAGTCTTGATGATTTAGATGAAAGCCATGATACACTGATGTCGCATATCATGCGGCTGCTCCCCAAGCTGGCTAAAGAACACGGTTTAAGCGAAGGATTTCGCACTATTATCAATACTGGGCGCGGTGGTGGTCAGGTGATTTTTCATTTGCATATACATTTACTGGGCGGCAAACAGCTGCCTGGATTTGGTTGAGAAGCGGGCCTCATTTTGAGCATGACTTCTCCCTTTTCAGACAACTAAAGAGGACGAACAACGTGGGCATTGGTGGTATTAGCATTTGGCAATTACTCATTGTTTTGGTGATTATAATTTTATTATTTGGCACTAAAAAATTGCGCAATATTGGCGGCGATCTCGGTTCAGCCATCAAAAATTTCCGCAGTTCAGTGCGAGAAGGTGAACAAGAAGAACATCATGACGAGAATAAAAAATTACCTCCTGAACAGCAAAAAGTGCAGGCTGAAAAAGAACAGGTGATTGAAGGTCAAGTCAACAGCAAAGAGCGTAGCCACTAAGCATGTTCGACGTTGGATTCTGGGAAATCATTATCATTTTGGTGATTGGCCTATTGGTCATAGGGCCTGATAAATTGCCAGGTGTTGCTCGCCAATTAGGTGTTTGGGTCGGGCGCACCCGTGCTTATGTGAGCAGTGTAAAATCAGATATTGATCGAGAACTGCGCTTGCAAGAATTACAAGATATGATGAAGCAAAATGACCTACACGATATTGTAGAAGACACCAAGTCCAGTTTGACGATTCCTATGGATAATGACATTGCTAAAGAAACGGAGCAGTCTCCCCAAAGCAGTGATGACGTTATTAGTGATAAAACATCCAATCAAACCTGATAGATTTTAACTAAAACCCCCAGGTTTCTTATATTTCCTTATATGCCATCATCTCCTGAAACCCCACAAATGCCTGATGATTATCAGATGCCTTTTTTGTCTCATCTGATAGAACTGCGCGACCGCTTACTTAAAGCTGTTTTAACGGTTTTGATCATTTTTCTGTGCTTGTTTTATTTTGCCAATGATTTGTATACCTTATTGGCTGATCCATTGATGAAACACCTGCCAGAAGGTAGCAATATGATTGCTACAGAAGTATTAGGGCCTTTCTTAGCACCGCTAAAATTGACCTTTATGCTGTCTATTTATATTGCCATGCCTATTTTGTTTTATCATCTTTGGGGTTTCATTTCTCCCGGCTTATATGACCATGAAAAACAACTGGCATTCCCCTTATTAGCTTCGACAACGATATTGTTTTATATGGGAATGTTGTTTGCCTACTTTATTGTCTTTCCTATCATTTTTGAATTCTTAGTCGCCGTTTTGCCGCAAGGCGTAGAAATGAGCACCGACATTAGTCGGTATTTAGATTTTGTATTAAAAATGTTTTTTGCTTTTGGTGTTGCCTTTGAAGTACCTGTACTCACCGTATTATTGCTATGGACAGGCATCATTAGCCCTGATGCTTTAGCTGAAAAACGAGCTTATATTATTGTCGCTTCATTTGTTATCGCCATGTTGATGACACCGCCTGATATGGTCTCTCAAGTCTTTTTAGCGATTCCCATGTGGTTGTTATTTGAATTAGGTTTATGGATGGGACGTTTAATGCTCAAACGCAAAGCAGAGCATGAAGAAAAGGAAGAACAGGAGACTCAACCAAAACAAGAAGGTGCGCCATTGCACGAAGGTTTTGCGAGTGATTATCAACCTTTAAGTGAAAAAGAAATGGATGATGTGTTAGCACTTGAAGATGATGATGACATGCCTGATTCTGCGGATAAACCTCAGCCTCCGCCAAAGACATCCTAATGACAGAATGGGTTTTACAAGCACACGATCTGTGCAAAAGTTTTACTGATGCAAAGCTACAAGTTGAAGTGCTGCATGGAGTTAATTTACAAGTCGCAAAAGGCGAACGGATCGCTATTGTAGGCAGTTCTGGTTCAGGCAAAAGCACCTTGTTGCATTTGCTTGGTGGCTTGGATGAACCTTCTAGTGGTTCTGTGGATATTGCAGGGCAAAATATCCATGCTATGAAACCCGCCAAACGTGGTCAATGGCGCAATCAAACTTTAGGTTTTATTTATCAATTTCATCATTTGCTGTCAGAATTTACGGCTTTAGAAAATGTGTGTATGCCTTTGTTAATTCGTGGTTTAACTGCCTCAGAAGCTGAGCGCAAAGCAGAAGATATGCTTACTCGCGTAGGGCTGAAGCAGCGTTTGCAACACAAACCGGGCGAGCTATCGGGGGGCGAGCGCCAACGTGCGGCTGTGGCGCGTGCATTGGTGACGCAACCACAATGCGTGCTGGCGGATGAACCCACAGGCAATTTAGATCAAAAGAATGCGCTGCAAGTCTATGACACCATGCTAGAGCTGAATGCGCAGGTCAACACCAGTCTGGTGGTGGTCACACATGATGAAACATTGGCTGCTCGCATGGACAAGGTACTGCACTTAAATGCGGGTGTATTAGAATAAACTCGTGTTTTTTATAGTTTTTTGTAGAAGTTTAGGAGAACATCATGAGAGGCGTAAACAAAGTTATTTTAATTGGCAATTTGGGCGCTGATCCTGAAGTGCGTTACAGTGCGTCGGGTTCAGCGATAGCGACGGTGAGCTTAGCCACCACCGACAGTTGGCAAGATAAACAATCCGGTGAGCGCCAAGAGCGCACAGAATGGCACCGTGTCGTATTTTTTAATCGCTTAGCCGAAATTGTCGGAGAATATTTGCGCAAAGGTCGGCCAGTCTATGTGGAAGGCCGTTTACAAACCCGCAAGTGGCAAGATCAAAATGGTCATGATCGCTGGACAACAGAAATTGTTGCCCAAGAAATGCAAATGTTAGGTGGACGTGACGAAGGCGGTGCTGCTTATGCCGGAGGTGGTGCCCCCGCCCAACATGCGCCTCAGTCTCAACCCCAGCATTCTGCTCCCAATCCAGCCCCCAGTTCTGCGCCTGCACAAGCACCCTCGCCTCAATCGTCTGCACCAGCTAACCGACCACCTGCCGCAGATTTTGATGACGATATTCCGTTTTAAGCCACAATCATCCACATTGATTTTATTAGACGGCTAGCAAAGCGTGGGCATCGTAGCGAAAAGGTGTCGTTTTAGGAGTGTTTTGTCGGTTTCTTGAGTCACTCTATTTGTTAAGAACAAACGGACAATCAGTCCAAAACCCACGCCTTTGCAGCCAGTCTTTAGCAAACATTGTAGGATGCGTTTAATAACAAAACACATCCTATCTATTCAAGTTTTTTCTCATAAAAAATGATAATGGCCTACCATGACTCGTTTGCTTTCAACTGATTCCATTCCTCTCCTCCTTCAAGAAGAACTCCAAGCCCATTGGCATCATTTCCAACAGCGTGCTGCTGATGAAGTGCCGTTATTACACAAGCATACAAAGGTGTGGCAAAGCCTGCCACGAGTATGGGCTTGCAGTCCGTTTATTGGTAAACAATGCACGCAGCATCCAGAGCTTTTAATCAGTCTACTCGAATCGGGTGATTTATTGCGTGAATATACCGATGAAAATGACTTCAAACAGCTATTAAGTCGCATTCCTCATGAAGTCACCGAAGATGAATTAATGCGTGAGCTACGCTTGTTTCGTCAACGAGAAATGGTGCGTATTGCTTGGCGTGATTTAGCCGGATGGTCTACTTTATCCGAATCCTTGCGTGATTTATCACAATTAGCCGATGCAGCGATTCAAGAAGCAGTTGAGCGCCAACGCGATGCTTTATCGGCACGTTTTGGCCTGCCCTACAATGCCGACGGCGAAGAGCAACCTTTGTTAGTGCTAGGCATGGGAAAACTGGGGGGACGAGAACTAAATTTTTCCTCGGATATCGACTTGATTTTTGTTTATCCCGACAATGGCAACACGCAAGGTGGGCGAAAAAGCGTTGATAATCAAGAATATTTCATGCGCCTGGGACAAAAAGTCATCCATCTACTCAATAGCATCACGGGTGAAGGTTTTGTATTTCGTGTTGATATGCGCCTACGCCCATTTGGCGACAGCGGCCCTTTAGCGATTCAATTCGATGCTTTAGAAGATTATTACCAGGCTCATGCCCGTGAATGGGAGCGCTATGCTTGTATTAAAGCGCGTGTCATTACGGGCACAGAAACAAAACAACAAGAATTAAATGAGCTATTACGTCCTTTTGTTTTTCGTCGTTATTTAGATTTCAGTGCTTTTGCTTCTTTACGTGATCTCAAAGCGCAAATTGATCAAGAAATTTTAAGGAAAGGCAATGAACACAATATCAAACTTGGACAGGGTGGTATTCGAGAAATTGAGTTCATTTGTCAAGCCATTCAATTACTGCGTGGTGGACGACAACCCGCTTTACAAACTAAGCATTTGTTAGATACCTTGCAGCGCATTAGTGACTATGATTTGTTGCCTGAACAGGCCGTGAATGAATTGCGCGAGGCATATTGTTTTCTGCGAGATACAGAACACCGAATTCAATCTATTGATGATCGCCAAACGCAATTATTGCCGGATGACGACATCAACCGAACACGTTTATTTTATGCTATGGGTTTTGATAGCTGGGCGGCCTTTACAACACAATTGGATGCACACCGAGCGGTGGTACAACAGCATTTTTCCGCTGTAGTGGCAGGGGATAACAAAGACACCCGTGCTGCCAAAGAAGCACTCTCTAATGACGATGATGAGCTTTTAGTACACTTGCAACAGTTATGGATGGAAGTGCTGCATGATGATGAACGCGATGATGAACAAGCCTTAAATATTTTGCGTACCGTAGGCTTTGATGAAGAAAATAAAATCTGGCAAGATTTATGTCATTTACACGCCTCGTCAGCTTTACGCCAGCGCTCACGCCAAGCTCAAGAACGTCTAGACGCGCTCATGCCGCGTTTGTTATTAGCCGCTAAACAAGTGCCTGAACATCAAGCATTGGCTCTGCATCGGAGTTTGCAATTAATTGAATCGGTGGCTAAACGCAGCGTGTATTTATCCCTGCTCATGGAACATCCTCAAGCCCTGGATGAGTTATTGAGCATTTGTGCAAACAGTGCCTGGATTGCTGAACAAATCATCCGTTACCCTTTGTTATTAGATGAATTATTAGATCAGCGTCGGCTATACGACATGTTGGATGCGCAAGCGATTGATAGCGCTGTTCGCGCCCAATTAGCCCATGTGCCTGAAGATGATTTAGAAATGCAAATGGATACTTTACGGCATTTCAAACGCGCTCAAGTGTTGCATGTGGCTATCGGTGAATTACGCGGTAAATTGTGTGTGGAAGTGTCCAGCGATTACCTCACCGCCATTGCTGACAGTCTGTTACGCCAAGCCATGAGCGTTGTGACTTACTCACTCCAAGAAAAATATGGTGCACCGTTTTGTCGTGAAGTACCTGATGATGCTGACAGCCAACGTCAAGCTGGCTTTTGCGTTGTCGGTTATGGCAAAGCGGGCGGCATTGAAATGAGCCATACTTCTGACCTCGACTTAGTGTTCTTACACAATAGCCGTGGTGCTGCGCAAATCACCGAAGGCCCTAAACAAATAGACAATAACGTGTTTTTCTCGCGTATGGTCTCGCGTATCACGCATGTTTTGAGCACAGCCACCGCAGCAGGTGTGTTATACGAAGTAGACCCTCGCTTGCGCCCTGGCGGGATGTCTGGCTTATTAGTCAGCAGTCTCGAAGCCTTTAAAGATTACCAACTCACTGAAGCCTGGACATGGGAACATCAAGCCTTAGTTCGCGCCAGAGCCATTGCAGGCGATCCCACTTGCATGGCCGCCTTTGAACAGATTCGCCGCGAGATATTAAGTCAGGTGCGTGAAATTGAACCCTTGCGAGCTGAAGTGATTAAAATGCGCCAAAAAATGCGGGATAATTTAGACAAAAGCAATGCCGAACAATTTGATTTGAAACAAGGCCAAGGCGGCATTGCTGATATTGAATTCATAGTACAATTTGGTGTATTACGTTGGGCACATAGCCACCCTTCATTATTGGAGACTACAGGCATGTTACCTATGCTGAAACGCTTTGCTGATAATCAACTATTTCCTCATGAAGCCTGTGAACAACTGGGGGCTGCATATCGAGTGTATCGTACTGAAGTACATCGCTTAGCCTTACAAAATAAAAAAGGCCAAGTGAATAAAACACAGCTGGTTGAAAATCAAGCTCAAGTATGGTATTGGTGGGAACAACTCATCATCAATACAACCAACACTTAATTCAGTCTCATCAGCACAAAATAAGGATAAACATCAAAAAAACGACTGTTTTATGTTTGCACAAAAAATACAACATCATACATCAAACCTTCATCTCTGCGTTATACAGTTCAACTAAGGAAGAGTCTCTTATGTCATTGAACACCTTTATTCATGACTTTACCAATAACTTATCCATTAAAAATAAACTCCGTGCCATTTCTATCACCACTGGTTTAGTGATTCTTGCCGTGTCATCTACTGTGCTGATTATTAATGAAATTGTCACCGTCAAGCGGAATATGCGTGCAGACTTACTAACGCTGGCGGACATTGCCGGACGTAATGCCGCTGCGGGTTTAACCTTTGAAAGTCAATCAACGGTTCAAGACACACTGCGTTCTTTATCGGCTAAAACCAATATCACCTGTGCTCATGTATTTTCTCCTAGTGGAGAACTCTTTGCTAATTATCAACGCGATGACATCCATTTACCTGATACCTATACTTTGCAATCACGCTTACCTGCCACTGTTTCAGTAGATAGCTTACAAAGCCTAAATCAATTACATTTCTTTACTTCTAAAGAATTGATGGTATTTAAAAGCATTATGTTGGATGGTGAGTTATTAGGTATTGTCAGTATTGAATCTGATTTAACTGAATTAAATCAACGTTTATCTTGGTATTTTTTAGTATTGTTTATAGACATGCTATTGTCTTTATTATTGGCTTTGTTATTAGCGACAGGTTTACAAGTCATGTTTACCAAGCCGATTTATGGTTTATTAACGGTGATTAATACTGTCATTGGTGAAAAGGACTATTCTTTACGAGCAAAACATTATGGTAACGATGAAATCGGTCGATTAATTAATGGTTTTAATGAAATGCTTTCTGCCATAGATCAGCGAGATGAAGAAATTAATCAATTAAATCAACGTCTCAATTCAGAAAACCGGCGTATGAGTTCGGAGTTAGATGTCACGCGCCAGATGCAACAAATGGTCTTACCTTCAGCGCAAGAATTAGCCTCCACTTCAGAATTAGACATTGCAGGCTTTATGCAACCCGCAGATGAAGTGGGCGGTGATTATTATGATGTTTTACAAGAAGGTGAACAGATTAAAATTGCCGTTGGAGATGTGACAGGGCACGGCCTAGAAAGCGGTGTGATTATGCTCATGGTTCAAACGATGGTGCGCACCCTGTTATTGGCGGGCATACAAGATGCCAAAGCCTTCTTAAGCATCGTCAATCGCTCACTGTATGCCAATATTCAACGCATGGGTAGCGATAAGAACTTAACCTTAGCTTTACTCGATTACCATGCAGGTGAACTACAGGTTACAGGTCAGCATGAGCAAATATTAGTGGTACGCAAAGATGGCAGCAGCGAATGGTTAGATACTTGTGATTTAGGCTTTATGGTGGGTATGGAACCCGAAATTGATGACATGTTGGATATAGCAAAAATCCATCTTGAACCCGGTGATGGTATTGTTTTATATACCGATGGTATTACTGAAGCTCACAATGTGGCTACCCGACAAAAAGTCTATAGCGAAGAACGTTTGGGTCAACTCATTTCTCAACATTGGTCACAACCCGTAACAGCTATTTGTGATGAAGTGCTCCGTGATGTATTGGATTATGCCGGGGCGGACAACATCTTTGATGATCTCACCTTACTCATATTGAAACGGCGCTAGTACACCGTTAAGGTTCTTATGGGTGATGTTAAGAAAATGCATCAATTTAAGTTATAAATGGCTAGAAAACTGATGTCCTATGACTTAGCGCAGAAAACCCAGACCTTATGGCTCACAGAACAGTGCCTAAAAAGCATCTTGCTAAATAATTTGTGCAGCGCACAAAAAAGTGTTTTATACTGCTAATGCGTCGGTGATAGCTCATTTAGCCCATCAGCGACTTCTTATCTCAGCACTCTACCTTTACAGGGGAATTATTATGCAAACTAATGACTTAATGAAGCAATGGGCAGAAGCCAACCAAAACATGATGGAATCCATTAAACAGTTGGGTGAAATTAATACCAGCGTCATGAGCAAGCTCAACGAGCAGCAAATGGGTGTGATCAATGCTTATATGGAAGGTGTTAGCCAACAATTAGACAGCATGAAAGACGTGAGTAATGTGCAAGACGTAGTGAGTCAACAAACCAAACTGGCTCAAGATTTTAGTGAAAAAATGCTGGAAAATACCCGTCAAAGCATGGATGTATTAATGCAAACTCGCAATGAATTGACCGGCTGGTTAGAAAAAGGCGTAGAAAACGGTATGGATAGCATCAACAAAGCGACGAATAAAGCAGCAGAATAAAGTCTCTTTAAGTGCTTCAAAATAATGAGTGATATGCTGTCAGAAACTGCTTTTTGATATATTGCGGGTATACTCTGCCTCAAAGCCCCTGTATAGCATTCATGATAAAAAGGCCGCTTTTTAAGCGGCTTTTTTATGTGTGCTCGCTCGGTATAAAACGCAAAAAATAGCCATGTCTGGTCTTAGAGCCTATACGAAAACGGGATCATCGGCTGCAAATCCGCCCTTTTGGTCAGGTTTTCCGCTTTGGCTCAAAAAATAGCCCGCTATTCGCCTTAAAAAACCGAAAAACCTGCCTCAAAATAGCGAATTTTCGCTTCGATTCCCCATCTTCGTATAGGCTCTTAGCTTCTATGCCTATGGCGATAGGAGTACACAGCAAAGACCTTTGTTTAAGTCCTGATGATATAGGATGGATGATGTCTGTATTAGCACACCGTTGATTGGCTTCTTTTTCTCTGTGTATTTATAGTCAATCCTCATAAACGTAGGATTACGCTTTATTCTCCACAGGGCTTCAGCTAGAATAGCTCGCTTGCCTATATCTTAGCCTCGATGTTTTCCCCACCTCTGTTGACCAGCCATACACCATGCAAAATATCCGAAATTTCTCCATCATTGCCCACATTGACCACGGCAAATCAACACTTGCGGATCGTTTTATCCAGCTTTGCGGGGGGTTGACTGAGCGTGAAATGGGGGCTCAAGTACTGGATTCCATGGACTTGGAACGTGAACGCGGGATTACCATCAAAGCGCAAAGCGTGACATTAAATTACACCGCTGCGGATGGACAAGTGTATCAATTGAATTTTATTGATACGCCCGGTCATGTAGATTTTTCCTATGAGGTCTCTCGTTCACTCGCTGCTTGTGAAGGTGCTTTATTGGTGGTGGATGCGGCTCAAGGGGTGGAAGCTCAAAGTGTGGCTAATTGTTACACGGCGATAGAACAAGGGCTTGAGGTGATGCCTGTACTGAATAAAATTGATTTGCCATCCGCAGAGCCTGAGCGAGTGATTCAGGAAATTGAAGAAATTATAGGTATTGAAGCCACTGATGCGCTCAATGTCAGTGCGAAAACAGGCATTGGTATCGAAGAATTATTAGAAACTTTAGTGCAACGCATTCCGCCACCTCAAGGTAGTCTTGAAGAGCCTTTACAAGCGCTGATCGTTGATTCTTGGTTTGACAATTATTTGGGCGTTGTCTCTTTAGTACGCATTGTTAATGGCGTGTTGCGCAAGGGACAAAAGATTCAAATTATGTCCACGGGTCGCCAAGTATTAGTGGATCAAGTGGGTGTTTTTACACCTAAAATGACGAAAACAGGGCATTTAGGTGCTGGAGAAGTCGGTTTTGTGATTGCCGGTATTAAAGATGTTGACGGCGCTCCTGTAGGGGATACACTAACCGACGCGGCAAAACCAGCAAGCGGTGCTTTACCCGGATTTCAGGAAATGCAACCGCGTGTGTTTGCGGGCATGTTTCCGATAGATGCGAGTGATTATGAGTCTTTTCGTGAAGCTTTATCGAAGTTGCGCTTAAATGATTCGGCCTTTCATTATGAGCCAGAAACCTCAACGGCTTTAGGTTTTGGTTTTCGTTGCGGTTTTTTGGGCATGTTGCACATGGAAATTGTCCAAGAACGATTAGAGCGAGAATATGAACTGGACTTGATTACGACAGCGCCTACGGTGATCTATGAAGTACTGGATAATAAAGGGGATATTTTTCAGGTGGACAATCCTGCTAAACTGCCTCCTATGAATGAACTCAATGAAACACGAGAGCCAATTATTGAAGCTAATATATTGGTTCCACAAGATTATCTAGGTAATGTGATTAATTTGTGTATTGAAAAACGGGGTGTACAAAAGCGTTTGCAATATTTAGGTTCTCAGGTGTCTTTAAGCTATGAATTGCCGATGAGCGAGATGGTGTTGGATTTTTTTGATCGGCTCAAATCAGTCAGTCGTGGTTTTGCTTCGTTGGATTATCATTTTGTGCGTTTTCAAGCGGCTGATTTGGTGAAACTCGATATTCTTATCAATAGTGAACGAGTGGATGCTTTATCCTTAATTATTCATCGTGCTCAAAGCCTTACTCGCGGACGCGAATTGGCTGAGAAGATGAAAGAAGTCATTCCGCGCCAAATGTTTGATATAGCTATTCAAGCGGCTATTGGTGCGCATATTATTTCTCGCCAAACAGTGAAAGCGTTGCGCAAAAATGTCACGGCTAAATGCTATGGTGGCGATGCAACACGTAAGCGCAAACTCTTAGAAAAACAAAAAGCTGGGAAAAAACGCATGAAGCAGGTAGGGTCTGTGGCGATACCGCAGGATGCTTTTTTGGCTATATTAAAAGTAGGAAAACAAAGTAAATAACATGGAACTTGCTGCAATTTTAGTCGCTTTAGTCGGCTTTACAGGTGTTATCTGGACATTAGATCGGTTTTATTGGGCACCCCGCCGTATGATGGTGATAGCCAATATCCCTGAAGATGCGGTGGATGAGGTGAAAGAAGCCGCTGAATATATCCCCGCTTGGATTGATTTACCCAGTTCTTTATTTCCTATTTTTTTAGTGGTGTTACTGTTACGCTCCTTTCTAGCTGAACCTTTTCGTATTCCTTCTAATTCTATGATGCCCACCTTATTGACGGGAGATTTTATCTTAGTCAACAAGTTCAGTTATGGTTTACGTTGGCCTGTGTTAAATACTAAATTTTTGGACATAGGCAGCCCACAACACGGTGATGTAGTGGTATTTCGTTATCCTAAAGACCCTAGCATCCCTTATATTAAACGTGTTATTGGACTGCCTGGCGATAAAATTGAATACAATCACGTACATAAAACTTTGTATATCAATGGTGAATTAATTGGAAAAGATTTAGAAGGCGCTTATCAAGGCGTAGGGCAAGGCAGTCCTATGACTGGGTTTGATTTATACGAAGAAACCTTGCCAGAAGACGTTAAACATCATATTTTACTCAGGCCGGGCACAGGAGTATCTCCCAATGTTGCTACGCCTTCGGGTGCCGCAATTTGTTTCTGGTCTAATGAGCAACAAAAGATGTCATATATTCATTCGCGTGCTGAATTGCGAGAACAGGGAAACCCTAACTTAAATGTATTAAAAATAGATAAAATTCCCGAAGGTCATTATCTAGTGTTTGGTGATAACCGTGATAAAAGTTCAGACAGCCGATTTTGGGGTTTAGTACCTGAAGAAAATCTAGTTGGCAAAGCTTTTTTGATTTGGATGAATTGGGATTGGTCAAATGGAGGCGTTAATTTCCCCCGTTTAGGCAGTGCTATTAAATAACTCATTTCACGCGCTGTAAACTTAAGTATGGAGTCATGGCTTTTTTTGCGTAACCTCAGTAAATAAACACAACTTAACTTAAAGAGGATAAACTGATGCATCATATAAAAGATCAACGTGGTATGAGCATGATGGGTTTTGTGTTCGTAGCTGTTGTATTATCCATGGTGGCTATGGTGGTGATTAAGGTGCTCCCGTTTTATCAGGAATATTCGGGTATTACTCGTTCAATCAATCAATTAAAACAAGTGCCCGATATACAACAATCATCAGAATCAACAATCATTGGTGCATTATTGAATAAGTTTTATATTAATGAGGTGCGTTCAATTAAAGCCAATAATTTAAAAGAACACATTAGGATAGAACCCTTTGAAAACACCTATGTATTACAGGTCGATTACATGCGCGAAGCCCCCTTGTTTCAAAATATGTTCATTGTGACTAAATTCAAAGAAGATTTTAAGCTGTAAATTGAAAGAACCTAACCTCTCTTTATTATGCCAAGCGCTTAATTATCAGTTTTCTGATTTAGCGCTATTGCGCACAGCTCTGACACACCGCAGTGCAGATAGCCAGAACAATGAACGCCTAGAGTTTTTAGGTGATGCATTACTGAGCTTAATCATCGCAGAAGACTTATTTCAACGTTTCCCTTATGCACGCGAAGGGGAATTGACCCGTATGCGTTCTGGCTTAGTCAAAGGTGATACTTTGGCTGATATTGCGCGTCAATTAAAATTAGGTGGCTTACTCACACTGGGTGGAGGAGAACTTAAAAGTGGTGGTTGGCGGCGTAGTTCTATTTTGGCTGATGCCGTAGAAGCGATTATTGGAGCCACTTATTTAGACGGCGGTTCAAAAGCCTGTAAAGCTTTGATTCTGCATTTATTTGATTCACGCTTACAAGCATTGTCACTAAAAACAGTGCAAAAAGACCCCAAAACTTTATTGCAAGAATATTTGCAAGCACGGCGGCAATCTTTACCTGAATACTGTGTATTGAATGTGAGCGGCGAAGCTCATGAGCAATATTTTGAAGTTGAATGTCGAGTAGCGGATTTAATTCCTCCCACCGAAGGCAATGGCAATAGTCGGCGTTATGCAGAACAAATGGCGGCATCTAAAGCTTTGGATTTATTAAAACAACAAGTGAAGCACTAATATGTCAACACATTGCGGATATGTCACGATTGCAGGTCGTCCTAACGTTGGAAAATCAACCTTACTCAATCGCTTATTAGGGCAAAAAATTAGTATCACCTCGTCTAAACCTCAAACCACCCGTCATCTCCTATTAGGTATTAAAACCCTAGAAGGTGATCAGATTATTTATGTAGACACGCCTGGTTTGCAAACTCAGCATCGAAAAGCCATTAATCGTTACATGAATAAAGCGGCAACGGGTGCGTTAAGTGGCGTTGATTTAGTCTTGTTTGTTGTTGAGGCGGGCAAATGGAGCGAAGAAGATGAATGGGTATTGGGTTTATTAAAAGAACACTCAGCGTCCGTATTACTGGTGATTAATAAAATTGATCATTTAGAAAATCCGAATGAATTATTACCTTTTATTGAAACATTAAGTCTAAAACATGCTTTTATCACATTATGTCCCTTATCAGCCTTAAAAAATGACAATGTAGATACTTTAGAGTCCTTGCTGCTTGAACATTTACCCGAAGGTTTGCCGTTATTTCCTGAAGAACAACTCACTGATCGTAGTGAACGTTTTTTAGCCGCCGAGATTATTCGTGAAAAGCTGATACGTCGCTTAGGTTCAGAGCTGCCTTATCAACTCAGTGTAGAAATAGAATTATTTAAATCTGAAAATAAGCTATTGCGCATTGCGGCCATTATTTGGGTGGAAAGGGATAGTCAAAAATCGATTGTTATTGGTAAACACGGTGAATTATTAAAAATTGTCGGCAGCGAAGCTCGCAAAGACATGGAAACCTTGTTCGATAATAAAATTTTTTTACAGCTTTGGGTTAAAGTGAAATCAGGTTGGTCTAATGATGAAAAAGCCTTACGCCAACTGGGTTATAGGGAAGAATAATATCTCATTAAGAGGATAAACATTTTAGCATTTGCGCATTTTTGCCACTAAAGGCTAAAATGGCGGTTTTGCTTTTCATACACGCCTTAAGGAGAACCAGAATGTTTGGTGAACATCATGATATTCCGCATGAATTCCCAGAATACAAAGACCTCATTGAAAAGCTGTACAATAGCGATGAGGGCTTTAAAAAAATCTACAAGGAGTATCATGCGGTGGATGAAGAAATCCTCCAAATTGAACAAAATGTAGAGACCACCTCGGATGTTTATGCAGAAGACTTAAAGAAAAAGCGCGTACATCTCAAAGATGAGATTTATACTTTATTACGCGCTACGGAGCAGTCTTAAACCCTCAGCTCTTGATATAAAAAACCGCAGTGTTATGGCTTAATGCTACTAAACTGCGGTTTTTTTATGCCCCTTTCACATCCCACCTTGACACCTTTATGCCCCTATCAACGGTTTCCGCTGACAAATCTCGCTTTGCTTGGACAAAGGTTTTACATCACCAACCCGTGCTCAAAGGGGCTTTACTGATTCTACTGTCTGAATTGATGTTTGCTTCAATGGGTGCCAGCGTAAAAGCTTTATCGCTCTCTCAATTACCCAGCGAAGTGGCAGTGTTTTTTCGCAATATATTGGGTTTGTTGCTAGTGTTTCCCTTGTTACTCAATACTGGACTCAAAAATTTTAAAACCCAAGTATTTCATCTACATCTAATGAGAGCATCGCTAGGTTTAGGCGCAATGTATTGCCTATTTTATGCTCTGGGGCATTTACCCTTAGCCGACGGCATGTTACTTAAAATGACCACGCCGATTTTTATGCCCTTACTCGCCTTTTTATGGTTGCGCGAAAAAGTCTCACAACAAGCTTTATGGGCCATTCCAGTAGGATTTATCGGTGTCATACTCATTATTCGACCAGAAGGTGAGGTGCATTGGGCTTCCATCGTAGGATTATTAGGCGGTTTGTTAGCCGCCTCCGCCAAGGTCACGGTCAGGCGCTTAAGCCATTCAGAGCCTACTACCCGCATTGTGTTTTATTTTGCCTTCATTGCCGCCCTCATTTCTGCCTTGCCCTTATTACTAGGCAGTTGGCAAAACCCTACTGGAGCACAATGGCAACTTATTGGTTTGATGGCTTTATTTGGTTCAATAGGGCAATTACTCATGACCCAAGGTTATAGCAGCGCCCCCGTGGCTCAGATCAGCCCATTAACCTTTTTCTCTGTCATTTTTGGAGCTACTTATGGCTACCTATTCTGGCAAGAAGTGCTCAGCGTGCGTTTTATCGGTGGCGCTTTATTAATTGCAATGGCGGGTATCTTAGCGGTGCAAAAAGAACACGGAATAACATGAGGTATCAATAGACTTGTTGCGAGGGGGATGCATCGTAGCGAAAAGGTGTGAACAGGAAAGCCGCCGCACGCCTTGCGCCTAGGGCTTGTACGTAGAAAAAAACCATCCTCTATCTGTCTAACCCCATCTTCTGATAAATTCTTAAAGACGTTGCTTAGCTTTCATCTTGATTTTTGTCGTCGTAGGAAAATTTACAGTGACCATAACGTAGAACTAATACCGTTGCGCCAATAATGAAAATGGCTCCAGCAATGCCTAATATTCTCAGTGTATCAAGGTTCTTCATATCTAAAATCATGTATCGCGCTAAGGCCACGATTGAAATATAGAGTGGCATTCTGACGGGTAATTTTCCTGATTCGAGGTAAACGGCCACCATTGCGATCACTTCGAGATAGATAAATAGCAGTAGTAGATCAGCGAGCGTAATGACTTTATTGTTGAACATTCTAGAGATTTCAAAGCCGACTGCGATCAGCGTGCAAATAGCAATAATGAGTAATCCAATGATTTCTATTAGCACCAGAGTTTGATGGGTTATCTGCTTAATTTTCATAGCGGGTCATCCTGTATTTATAGTATTCGTGCCAATGCCTGGTTCCTACGCGCCCTGCGTGGGAACGAGTGCTCAGCCATGTAGCTATAGACAACATGAATCATTTATACGACTCAAGCCATCCGCTTTAAGCCCTTAAAAGACAACGCAAACGGCGCAAGAGGCGCAAAACACCCGCGTTTTCAAACGATGTTTACCTCGTTCCCATGCGCTGCATCATGGCCCTTCAGTGAAGCCCCAAAGGGGCGTCATATTTATAGCCTAGGGTTAAACGGATAGAAGGGGCGCTTAGCCCTGAAAGGGCGGCATAAAATGCCATGCCATCTTGTCATTGCGCCCTTTCAGGGCTGAGTCGGTATCATCGACCGAACCCAGGGCGTTGACCTGGGCTATAGGGATGCCGCCCCGTTGGGGCTAAAAACCCTTTAACCCGTTCCCATGCGTCGAGGCTGTAAAAGAACTCCCAAAAACGCCATTTTTTTGCTCGTAAGTCATTGATTCTTCGTTATCGAATACAGCAAAATCGAGGTTCTTTTACAGTCTCTCCAGCGTGGGAATGCCTACGATGTCACTCCTGTGGCACGAATATTCTACTATAGCTAAAGTACATCATTTATAGGCTTGCGATAGAGTCAAACTCAAGACTGCCAGTCCTTGAAGGACTGGCAGTCTTAACAACTGATGTAATTTTGCTATATTTCCAAATTCCGCACAGAATTTGAAATAGATTGTAAAATAATACTCAATGTATAAAGACATAAAAAACAACCTACTTAAATCAATTATCTAACTAAACAAAATAACCCATATATTTAAAATCATGTCTAAGCCTATAAATCCCTACATTGCAGGCAACCCTGTTGGCAACAGTAATGCTTTTGTTGGTCGAGTCGATGTATTGCGCGAAGTACAACGCATCCTCGAACGCCCACAAGAAAATGCTATTTTGCTTTACGGACAACGCCGCATTGGCAAAACCTCAGTGTTGCAATACCTGCAAGCGCGTCTTAGCGAACAAAGCGGACGACATTCTTTATATTTTGATCTACAAGACAAAGCACAACTCTCTCTTGATCAAGTAGTGTGCGAACTGGCACGTTATATCGCCGATTGTTTGCACATTCCCAATCTTGATTTAGGTGAACAGGCCGCCAATACCTTCCGGGAACAATAGACTTGTCCAAGTCTAATGATTTTTGTTCACCTGCAATTATCTCTACATCAGAAGGTAATTCAAATTCAATCCATCCTTCTCTTCCTGTGATTGGAGAGGGCAAAAAAATAGCATGTCACAGTGGCCGCTTCACCCATTAAAGGCACCTTTTCTATACCTGCTTTAGTCCATATCGGTGGGCTTTCTGCAATAATACTATTGAAAACAATAGGTTGAGAGGCTGAAGGTAGCGCAATAAGCCCCATCATAAACAACAGCCTTTGCATCCATTGCCTATTGATTCTCATGTTTTTTCCTCTTTGATTTAAAATATGGCTGATCACCTTTTAATAAGGTGGTCATGATGTATAGAAATGAAATTAGAAAATGGTGTTTTGGTTCATCAGATTATCGTCCCGATAAATGATAACCGGACAAGCTTGAATTCTAGATGTGGGATATACCGTAAAAATTTTCGGTGACATATCTGGATAATATTTATGAGGACGATAATGCTGTGCTGATACTCATACCATCAGCTACTCAAAAATCCGATTATGTCTCAATAAGTCAATCTCCTGGGTTCCATTGCTGTAATACCCGCGATTGACCCATTGTTGCAGGTAAGAGGGTTTGGAAAAATCTTGGGCGGGGTCGAAAAACACGGGGACGGGGGTGTGAAAGAAAGTATCCCAAAGCGGTTCAAATCCTGCCCAGATAAAATCTTGGTCGAGCGTTTCACCTGCTGTCTCATCTTGATGAATATTCCGCTGATCAAACAAATCCCACAAAGCCGCTGCAATCCGTGCAGGGACATTCGCCCCACCCATCCATTGATCTTGCTGAGAACTGTGTGCTAATTCCAAATCCATACGATACATATCGGGGGCTTGTTTGCCGGGAGTGGGACTCAGCAGGATGTCAAATGTTGTGGAGGCTTGAGCCTCTGTGGCAGCGCTGAAAAAGGCCGCCCACCCCGCCGCCCAAGCACAGGATAGGTCTTCATGCGCGACAGTGAGGGCGACTTCTGACGAACAGTGATCAAAGGTCACAGGGGTGAGCGCGACGTTTTGGCGATAAATCCGGTCTCGGATGGCGTGAGCGTAAGCATAACGAATGAGGCTGGCAGACCAAGGCGCATCACGTCCCAGGGTGATTAAGCCGTGTCGGTAAGAAGCGGTTTGATAAGGCAGTGTCGGTTTGACGGTGTGATGCCACAAGACGGTGGCACTGCCTGCACTGTGGGGACTCAACTGCATACGCTGGGTGTGTTCCCACACATATCGCCAAACACCCAGCAGTTCTTGCATGACCCAAAAAGCGCGTTCGCTGTTGTCGGGGGTGGAAATATTGTTGTTGCTGAAGTATCCAACTAGGCTATCTGTGATGTCGGCCTGCATATCTGAAGTGCCCCGATAAGCCTGATTGGGAAGATGTGGTGCGGATACGGCGGTATACGGCAAGCCTGTTTGCGGATCAATCACTTGCAACACCTCATCCACACCTTCACCTTTAATGTGCAAATAGGCCGATACGCGAGTCACTAACACTGTCCCTGGCGAGTAATGGAATGGCTTACAGGCATAAAAACCGTTGTGCTCTGGTTGAGTGATACAAGCTGCGACTTGCGCTCCGGTGTCAGCGCGAAACACCTCCACCGTCAACGGCAAGGCCGCAGGCTGACCGTTACGGTCAGTAAAACGCCAATGACCTTCCAACGTCAATAAGTCTGGCAAAATGGCGCGAATATCATAATAGCCCGGTGTATATCCGGTGGTGGTAGGGCTTTGCGGTGCAGACAGCGCCTCTAACAAGGCTGTTGGTGTGATGGAGGGATACGGCAGGGTTTTAATCAGTGTTTGAGAGGAAGTCATGGCTTCATCCGTTTCTTGCACTTGAGTCACCGCTACGGCAGTAGCTCCCGCATAAGTGGCTCCTGCCCGACGAAACGTCATTTGGCATTGCACCCTTTGCTCACCACTGTTTTGAAAAATCACTGACGATTCAAGGCGCAAGCTGGGATCAATCGCCTGCCAGCCCGAATCCAGTTCACCACTGGCTAGGCTTGCAGTGTCAGGCAAAACCCATTGCAAACGCGCTTCGCCCACGCTGTCATCAAGCACTTGTGTTTCACAGCTTAAAGGTGTGATAGCGCCCAGTGTCGCGGTGGTGTTTAAGTTTAATAATGCACTTTGTGGAGCTTGAGGTGACAATTGGGGCTGCAAGGGAGGCTGAGATACGTCCCCGTGTAAGAAAAAGGATTCGGTATCGCCGATGATTAAATCTAAGCCTCCACCGCCCGAAAACATTTCTCCATCCATTTTATATAGCGAACAATTAATGTGCTTTTCTCCCGCTTGTTTGAAAACTACGGTGATTTCAGCCTGGAGAGTCGATATTGGTATGTTATTAATATCAACACCTTTTACATCTTCAGTAGTGAAAGAAAATAATGATTTTTGTTCACCTGCAATCATTTCTACATCAGAAGGTAATTCAAATTCAATCCATCCTTCTCTTCCTGTGATTGGAGAGGGGGCAAAAAAATAGCATATCACAGTGGCAGCTTCACCCATTAAAGGCACCTTTTCTATACCTGTTTTAGTCCATATCGGTGGGCTTTCTGTAATAATGTTATTGAAAAGAACAGCTTGAGAGACTGAAGGTAACACGACAAACCCCATCATAAAGAACAGTGTTTGCATCCATTGTCTATTGATTCTCATGTTTTTTCCTCTTTGATTTAAAATATGGCTGGCCACCTTTTATAAGGTGGTCATGGTGTATAGAAATGAAATTAGAAAATGGTGTTTTGGTTCATCAGATTAATGCTATGCTGATACTCATACCATCAGCTACTCAAAAATCCGATTATGTCTCAATAAGTCAATCTCCTGGGTTCCATTGCTGTAATACCCGCGATTGACCCATTGTTGCAGGTAAGAGGGTTTGGAAAAATCTTGGGCGGGGTCGAAAAACACGGGGACGGGGGTGTGAAAGAAAGTATTCCAAAGCGGTTCAAATCCTGCCCAGATAAAATCTTGGTCGAGCGTTTCACCCGCTGTCTCATCTTGATTCACATTTCGCTGATCAAACAAATCCCACAAAGCCGCCGCAATCCGTGCAGGGACATTCGCCCCACCCATCCATTGCTCTTGTTGAGAACTGTGTGCTAATTCCAAATCCATGTGATACATATCGGGGGCTTGTTTACTGGGTGCAGGACTCAGCAGCATGTCGAATGTTGCTGATGCTTGAGCCTCCGTGGCGGCGCTGAAAAAAGCCGCCCAACCCGCTGCCCACGCGCAGGATAAGTCTTCATGCGCGACGGTGAGGGTCACTTCTGGCGAACAGTGCTCAAAAGTAACGGGGGTGAGTGCTACGTTTTGGCGATAAATCCGGTCTTGGATGGCGCGAGCGTAAGCATAGCGAATCAGGCTGGCAGACCAAGGCGCATCGCGTCCCAGGGTCATTAAACCCTGGTGGTAAGAGGCGGTTTGATAAGGCACATTGGGTTTAACTGTGTGGTGCCACAAGACGGTGGCACTGCCTGCACTGTGAGGGTTCAACTGCATACGCTGGGTTTCTGCCCACACATACCGCCAAACACCCAGCAGTTCTTGCATGACCCAAAAAGCGCGTTCGGTGTTGTCGGGGGTGGAAATAAGATGGTTGCTTGAGTAGCCCACCGTACTATCAAGCGGCAAATCGGGAATGTCTCGGTAAGCCCGTTCAGGATAATGAGGGGCGGAGACGACAGTGTAAGGCTGGCCTGTTTGTGGATCAATGACTTGCAAAATCTCATCAACACCCTCGCCTTTAATGTGCAAATAGGCAGACACTCGATTCAGAAATACTCCCCCTGACACATGATGGAATGGTCCGCAGGCATAAAAACCATTGTGCTCAGGCTGGGTGATACAAGCCGCCACTTGCGCTCCGGTATCGGCGCGGAATACTTCCACCGTCAATGGCAAGGCCACAGGCTGACCGTTGCGGTCGGCAACACGCCAATGTCCTTCCAGCGTGAGTTGTGCAGGTTGATGAAATAGATAACTCGAATAACCCGGCGTGTATTCAGTGATAGCAGGCGTTTGCGGTGCGGACAAGGCCGCCAGCAAGGCCGAGGGCGTGATGGAAGGGGAGGGTAAGGTTTTAATCAGTGCTTGAGGCATAGCTGTTGACGCATCTGTTTCTTGTACCTGCGTGACTGCCACGGCGGTAGTCCCCGCATAAGTCTGTCCCGCTCTGCGAAACGTCATTTGGCATTGCACCGTTTGCTCCCCAGTGTTTTGAAAGATCACTGAAGAATCAAGGCGAAATAGGGGAACAGGCGTTTGCCAGCCTGAATCCAACTCGCCACTGGCCAGGCTTGCTGTGTCAGGCAAAACCAGTTGCAAACGCACTTCGCTCACACTGTCATCAAATACACGCGCTGTACAGCTTAAAGGTGTCATGTCACCCACTACAGTGGTATCGCTTAAACTTAATGACGCACTTTGCGGGGCTTGCGGCGATAGCAGGGCGGGTAAAGAATCCATATATAGCGGACCGTGTAGGAAAAAAGATTCAGTATCGCCAATGCTTAAATCCACACCGCCTCCAGCCGCCAACATTTTTCCATCCATTTTATATAACGAACAATTAACGTGTTTTTCCCCGGCTTGTTTGAAAAGCACAGTGATTTCAGCCTGGACAGTGGGGATCGGTGTTTCATTAACGCCAATGTCCTTTACCTCTTCAGCAGTGAAAGAAAATGATGGTTTTTGTTCACCCGCAATAATTTCTGCATTAGGTGGCAATTCAAATTCAAGCCAGCCTTCTGTTTTATCTTGAAAGAGGGTAAAAAAACGACACGTTAAAGTGACTTCTTCTCCAACCAATGGTGCTTTTTCTATGTCTGTTTCAGTCCATGCAGGCGGGCCATCTGCAAAAAGACCTTTGGACAAAGCAGCTTGAGATACTTGAGGTATGACAATAAGCCCGATCATAAAGAAAAGAGTTTGTTTCCATTGCGTATTGATTCTCATGCGTTTTTTCCTCTTAGATTTAAAATATAACTGACCATCTTTTATAAGATGGTCATGGTGTAATGACATTAGGGAATGGCATTTTGCATCATCACATTAACCTGGCCTTGATAATTAGTAGCCACTCGCGTAGACCGCATCAGCGTAGCATCACTCGTACTGAGCTTATCGAAGTATGCGACATTCTGACATCTTCATGATGGCGGATGGCGGCGCAAAAAGACGAGCCTTATCCGCCCTACGCATTTATTCATTAACGAATTTAAGCGCCCCGCCAAGCTTCTTACTGAATAAAGGAATGTCTCTGAGTGTATACTGCACCTAAAAAAATAAATGATTGAACTAAAAAAACAAGAAATATATCGTAAATATTTTCTTGTAGATTAGAAATGATAATAACCTTAGTGACATCAGTTTATAGAATAAAAAATAATCCTAATAACATGAAACGAGAAAAATCACTATTTGTGTGTGTTCTTTTGAATATTTTATAAAAAAAAGAAGAAGTACAAAAGAACACTTAACATAATTACAGGTATGTTTCTGGTAAATTGTTCCATATATATTCCAGAAAATCTATCAAAAAAATAAAATATAAAAGCAAACATGATGTCTATAGCTAAAATACATCATTTATAGGCTTACAATATAAAC
>JADGEH010000124.1 GCA_016744475.1 Thiotrichales bacterium | reverse complement strand
AATCTACGTTGACTATCTGCTCAGTTCTTTTAACGCCACAACGGCGACCGACTGATCCAGCGTTTTGGATGGCGATGTCAGTCATGATGTCATCACTCGCATGTTGGCTTCACCAGCATAGACAAACAAAGATTTATGGTGGCGCGTCAAACCCTTAATTCGAGAAATTGAAGGAGAATCAGGTGTTTTAATCGTGGTGTCTCGCATCGTTTAAGAGGCGTTCACGGACTTCCTTGTCCTTAGAACTTCTTAAGTGGGCGCGAGACGCTATTCTGGTGCCCCGACACGTCCGGTATTACCCAGTCGCCTTCGCACTGCGCTGCTACGGTACTTCCTTCCCCCATGATTATACGGCCAATACATTGTGTCTTGGCCACCCCAGCGATACGAACCAAAGACCTTCGCATCGCTGGCGCCACCGTTCAAAATGACGCCTTGTCGCGGGCTACTCGACCCCGGCTGCGCCTCTCCCTGTCTCGCAGCGTAAGAAACATAAGCGAAGCCCGAAAAAAAAACGATACCAAAAAATAAATTTAAAGGGAAACCTCATGTTTCAACAGCAAAATTACTTTCTTAAAAAAATTCATTCACCTTAACAGGGCTGGTTCAGAGACTAAAGGGTTTTTAGCTACTTTGGGTTCAGATGTTTCTGTATTGCGTTTCTTACGCACTTTTGCGCCAGCGAAGAGCATTCCACATCAGCATATTGATTCAAGAATCATACTTTTTGTCAGCTTTCCAATTCATGATGGGTGTCATGTTGACTACCACGTTAAACATAGTGACAATAATTATCGCTCATTGTGTTTGTAATATTTTGCTAAACATTTGCAAGAATCTGTCAATATTTAGCTGGGGATAGGAGAGAAGTGATTTTTACTTGACTTTTGACGTAAACATGGCTCAAGGCTGATGCGAAACAATCTCTGTTTTAAGGTCTACGTAGGTTTAGTGTTGGTTTTATGCGGCTTACCGGTTCAAGCAGCGCTTTATCTTGATCAACAAAATAGCGTGGAATTAGCGGGATACTTAACGGCTTTGCCCGATCCGCACACTAAGTTCACTATCCAGGATGTGGTGTCTCGCATCGTTTAAGAGGTGTTCACGGGCATCCTTGCCCTTAGAACTTCTTAAGTTGGCGCGAGACGCTATTCTGGTGCCCCGACACGTCCGGTATCACCCAGTCACCTTCGCACTCCGCTGCTACGGTCACTTCCTTCCCCCATGACTATACGGCAAATACATTGTGTCTTGGCCACCCCAGCGATGCGAACCAAAACCCTTCGCATCGCTGGTGCCACCGTCCAAAATGATGCCTTGTCGCGGGCTACTCGACCCCGGCTGCGCCTCTCCCTGTCTCGCAGCGGTCGTCAACAAAACTTTTACACCATTGGACGGACATCTCAATGATGGGCTTGGTGAACCACGCGGAATGTGGTTGAGATTTACTCTTCAAACTGGAGTACAGATTCCAAACCAATGGTACTTGCGGGTTTTACCGACCTATATCGACCAAGTTGACCTATACCAGTACGATGCAGCCAAGGGTTGGCAACGTACCCAAGGGGGTCTGTTTTATTCCACCTTAGCCCCACTGCCTGACCGTACTGCGTTACTGTCCCTACAACTGATCCCGAACAGCACTGAAACATTTTATGTCTATGTCTACCATCAAGGCTCTCATCTCGCGGCTTATAGCACCTTGTTAACGGCCTCTGCGTTACAGCGTACCGTCATGACCGAAAGTTTATGGTTTGGCATCTATTATGGCTTGGTGTTAACGCTCATTTTTATTAATTTTTTAAGCTTTTTAGTCTTAAAAGAACGCATTTACTTATTGTTGTTAATGTATATTTTTTGTTCTTTTCTACTTCACTTCATGGCCAATGGGCACTTTAGCCAGTTTGTTGTACTAGATAAAGCATTACATCTTCGGCATATTTTGAGTGCATCAGTCAGTTTTGGAACAGCGAGCTTGGCGTTGTTCCTCGTTGGTTTTTTGGATATGTCGCAACGATTTCCACATGTAGCACGTCTATACCACTTCACTGCCGTCGCTTTATTTGCGCCAAGTCTCTTCTGCACTCGGCTTTCTGCTTCTACATTACGCTGTCACCGTACAAGTGAAGCAAATCATTATTGCCAAAGAAGCCAGTGAAAAAAATGCGCTATTGGCAATGGAAATGGCGCACCATGAACGCACCGCCCGTCATGAACAAGCTGATTTTGTTGCGATGTTATTTCACGAAATCAAAACCCCACTCACGGTGATTGACTCCGCCGCCACGGTACTCGAACACTTAGACGACGGACATCGCCATGAAACAGTGCAACGTTATGATGCGATTCATTACGCAGTAGAGCGTTTAAATAGGCTGGTAGAGCAGAGCTTAAGCCATGAACGACAAGGCTTAGATGATATCCATTTAAATCTTCAACCGACTGATTTAAATCTATTAATCCGCATTGTAATCGATAGCTTCCACACCTCTGTCCACTCACTGCGTACTGATGCTCCTGTTCCTGTACCGTTAGTCCAAGCTGATCCCGAATTGCTGCGCATTGCCTTGGCTAACCTTATTGACAATGCGATGAAATACTCGCCCCCAGAACAAGACATTCACATCCAGCTTGATCTACAGCCTGTGACCATTCAACTGCATGTCCGTGACCAAGGCATGGGCCTCGACAAACCCGATAAAATATTCGACCGCTTTTGGCGTAGCAGCCGCACCTCCAATGTCGCAGGGGCAGGCTTAGGACTCTATTTGGTACGACGCATAATGCACGCTCATGGGGGCGAAGTGCAGGTGCAGTCTACATTGGGACAAGGCAGTTGCTTTACCTTGAGTATGCCATGGCAATAAAGGTACTGATTATTGAAGATGAACCAAATTTAAAGGCTGATCTGGTCTTTTATCTCAATGCAGTAGGAATGCAGGCGGACGGTGCTGCGTCGGCAGCCGAGATGCACTCCCAATTGCAAAAAAATCGCTACGATATGGTGGTGTTAGATTTGGGCTTACCCGATGCAGAGGGTTTGCAACTTGCCACTGAGTTGTTGACCGAAGCACAGCGGGGTTTGGTGATTTTGACCGCACGAGGATGCTTGGAAGAGCGTTTAGCCGGTTGGCAAAGCGGTGCTCATGTCTATTTAGTGAAGCCCGTACCCTTGGCGGAAGTGGCTGCGGTGATTAGTGCGGTATTTCAACGTTTACAGCCTGATGCGATGGCCTCGACCCAAACCTCATGGCAGCTTTCGTTGCAACACCGTGAATTACATACACCGCAAGGTGCGGTTATCCCGCTGACGCATCGTGAGAATATGTTACTGATGGCATTTATACATGGTGCTGGACATTACATTTCACGCGATTTGTCGATGGCACAAGATACGGGCACATCCATTGATAGTTTAGTGCATCGATTGCGGCGTAAGTTGCGGAGCCATGCTGACCCGATTCGCACCATCTATGGGGAAGGGTATAAATTTGAGGCCACTTTGCAGTTGACAGATAGAGATCGTTAAGCAAGATGAGGATGTGGTTCGTACCTTACCTAAACAGATTAGATTTGTTGCGAGAAATTAAAGCATTAAGGGAACCCTAGCTTTTTTTCATTTCCATGTGTTGCAGCTCGCGCAGATTGTATCAGCGGTAGCGCCATGCGACATTTGGAAGTTCAAGAATGGCAGTGGGGCAACGCCCTGGGTTCAGTCGATGATACCGACCCAGCCCTGACAGGGCGCAATAAAAAGCGGCATTAAGAGCCTATACGAAAACGGGATAATCGGCTGCAAACCCGCCCTTTTGGTCAGGTTTTCCGCTTTTTTTCATTAAATAGCGGGCTATTCGCCTTAAAAAACCGAAAAACCTGCCTCAAAATAGCGAATTTTCGCTTCGATTCCCCATCTTCGTATAGGCTCTAAGCTTTGTTTTGCCCAAAGCGCTGAAACACGCCTGCCAAACCTTTGGCTAAGAAAATCGTCACTAACACAAATAAAGCGCCGAGAGCGAAGAGCCAGACTTCGGGTAACGCTGCGGTGAAGTAGCTTTTGGCATAGTTGACCAATAACGCGCCCATCACCGCACCATACAGCGTGGCGCGTCCGCCAATGGCGACCCAGATAACAATTTCGATGGAATTGAGGGGCGAGAATTCATTGGGATTGATGATGCCGACTTGCGGCACGTATAAGGCTCCAGCGATGCCTGCGAGTATGGCGGAGAAAGTGAATACCCACAGTTTGACGTGATCGACGCGGTAGCCGATAAAACGCACGCGGTTTTCTGCATCACGGATCGCCACACTAACCCTGCCAAGACGTGAGTTGACAATGGCCCGGCAAGCTAAATAGCCCGCTGCCAGCGCCAGTGCTGATACCAAAAATAAGCCAATCCGCGTGCCACCGTCTTGTAAGCTAAAACCCAAAATATCTTTGAAATCAGTGAGTCCATTGTTACCACCAAAGCCCATTTCATTGCGGTAAAAAGCCAGCATTAAGGCATAAGTGAGGGCTTGGGTGATGATAGATAAATACACGCCGGTGACCCGTGAGCGAAACGCTAACCAGCCGAATATAAACGCCAGCAGTCCGGGGATGAGCATCACCATGAGCATGGCGAACCAGAAGTGGTCAAAGCCTAACCAAAACCAAGGCAGCGATTCCCAGTTGAGAAATACCATAAAATCAGGCAGTTCAGGATTTCCGTATACGCCTCGATCTCCGATTTGGCGCATCAAATATATGCCCATGGCATAGCCGCCGAGTGCGAAGAAGGCTCCGTGTCCGAGGCTGAGAATACCGAGATATCCCCACACCAGATCGACGGCGATAGCCAGCAAGGCATAGGTTAAATATTTGCCCAGCAGGGTGACAGTGTAGGTGCTGAAGTGCAAAGGGTGGTCGGCGGGCAGTAACAGATTGAACACTGGCACAATGACAGCGACAGCGAGTAAGAGCAGTAAGAAGGTTTTGCCACCGGTATCGTTTTTCAGGATATTTTGTATGAACATCGTTTACTCGCCTTAATCAATCTATGTTAAAAATAGCTGCGTTGTCGCTGGACAAGTCTATTATCCATTGTCCACTGCGCGTCCTTTTTGAGGAAATAAGCCGCGTGGGTGTTTTTGGATGAATAAAATGATGAAAACTAGCACCAGGATTTTTGCCAGCACCGCACCTGACCAAGGTTCTAGGAGTTTGTTAGCCACCCCTAATGATAAGCCGCCGACTAAAGTTCCCCACAAATTACCCACGCCGCCAAACACCACTACCATAAAAGAATCAATAATATAGGCTTGTCCTAAATTAGGGCCGACGTTAGTGAGTTGGCTGAGAGCGACACCTGCCACTCCCGCCACGCCTGCGCCTAGCCCAAAGGTCATAGCATCCACCCATTCTGAGCGAATCCCCATCGCCCGCGCCATTTGACGGTTTTGCGAGACCGCTCTCACTTGCAAGCCAAGGCTGGTTTTTTTCAAAATAAAGTACAACGCCGCAAAGACGATTAAACAAAAGGCAATGATGTACAGTCGGTTTAAGGTCAATGACAATACGCTATTGATTTCAATAGAACCAGACATCCAGACGGGGGTTTCTACAGAGCGGTTGAGTGGAGAAAAAATGCTGCGCACGGCTTGTTGTAAAATCAGGCTGACACCGAAAGTAGCCAATAAGGTTTCTAAAGGACGACCATTTAAGAAACGAATCACGCCTTGTTGAATAATGATGCCAACCATACCCGATACTAGAAAGGCCGCTGGAATAGCGATGAACAATGAAATCTCGATAAAATCAGGTAATAGTTGCTGAATAACGTAAGTCGTATAAGCGCCAATCATTATCAATTCGCCATGCGCCATGTTGATCACGCCCATCACGCCAAAGGTAATGGCTAAGCCAATAGCGGCTAATACTAAGACTGAACCCGCACTTAAACCAAAGAATAAGGTTTCTAGCCAGCCATACCAATACGTTTTAGTCTCAATGGCATTTAAATAACTAGAGGCCACTTGTTTGACTTGAGCATCGGTGTGTTCATCTTCGACTAATTGACGCAAGCGGTTGCGCACACTGGGATGCAAATTAGCTTTTAATTGTTCTAAGGCTTGTAATTGTTGTTCTGGGTCATCTTGTTTTAATTGAGTTAATGACAAAGCTATGTGCATGACATCTTTAACGCGACTATCGGTTTCTTTCTCAAAATAGGTTTTTATAATACTGGCTTGTTCTGCTTCTAAATTATTCAACATTTGATTAATCGCTTCTAAGCGTACAGCAGGGTCTTGATGGCCTAAGCTTAAACCCGCAATGGCAGTCCGTAATTGGCTGCGCAATTGATTATTAATGGCTATTTTTTTCACTTTACGTTTTTTTATAACGCCTAAATCTTCGTTGCTTAAAACATGCGTCATATGATAGTTGTTATCTATTTTTTTTAAAAAAACAATCCGCTTATCTTTCTTATGGTAAAACAATTGACCTGCCAGCATGGCTTCAAGAATCGCCTTAGCTTTTGGATCGCCGCTTTGCGTGATCTGTTCAATGGCTTGTGCTTTAATCGAAAAATCTTTTTCTAAAAGCAAGGGCAAAGCCTTTTCTAAACTGCTGTCAGAGATGTCTGCTTGTGCGGGCTGAATCAGCAACAATGCAAAAAATAAAGCGTAGAAAAGAGGCATAGTTTGATTCTTCAAAAGTGGGGTGAAATAGGGATGAGCTATTCCAGCATTTTGGAAAGAAGAGGGAATACATCAATCAGTGCTACTTTAAGCACCACCGCTTAAAGCGGTGTGGTGCTTAAAGTGCTTAGCACTCAAATAAGTGGACTAGATTAATCTTGACCTGAGCAAGATTTAGTTTGAGTGTTGTAGTGACCACAAGGTTTGCCGCCAGTTTTAGCACCTGTCCAATCCGAGAGCAAGTCTTTAGAACCCTCTAAGAAATCAGACCATGCATCACCTTCAACTAAACCTTCTGTTTGCCACACGGTTTCAAATTGACCATCATCTTGAATTTCACCAATTAATACGGGTTTGCTGATGTGATGATTAGCCAGCATAACCGATTTTCCGCCTGTCAAATTAGGGGCGGTAATACCAATAATCGCTTTGCCCACGGCTTCTGGATCAGTGCTTCCGGCTTTTTCTACAGCTTTCACCCACATATTGAAACCAATAAAATGCGCTTCCATCGGATCATTGCTCACACGGTCTTCATTTTTAATGAAACTATGCCAGCTTTCAATAAAGGCATCATTAGCCGGAACATCCACACTCATGAAATAATTCCAGGCGGCTAAATGACCGACTAAAGGTTTGGTATCAATACCTGATAGTTCTTCTTCGCCGACAGAGAAGGCCACGACAGGAATATCTTCAGCAGAAATACCTTGATTCCCTAGTTCTTTATAAAAAGGTACATTAGCATCACCATTAATGGTGGAGACTACAGCGGTTTTCTTGCCTGTAGAACCAAACTTCTTAATATCAGACACAATGCTTTGCCAATCTGAATGACCAAAAGGGGTGTAGTTGATCATGATGTCAGCTTCGGCTACGCCTTTGCCTTTTAAGTAGGATTCTAGGATTTTATTGGTGGTGCGAGGATACACATAGTCTGTACCTGCCAATACCCAGCGTTTGACATTGACGGTATTCATTAAGTAATCCACCGCAGGAATGGCTTGTTGATTCGGTGCAGCTCCGGTATAAAAAACATTTTTAGACGATTCTTCACCTTCATATTGCACGGGATAAAACAATAAACTATTCAGTTCTTCAAACACGGGCAATACAGATTTACGTGAGACAGAAGTCCAGCAGCCAAAAGTAGCTGCCACTTTTTCTTTTTCAATTAATTCTCTCGCTTTTTCTGCAAACAAAGGCCAATTAGAAGCGGGATCAACCACAACTGCTTCTAATTGTTTACCCAATAATCCACCTTTTTTATTTTGCTCTTCAATCAGCATGAGCATGGTATCTTTTAATGTGGTTTCACTAATCGCCATCGTGCCGGATAAGGAATGTAAAACACCAACTTTGATGGTGTCTTCAGCGGCATACAGAATATTCATCATTGATAAAGACAAAGCGGTACTCATACCGATTAATGCGTGTTTCATGGTGCTATTCATGGGTTTGGATTCCTTGAAGTAAGAGAAGGATTAAGCTACAAACAGACTACATGCGCACACTGCTAACGCAGAATGTATGCCACCCATAAAACACTATAAAATCAACAGACTATCTTTTATTTTTAAGCATCAAAAAAAACAAATGCGTTTTTTTAGTGCGAAGACCGCACGATTTCCGTGCAAAGACCACACGATGGAGAGAAGGTTTTTTGAAAGGTATTGGGAGGAGGGGAAAGGGCTGGAGGACAAATGGCCAAGATGTTTTCATCTTGGCCATTAATACCTTTTATAACAGTTTAAAGTTAAAGATTAGCGCCGACGGCGACGTTGATCACGTAACATCCGCTTAATATTGTCATCAACCGGCAAAGAATAATCAGTTGAATACAAAATAATATTGCTGCGAGCATCGACCACTTTTAAGGTGACATAAACAATGTTTTTAGCAGCGGCATAAGTTCCTACAACCACGGCTTGAGCATCATGTTCAAAACTTAAATTACGCAACTCCCTAGACAGCATGAATTCACCGCTAGATACACCATCAATGGGTGAAGGCATAAAAATATCATGGCGCATTTTCAGTTCAATGACTTTGTAATTACTTTGTGAAAAACGTGAACCCACTTGCTCACCAATCATACGCCCAAAAGTAGAGGAATAACGTACATCATCAATATCCACAAAGCTGGTAGCAATTAAAGGCCGTGTTTTACTTAAATTAAAATTCAAATGACTGCTTTCAATGGCTTTTAAGACACGATCCACCGCATCGTAACTGGCACGAATTAAATGAGACTCCGATTTTTCAGTTTTACGTGGATTGATTTTAGACGGTTCATCATGACGGTTATAATGAGGACGTGCGCAACCAACTAATGTCCCTATTAACCCCATCATCAATAAAACACTGATTAAACGTGTATTCATTTATCGACTACCTTTAAGCTGCGTGTGCCACGAACATAATGATCCTGGTCGCCTGGGTTGATGTAATAAATGTCAGAACGGCTAAACACCACCAGATCGCCATCGCTGACCGATGTATTCACAATCACTTCAGTCCGAGGCTCGTACACATGCCAACGATCTTTGTGTTCCAGCGTATCCACATTGTAATTTAACACCATTGGGCGGCAAAACATGGCGTTGGTGCAGTGCGTGTTGACAGTATTCGGCTGCGTAGTGACCGCCACCCCTTTTTGCACCAGATGAGAGCGCAATAAATCATGGAAGCCATAAGCAAAGGGCGTTTCAAAACCGCTGCGAGGGGGATTAATATACAATACAGGTCGGGTATTGTTTTGCGGCATACTATTTAAGGCCACGGGTGCGGTGCTGGCTATACTCATAGAACCCATGCCTTGCGTCGGAAAACTCAAATTAGGATCACTCAAATCCAACTGAATCACCGCCGGGGCGGTGGCGGTAGGTTCTGGCACAGGGCCCGGTGGTGGCAAAGTGCCCGGCGGCAAATCGGCTAAAGGATCAGCACCAATCGCCGTGGGCAACTCCATACTCATCGGGGGGGCTACAAAAGTGTCTGCTTGCGAATGGGGTAAATGGGCTTGAATATTTGCAGCCACCTGTTCCGCCAATTGATTCCAGTGCTCAGCCGCCTCCATATCCAGTTGATGATGTTGCGGGCGAATCGTTTCATAAGGCACGGGATGGTAGCTACAGGCTCCCAGCAAGGAAGTCACAATGGCTATGCTCAGGTAGCTTGCGTTACGCGACGTGAACAATCGGCGCAACTCCTGCAAATCATTTTTTTTCATAGGTCCCCCTGCGTGGGTTAATGCGAATAGGAAATTTCCTAGTCGAATATTTTCCATATTAAGCAATGATTAATCAAGTTTTCTTGATGTAATGTCTCAAAATCTCGCGGATGAATGAAAAAAACCACATTTTGACGATTGACGATGATCCCACAGCCCGCGCCGCTTTAGAGATGCTGCTGGAAGGCGAAGGGTATCGGCTCAGTTTTGCCATCAACGGCTCAGACGGCTTACAACAAACCCTGCAATCACGCCCCGATCTCGTCCTGCTCGATGCCATGATGCCAGAAATGCACGGCTTTGAAGTCTGTCGCCAAATCCGTGCGCACCCTCTCGTCTCAGCCCTGCCCGTCTTAATCATCACCTCTTTAGACGATGCTGCTTCACGGCTCCAGGCCTTTGATGCCGGAGCCGATGATGTGCTGAGCAAACCTTACAACGAGCTAGAACTCAAAGCCCGTGTGCGCAACATCATGCGCTTAAATCGCTATCGCCGCTTAATAGAACAAGCTGAACAGCTCAACCATCTCGCCAAATATGATCCCCTCACCAGCCTCCCCAATCGCGCCTCACTACAAGAACAACTGCAACAATGGGTGGTCAATGCAGAGCGACAACAGCAAGTATTTGCTGTTATTTACCTGGATTTAGACAACTTCAAGCAAATCAACGAAAGCCTGGGCCAGCTACAAGGCGATCTCCTCTTACGCCAAATAGCTCGGCGCTTAACCGAATGCCTCAGCGCTGGCGACATGCTCGCACGTTTAGTCGGCAACGAATTCGTGCTGTTACACGATATGCAAGACCAGCTCGATGAATCCGATGTCGCCAGCCATGTCAAACACCTGCTCGATGCCATCAGTATGCCCGTACTCTTTGACAACCACGAATGGCGACTCACCGCTTGCGTCGGCATCGCCTTCTATCCTAACGATGCTATCCAAGGCGAAACCCTACTGAAAAACGCCGAAATCGCTAAATCGCGTGCCAAAGCCCAAGGCCGACAGCAATACCAGTTTTTCACCGCACAAATGAACTTCAACCTGATACAACGTCTAGCGGTTGAAAATCAACTCCGTCTGGCTCTAGAACACGATGAGCTGCGTTTGTACTACCAACCATTGATGCAACTACAAAACACCTCACAGCCACGTTTAGTCGGCCTAGAAGTGCTCTTGCGCTGGCAACATCCAGAACGCGGCTTATTAACCCCCCATCATTTCATTGACATCGCCGAACAAAGCGGCTTAATTATCGGCATAGGCAGCTGGGTTTTAGAAATGGCCTGTCGTCAAGGCCATCTGTGGCATCAACAACATTGTCCCGTGCATTTAGCCGTCAACACCTCAAGCCTACAATACCAACAACTCAACTGGCTCAGCACCGTTGATCGTATTCTACATCTCACCGGATTTGATCCCCATTATCTAGAACTAGAAATTACCGAAAGTCTCTTAATGGAATCTGAAGCTCAAGAAAATACCATTATTCATTTGCTGCAAAATTTGCGTTCACGCGGTATTCGCTTATCCATTGACGACTTTGGCACAGGATATTCTGCACTCAGCTATTTACGTCGCTTTCAAGTAGACATCCTCAAAATAGATCAATCATTCATCAGCGACGTTTCAGTAGAACCCAATAATGCCATTTTAGTTCAAGCCATCATTGCGATGGCACACGGTTTACGCCTGCAAGTCATTGCCGAAGGTATAGAACAACAATCACAATGTGATTTTCTAAAAGCCAATGGTTGTGATATAGGGCAAGGGTATTTATTTGGTTATCCACAACCTGTAGAAGAGATCAATGCTTTTATTCAAAAACAATTTAAGTCTTCTTCATCGTTGATTAAACATTAAACAGCCGTTATATAGCTAAAGCACATCATTTATAGGCTTGTTTGTGATATAGCTAAACCCAAGACTGCCAGTCCTTCAAGGATTGGCAGTCTTGAGCCCTGATGTGATTTTGCTATAGAGCAGAGGAATAAACCGCATCATAGCTTGCTTTCACGAAATGAAATGATTGAGATGATGGGTTTCGGCATGAGAAAGGGAGTGATTAAAACGAGATTCATGGGCGCACTTCTAGCCATCTTACTGCGCTGCCTGACACACAATGCACTAACATAAATAAATAAAGTGTCCATTTATCGTATATTTTATACCGTTTACTGAAACGATATACAACTTGCAAAACAAATTTATTGTACTATGGAAAATAAGTAGACCTAATAATATTTTAATTAGTTTTAAACTAGATTAAAGCTAATGGTTTTTTATTGGTCTACTTAAGTGCTACAGAGTTCAATCATTCATTTTTTTGAAAGGTACAAATATGAAAAATCTAATGGTATTCGGGATATCTTCACTTATTTTTTTTAATCCAGTTTATGCTAGTCCGTGTGTTCAAATATCACCTTCATCTCCCGGTTTAGTCGAATCAACTACGGTAGGTAACCCTAACTTACAGGTAAAAAAAAATATTTGTTACACTGCTGCCAACGATCTTCAGCGTTCTTATGATATATATGCCTCTAACTTTAATGCCTCTAACAAACCAGTGGTTATTTTAATCCATGGTGGTAGTTGGAAAGAAAGCAACACTCAAAAAACTAAGATGGTGACGGATGATATACCGTCAGTAGTGTCCTACTTAGCTAATCAAGGCTTTGCTGTCGCTTCTATTAACTATCGAGGAGTACCTGAGCAAAAGATGGACACTATTGCTGCTGATGTGAGAGATGCGATTGTAAAAATTGTTGCAGATGCCCCTTATAATAAAACGGATGGTCTTAAAGTATTTTTGCTAGGAGCCTCAGCAGGGGCACATCTAGCTTCGTTAGCAGGAAGTAGTGGCCTTTCTAGATTAAAGGTTAAAGGTGTTATCGCATATAAAGGTCTTTATGAAATCAGAGGGCCTTGGAAGGGTGGTGATGTTGACTATATGCATGCTGGGTTTGCTGCATTAAGACATACAACCGATAGCGGCTTGTATAAAAACGAAAGTTTAAGCTGTTGTAATGAAGAGGGTGCGTTTTGTAATGGTTTTTCTGTGGAGGACTGCAACGGTGAGATGGTGGCTGGAATATTAACCCGTGCAGTTGGAAGCAACCTTTGGGAAGATGGAAATAAAGTTTACGATACAAATTATTCCGATGCTCAAACAATGGCATTCATTCATTCTCCAATAGTCTATTGGGGCAGTGTTGACATTGCTCCTCCTCCACCTCATCTATTTATTCATGGAACCGCTGATCCTCTAGTACCTATGAAACAATCCGAAGACGCTTATAATAGACTAAATTCATCAGGCATCTCATCCCAAGAATGCTATGTTGATTTTTATACTAATAAACATGGTGATGTCGTTGCCGCTGATCATGGTTTTATGCCAAGCGTTGATGAGCAAGCAAGTGTTAATGGTGATCCTTTATGCTGGAACGCATTTGTTAATTTTATTAACAATCATTAAAAATTAGTCAGATATCAACGGGGTAATATGTTTACCTCGTTGATTTTCTGTTGAGATGATGTCCATAAGTTTGGAACCAATTGTCTGTGAGTTGTAATCCTATGTTTTCTCGTTCCCACGGTCTGAGGCTGTAAAAGAACTCCTTCCACAGGCGACATCAATGGGATTAAAAATCCTAGAATTCATGTTTTTTCGGCTATTTCAAGGCAAAAAAGGAGG
>JADGEH010000123.1 GCA_016744475.1 Thiotrichales bacterium | reverse complement strand
TTTGCCTTGAAATAGCCGAAAAAACATGAATTCTAGGATTTTTAATCCCATTGATGTCGCCTGTGGAAGGAGTTCTTTTACAGCCTCGCCACTTGGGAATTCCGTCTTGACCGTGTTGCGGTCTGTACTACAACAGCCAGCGACGCTGGCGAGTCATGAATTCCCAAGCGGCGAGGGTGTAAAAGAACTCCCAAAACAGGTGATTTTTCACCCGTAAGCTATTGATTTTACGTTGTCGAAAATCCCAAAAATGAGGTTCTTTTACAGCCTCGGCGCTTGGAAACTATAGGAATATTGGTAGTCCTGTATTTATAGTGCTGATAAATTATATTTATAATGTTTGCTACTTATTATCAACTCAATTGACGAGGTACTCATGATGTGTCCAAAATGTGCTTCTGAACACATCAAGAAGAATGGTAGTACATACCGTAAACAGAAAAAATATCAATGTAATAGCTGTAAATATTAGTTCACAGAAAATTCACAAAATAGAATAATGAGCGATGACACCAAAAAACTCATTGAAAAGCTATTATTAGAAAAAATTCCCCTCGCAGGAATGGCCCGCGTTACAGGGGTATCGGAAAAGTGGTTGCAAAACTATGTTAATGATAAATATGAAAATATTTCTAAGGAAGTTGAAATAAGCGACAAACCCAAAGGAAAACTCATTATCCAATGTGATGAAATGTGGTTTTTTGTTGGAAACAAAGATGAAAAATATTGGGTTTGGCTAACGCTTGATATGTCTACCCGTGAAATAGTCGGCGCTCACATAGGTGATCGTAGCCAAGGTGGCGCTCAAGCCTTATGGGACTCTTTGCCACCCGTGTATCGACAATGCGCCGTTTGCTACACCGATTTTTGGGAGGCCTATGCCTGTATGTTTCCAAAGAAAAGACATAAAGTCGTGGGTAAAGAATCAGGCAAAACCCGTTATATTGAACGGCTCAATAATAGATTTAGGCAGCATGTTTCGCGTTTAGTCAGAAAAACGCTGTCTTTTTCAAAAAAAGTTGAACATCATATGGGCGCTATCTGGAATTTTATCCACCATTACAATAAGACCATTGGATTAAAAATGAGCCCCATTTAGGCTTCATAGCACTACCATTACAGGACTACCCCAAATAGTGGATAACAATAATTTAGCTAATGAGTTGTCATCCATTAAGTATTTAAACACTGCATCATATATGGGATTGGCAATACGCATGTGGTTAGTTCCTTTGAGGAATAACACCGCTCTAAGAGCGTGTTATCCTTCAAGTGTTAGCACTGAGAATACAACAGTTTCTCAAGCATGATCTTCAGGTGTCACTTCTCCTAACACGTCAAAATCATCCAAAATGCAATAAATGGAAGGCACTAAGAACAAAGCGAGCAGTGTGGTGGAGCCTAATCCAAAAGCAAGGCTGGTGGCTAAAGGAATCAAGACTTGTGCTTGTAGGCTTTGTTCCATGAGCAACGGTGCGAGTCCTGCCACGGTGGTGATGGAAGTGAGCACAATCGGTCGAAAACGCGCTTGTCCAGCGAGCTTGGCGGCGATGGGTACGGGAATGCCTGCGGCGCGTTCTTGGCGGATGAAGACGACCAGTAAAATCGAGTCATTCACCACCACGCCAAATAATGAGGCCATGCCGACGATGCTAGGCATGGTCAGCGGCAAACCCAATAACCAATGCCCAAAAATCACGCCAATCAGCGCGGTAGGAATCACCGACATAACGGTGATAGGCGCTAAGTAGCCGCGAAATTGTAGCGCTAATAACATGTATACACCGATCAAGCCGAGTAGCACATTGCGGATGATGGATTGCCCGGTTTTTGCGGATTCCTTGCTTTTACCTTGAACGTCGATGTGTATGTTGGGATAACGTTGTTGTAGTTGAGGAAAAATGCTGGTTTGTGCCAAGGTCAATAGTTCTTGCGCATTCGCTATGTTGTTTTGTACATCGCCTTGAATGCTGATGGCACGACGACCGTCAATGCGTTGAATCCGCGCCCAACCGCGTGTTTCTTCAATTTTAGCCACCGTGGTGAGAGGAATTAACGCGCCGTTGTTGGTCACGATGAGCAGTTGTTCTAAATCGCTGCTGTTCACTTCGCCATCGGTGATGAGGCGTAAATTCACTTCGTAAATCTCTGCACCTGAAGCAAATTCATCAATTTGCATCCCTTGAAATGCGGTGCGCACTTGCTGGCTGAGTTGACTCGCATCAATGCCTAATGCGCCTGCGCTGTCTTTGAGATGCAGTTGATATTCGCGTTTGCCGGGGCGCAAATCATCGCTGATGTCGATCACGCCACGGTATTGATTAAACCAATGTTGCAGGCTGTGGGATGCGGCTTTTAAATCACTTAAATCATCGCCAATCAAGCGCACATCAATGGCGCGTCCGCCAGGACCGATGGTTGGCTCGCTAAATTTCAAGGCGATAATATCGGTTAAAGTGCCGACTTCTTGCCGCCAATGTTCTCGAAAAGTGTCTATATCGGTGTTGCGAATTTCTGCGCCAAGCAAATCCGCTATCACGCGAGCGACGTGCGGCCCGGTTTCAAACGCATCAGGATTTTCTCCATAAATCACCGTAATGTTTTGCACTAATGCCTGTTGGTCGGGTTGTGCGGGAGAGAAATGCGCGTTGCTACGCTCTAATGCGGCGGTGATTTGTTGCACCAAGGTGTCGGTGTGTGACAACGGCGTGCCTTGTGGCAATAACACTCGCGCTTCAATAATATCGCCATCAATATCAGGAAAACCGACAAATTTGACTTTACCGCCTGCGGGTAAGGACACCGCGAAAATCAGCAACATCAACACGATGCCTATCGTCAAATAACGATAGGCAATCGCTTGTTCAAGTACAGGCATGAAGAGCTTATCGCGCATCCCATTAAAGCCTTTTTCAAAGCCTTGACGAAAGCGTGAGGGCGTTTGTTTTTTGGCATGAGCGAGAGAATGCCCCAGATGATTGGGCAGCACTAAGAAGGCTTCCAACAAGCTCACGCTGATGACCATGATGAGCACGATGGGCAATACGCGCAAAATTTGTCCGATTTCGCCGGTGATGAAAGACAAAGAGCCAAACACCAACAAAGTGGTGGCAAATGAGGACAAAATCCCTGGCGACACTTCTTTTACGCCGGTCGCAGCCGCTTGCATGGGCGAATCGCCTTTTTGCAAGCGCGTGGCGATGTTTTCGGCAATCACGATGGCATCATCCATGAGCAAACCGATGCCGATCAATAAGCCCACCATGGAGATCATGTTGATAGTGATACCGACCATCGGCAGCACGAATAATGCGCCTAGAAAAGACACGGGCAAGCCCATTGTCACCCAAAAACTGTAGCGCAAATTAAAGAACAACCAGAGCACTAAAAAGACCAAAATCAAGCCTTGCAAGCCGTTGCGCACCAACATATTCAGCCGATCTTTGACCACCGCAGAACGGTTTTGCGTCAGTGTTAGTTGTATGCCTTTAGGCGCGATGTGGTTTTCTTGCGCGACAAAATCCACCACGCTGTCATACGCGGTGAGAATGTCTTGAGCACGGGTTTTGGTGACGTTCAGCACCGCAGCCCGTTTGCCATTAAATAAAATTTTGTCTTCTGCGCGATCAAAACGATCCGTAATCGTCGCCATTTCGCCCAATCGCACCACCGCACCGTCTTTGCCTGAAATGACCACCAAATCTTTGAAATCATTCACTGTTTTGCGCCGATCATTGACGCGCAGCAAAATATCCTCATTGCGCCCTTCTAAGCGTCCCCCAGGCAAACTAATGCTTTGTGCTTTGATGATGTTCGCCAAACTCGCCGCCGATAAACCATACTGCTGCAAGCCTTGCTTAGGCACTTCAATCCGAATATGGTGATCAGAAAAACCTTTGACGGTGACGGTAGCGAGCGTCGGCAAAGCCTGTAAACGCGCTTTCACGTTTTCCGCATACGCCTTGAGTTCCACCGGGTTTGCGGGCCCTGTCATCGCCACTGAGACTACCGCATCCGTGCGGCCTAACTCAGTGATAATCGGCGGCTCTATGTCTTGGGGGAAATTTGTGATGGCATCCACTTCTGCATTCAAATCGTCCAAAAAGCCCATCATGCTCGCGCCTTCACGCATCACCGCAGTGGCGATGCTCACGCCTTCTCGCGCTTCGCAACGAATCTCATCCAAATCGGTGACACCATCGACGGCTTCTTCAATTAAACGGCAAATGCCATCTTCGACTTCCGCCGTGGTCGCGCCCTTATAAATGACGCGAATCTCTACTTTGTCATTTTTGATGGTGGGAAAGGTTTCGCGCTGTAATCCTGGCAAACTGACCAAACCCAAGAGCATGATCGCCAGCATTAATAAGTTAGCCGCCGTGGGATGACGAGTAAACCAAGTAATCACAAGGTCTCTCCTTGTGCGGTTTGCAATAAGCGTTGCTGCATGGCTTCATCGGGATGCGCTTCTAACAACATGCCTTCCACCGCAGGCACTAAATCAGACACCAGCACCTGCTCTCCCGCGTTTAAACCGGATTTGATCACACTAATATCGGCTTGATTAAACAGCACTTCCACTGGGCGAATTTCCAAACGCTGTTCTGCATTCATTACATACACGGTTTTCGCCCGCACCGCAGAACGTGGCACCACTAAGCGTTGTGCTTGCGCGTGTCCGCTCAAATTCACTTGCACAAACATGCCTTTAGACAGCGGCGGACGCTGCCCTGGAATCACATACGACAAGGGCTTATCCACGGCTAAAACAATCCCCATCGCCCGTGTTTGCGTATCAATATTGTCATGAAATCGCACAAACTCCGCAGGCCATTGCGCGGTGTGCGCTCCCATGTCTAAACTCAACACGGGCTTAAAGCTGGTGAAGGTTTTCAAATTCTGATTCAATTGCTCGATGTTTTTAATCATCTCTGGGCGACCAATAAACAAATTACGTAAAGAAGACATCCCCATTTGAGCAATGATTTCAACTCGATCCACCCAATCTCCCGCAAACAACACCTGCCCTTTGCCTACATATTGCTCGGTTTCCATCGCTAATTGACTGACGCGCAAATTAAACGGTGCGCGTACTTCTGTATGGCTTAAATTACGCTCTGCTTGACGAATCTTGGCATTCAACACCTGACGTTGCGCGGGAATTAACGCCATCGTGTTTTTCAAGTTTTGTACTTGAGTTTGCGCATTCAACAAACCACGTTCTGCGGTATCAGCATTGCTACGTGATAAAGTGCCTTGGTCTGCTAATTTTTTCTGGCGCAGATATTCTTTTTGTGACAACCTCAAACTACGCTGCTCGATTTTTAAAGAAGCCTGGGTATTTTCTTCTCGACGATTTAATTCATTTAATTCTGCTTTTGCTTGTGCCAAACTCAATTCATAATCGCTGGGATCAATTTTAAACAACAGCGTATCTTTCTTAAGAATCTCTCCATCACGCAACTGCGGATGCATGTCTAAGATTTGCCCCGCCACTTGCGCCACGGCCTGCCACACTTTCGCAGGTTGCACCACGCCATAACCTTGGGTTTGCGGCACTAAATTCACTTCCGGCACAGAAATCGTGCGCACCGCCCGACTCGGCTCCACTTCATCGGTCAGGCTTGGCGCCTGCTTATTGCCCACCATCATCTTAAACACTAAAATGCCGATAATCAGCGGTGGTAATACCCAGAGAAGATGCCAGCGGCTATGGGATTTGTGGTTCATTTTTATGCCTCAGTTAATGGTTGACAGCCCATTTTAACGTATGATGAGACGTACAGTATGAGCCTATTGTGAGTCTATATAGCAAAGTCCGTGGAGAAATATCATGTCAGCCGTTCTCAAACTCAGTCCAGAAGCCTATTTAGAACAAGAACGCCTTAGCGAGACCAAAAGCGAGTACATCGCAGGTGAGATTTTTGCCATGAGCGGTGGCAGTCCCGCGCACAATTTAATCGGTGGAAATCTTATTGCCGCTTTACATAGCCCCCTAAAAAAACGTCCCTGCCGCGTTTACACCAGCGATCAGCGCGTGCAGGTCAGCGACGGCTACGTGTATCCTGACATCAGTATTGTCTGTGGCGATCCAGTGTTTTCCGACCAAGATAACTTGCAAAATCCTACCGTATTAGTTGAAGTTTTATCGCCTTCCACCGCTGATTATGATGCGGGAGGAAAATTTACTCGTTATCGCCACATTGACTCATTGCAAGAATATTTAATGGTGGCACAAGACACTCATCACCTCATCCATTACATTCGCCAAGCCGATAATAGTTGGTTGCTGAGAGAATACACTGATGAGCACACCAAACTGAGATTAAATAGCATTGATGTTCATTTAGCGATGAGCGATATTTATGAAAAAGTCTTTAATGAATAATGAAGGCTGCACCCATGCTTTCACCCCCGTTTCATAAGCCTATAAGGTATACATGCGGTCTATGTTGATTTTATTTAACAAACCTTTTCAAGTGATGAGTCAATTTAGCCCTAGTGCTAATAAAACCACATTGGCACAATATATTGATATTCCCAAAGTCTATCCGGCAGGACGCTTAGATTATGATAGCGAAGGCTTATTGTTGCTGACAGATGATGGTCGCTTGCAACATCAACTCAGCCATCCACGTCATAAACAAAGAAAAACCTATTGGGCACAAGTGGAAGGTGATATTGATGCTGTGGCTTTAGAACATTTGTGCAAAGGTGTCATGCTTAAAGATGGTATGACCTTGCCCGCACAAGCAAGGCGTATAGAAGAACCGCCTTCATTATGGTCACGTCATCCTCCTATTCGTCACCGTGCTCAAATCCCCACCAGTTGGCTAGAACTGAGCATTACTGAAGGACGCAATCGCCAAGTGCGGCGTATGACCGCAGCAGTGGGTTATCCTACTCTACGTTTAATACGCTATGCCGTAGGAGAATGGCACTTAAACGATTTAGCCCCCGGTGAACATCGCGTAGTAAAACATCCTCGCTAGTCATGAATACAATACACCTGTTTCAAAATATTCAAAAAAACCGTTTTCTAGCGAGTCTCTTCATCCTTTTTGCGGGCTTAATCATGGGTTTATTATTGCTATTAGTCTGTGATGTTTGGATTGAACGCCAAACTCAAGCGCGATTGTATACCCATATTGAAAATATCCCTGAAAAATCACTAGGTATTGTACTAGGTACGATTAAATCAACGCCTTATGGTATGAATAGTTTTTTTATTAAACGCATGAATGCAACTGCCGCATTATATCAAGCGGGTAAGATTCGTCATGTTCTGGTCAGCGGGGACAATCATCGTGAAGGTTATAATGAACCTGAAGATATGCGAGAAGCATTAATCCAAAGAGGCATTCCTAGTTCTGCTATTAGTTTAGATTATGCGGGGTTTCGCACCTTAGATTCAATAGTCCGTGCGCAAAAGGTCTTTATGCAAGATGACTTTATTGTGATTTCCCAACGTTTTCATAATGCTCGTGCATTGTTTATTGCAGATGCTTATGAGATTAAAGCCATTGCTTTTAATGCGGCTGATGTGCCGGGTGCTTTTGGTTTGAAAGTCAGACTGCGCGAAGTGCTGGCACGTTTCAAAGCTGTATTAGATGTCTACCTGTTACACACACATCCACATTTTTTAGGAACGCCTGAGTTTATTGAGATACATGATGATTAAATTAAAATTTGATATAGGTTTATTGTTTCTCATCATGGCTTTATTGCTCAGTAGTGTGTTTTTATTCTATCCACTTAATTTTTTAACGCCCGTTGCGAGCAAAGCAGCGGGTTTAGCCATTATGACCATTGCTTTGTTTGCCACGGGCAAAATCCCTGAATATTTAACCGTGTTAATATTTTTTCTCATGGCGATGTTATTCAATATTGCTTCAGCACCTGTAGTATTTTCTGGTTTTCATTCAACGGCTTTGTGGTTGGTGTTTGGTGGCTTAGTGATCGGCGTAGGCATTACCGCAACAGGTTTAGGTCAGCGCATGGCAAAGCATTTAGCCGCTCACTTAGAAGGTACTTATATCAAATTGATCACAGGCATTACAGTAGCAGGCGTATTGTTTTCATTTATCATGCCTTCGGCAATGGGAAGAATGATCATATTAGTGCCCATTAGTATTGCACTGGCTGAACACTTTGGTTTTAAGAAAGGTTCTAATGGTAGAACTGGATTACTATTAGCCACCGCTTTAGGGTGTTTAATGCCTGCTTTTTCAATTCTTCCCGCTAATGTAGTGAATATGGTGCTGGTGGGTATGGCGGAAAGTCAGTTAAATATTTCTCCCTTATATGGAGAATATTTTTTGTTACATTTTCCTTTTCTTGGTTTAGCCAAAACCTTATTAATTATTGTTGTCATTGTATGGCTATATCCTGATCAACCAGTGATTTGTGTCAATGAAGATATTGATGAACACAGCCCGATGTCTACCCAAGAAAAAATCCTCAGTGCGGTGTTAATTCTTTTATTATTATTATGGACTACTGATTTCTTACATCACATTTCTCCCGCTTGGGTCGCATTAGCGGGGGCTATCTTTTTATTATTGCCTGCGGTAGGCATTGTGAGTACCCAATCATTTAACACTAAAGTCAATCATAGTTCGGTATTTTTTGTCGCGGGTGTGATTGGCTTAGGCAGTTTAATTAAAGATTCAGGTTTAGGCTTAGTGGTGGGGGAGGCTTTAATCTCCGTATTGCCATTAAATCCTGAGACTTCTTTTATCAACTATATGTTAATTGCTTTAACTTCTACTGTGACGGGTGTATTCACTACTTTACCAGGAGTGCCTGCGGTGATGACTCCTTTAGCCACAGAAATAGCAGGTGCCACTGGTTTATCCGTTAAATCTGTTTTAATGTTACAAGTATTAGGCTTTTCAAACGTTTTATTTCCTTATCAGGCACCACCTATTATTGTGGCTTTGCATCTGGCAGGAGAAAAAACCCGTTCTATTATAAAACCCATGTTATTCATTGCCTTTGTGGGCTATTGTATATTTCTGCCCCTCAATTATATTTGGTGGGCATTTCTAGGTTGGATTTAAATAGGAGTTAATATGCACATTACGGTTAAATTTTTTGCAAGCTTGCGTGAACAACTCGGTTGTTCTGAAAAGAGCCTTGAACTTCAGAAACCCCAAAGTGTCTTAGAAGTCTGGCAACAGGTTTGCGAGTTTGAACTGCCGCACAATACTTTAATGGCGATTAATCAAGAATATGTCAGTGCTCAAGCTATGGTAAATGATGGTGATGAAGTGGCCTTTTTCCCGCCCGTCACGGGAGGATGATTAGATAGGGGCTTCATCTGTTTTGGCATTTACGGCTAAATGTTGTACATGTATATCTCTTTGTGGATAAGGGATTTCAATATCATGTTGTTTAAACTGTTTCCAAATAGTCAATAACACTTTTGATTTTGTACTCAATAAACCATCTTTATCCGCATCAATATAGTATTGTACTCGAAAATTAATCGCAGAATCGGCAAACTCATATAAATAAACATCGCTTTCCGGTTCTTTTAAGATAATGGGTTCTTGCTCTAAAATACTTTCTAGTATAGCTTTCACTTGTTCTACATCACTGTTATAACTAACACCAATGTATAGCACTGTGCGTAAAATCCAATCATCTCGGCTCCAATTCACAAAGGGCGCACTAATCAACTGTGAATTAGGCACGATAACATCTTGATTATCCCAAGTATTAATGGTCAATGAACGAATTCCAATTTGTTTGACGATGCCTTCATAAGTGTTATCAATTTTGACTGCATCACCAGTGCGTAAAGGCCGTTCAATCAGTAGCAATAAACCGCTAATGAAATTATCCGCCACATTTTTTAGCCCAAAGCCTAAACCCACACCCAAAGCCCCAGCAAACACTGTCAAGGTGGTCAGATCAACGCCCATAATATTGAGCGCAATCAAAAAGCCAATAATGACTAATAAATATTGGGTGAAAGCCGACAAACTGTGACGCGCACCTAAATCAACCACGCCAATATAAATCCAGCGATAAGTGATTTGCCGCACCCATTTGCCAAACCACAACACAAACCAGAATGCAAACAATGACAAACCCAAACCACCTACCGTGATGACATTGCTGCCCAGATTGAACACTTGCAGTGCTAAGCTTTGCTGCACACTATGAGAGGCGATATGTAAACCATTGATATGCAACAATAACCAGAATAAGGCTAAGACGAGAAAAATTTGTAACAGCTTGTGTAGTAAAGGAATGATGTCTTGTGTCCACAGCAGGCCGTAATGTGGACTATGTTGGAGAGCGTAGTTTTTGGCCATGATGATGGCATCTTTCAAATAGCCGCGAGCTACTAGCCACAAGGTCATGAGCAATAGAAAACCGCCGAGAAAACGTCCTAGTGCCCAGGCTAAGTTAATATAACCAAACAAGGCTAATAAACTCATTGTTGCAATCCCCATTACAAACAACAAGCTGCTGATTTTTAAAACAAATAACCAATAAGCGCCGAGTTTTTCAGTAAGCGCTTGCAACATTAAATAACGCAAACGCAATAAGGGCCAGACTAATACACTGAAAAATAATAAATAACCTGTGTCATACACCTCTTTAAGTGGGCGCGAAAAGGGTAAAAAATGAATGAATAAAACCACTGAGGTCAACAAGCCTGTCAGCCATAATAAGCGGCTAAGCTGTTGATATAACTTAGCATCGCGGTAGGCTTGAGGGGCGTCTTCATAGACCAATAAGCGCCAAGCCAAATTGCGGGTCACATTTAATAGCAACCAAACACCAGACAAGGCTAAGACCCACCAAAATAAAATATTTTGTAAGGGCAGCATAAAAATAAATAGCAATAACACGCCGATCAGAGCTAATTCTGGTAAATAACGCAAAGATAAAGTTAATAACTCACGCACACTGCTGCTTGAAAAACTATGATGTTCAGGGGCTAAGCTTTTTAATTGTTGATATTTTTTTTGCATTCGCCGCCGCGCCCAAGATAAGGTCAGGAGCAGGCTTAAACTCCCGCCGCCTAGCCATAGCCAGCGTTCTTGTGCTTTAAGCCATTGACGTTGAAAATATTGTCCGGCTTGACGTACATGCATCCAAAACATTTGCGGAATGCTTTGAATGTCTTGCCATAATTGCTGCCAAGCGGGCATGTTGTTAGGCAGTTGGCGGCGTTGTAGCAAGGATTGACGACGCGAGGTTTCCAGTTGAAATTGCATCTTTACGTTGACTTGTGTCGCCGTGTCTAATAACACCTGCAAATGCTCTTGCTGCTCTTGCAAATGCACCGCTAATTGGCTGAACAAGTTCTCTGCTTCAGTTAAATGCTTTTGTGCTCGATAATTAAGGGTTTTATCTTTCAATTGAGTATTGAGTAAATGACGCTGGCGCATGAGGACTGCATTTTTTTGCTGCCATAAATCATTTAAAGCGCGTAGTTGTTCTAGCAAGCTTCGGCTACTCATGGCATGTTGTTTTAGAGTTTCAAGTTGAAGTGTGTTCGCCAGTGCCGTATTTAAGGGTTCAATGTCACGCTCTAACCGATTTAATCGAGCTTCTTGTAACAAGCCTTCTGTATGCTCTGTAGCGGTTAGAATTTTAGCTTCCAGTAAACTGCGTTTAGCTAGATCAGTCACGCTGTCAGATAAAGTGGATAATTCTTTGCGCAGAAGAGCCACCTGTTGCGCTTGTTTTTCCTGCTCAACTTCGGCCTTTTGTTGTTGATCTTGATGTGAAAAATATTGAGCTAATTGTTCTAATTGCGCATACCAGACACGACTGCTTTGGGCTTTTTGTTGAGCTATATTAAGACGCTTTTGCAGGTTTTTTAATTGCTCTTGTTGTTGTTCGTAATGCGTTTTTTGAGCTTGCTGTTGAGCATTAAGATCAGTGTGTTCTTGTTGATATTGAGTCCGTTGTTCATCATTCTCAGGCGTTTGTTGATCTAGTTTTTCAAGCCTTTGTGCCAGTTCTTGTAAAGCGGCTTGTTCGACTTGCAAACGTTGTTGAGTATTGGTTAATTCCAATTGCAGGCGTTCAACTTGCAAGTAGGTATTTTGTTCAGCTAAAGCCGCCTGATTCAGTATTTTTTCACTGACAGCTCCTTTATTGAGCACATCACGCAAACGACTTTGTTGTTCTGCATCTAATTGTGTCGATATTTCAAAATTAGCCCATGCCGTAGAAGTCAGAAACATCATCATCAATAGGGCATTGCCAGCATAATGAAGATGATGTTTTAATGTCACAGTACAACGAAACAGAAATGAAACGATATTAATCATGAATGTTAATCTGCATATTAGTAGTCAGTGTTTATTTAAGCTCTGCTTAATCACATTAGTCTGGACAGGTTCTTTATCAGCCATGGCGGGCACACTGTTTAGCACCGGCAGTGTACCTATAAAAGGACAAAAAGCCGCTGTATTATCAGTGCGTGGTGCCGATGCTTTGGAAGTCTCGATCCGAGGAAGTATTGATGCCAAGCATGAAGTGCTGCGCATTTATACCATGAAAAGAGGTCGTACAGGAGTGAAAGTTTTTGAAGCAAAGGGACGGGTAGAACGCCCAGGAGTATTGATAGTAGAAGGGGATAGCATTAAGGTCACTTTTAATTCAAATCATCAAACTCATCGCCCTGGTGCTACAGTTAGCATTGCGCCCTTATCCCCTCTATCCAGAATGAACACGATTAAAACAGAGGTTAATCAATGGATTGATAAGGTAGAACATCAAGGTGCAGCTTATGCTGCGGTTGAAATTGATAAGAGCATACAAGGTTTTCAATTGTTAGAAAAACAACTCAATAACAGCACCTCTATTGATAGCATACTGGTTGACACTTTAGTGAAAACCTTAACTCAATTAGCCTCTAGTTATACGCAGATTGCGCAATTAGAAAACAAACTACAGCCCGCTCATCAAAAAGTATTAAGCCACTTAAGCCAGTTAGAACAAAAAACCCAAAAGCAAGCACAGAAAACCCATCAGCGTAAAACACAAGAACAAAAAAACATTAAACAATGGCAGCAGGCTTTACAAAAAACCGATGATGCCTTACAGCGTAAAAAGTTAGAACTTTCCATTAAAGCCCACCAAAGCTTGATAAAATCGCTTGAATTGCAGCATCAAGTGTGGTTAGACTCAGTAAATGCTCAGCAAGCCCTAATACCAGCTTTAAAGCATTACTTTAAACAAGTTAATCTATTATTTTACACACTAAGACTCAATGCAGATATTTATCGAGAAACGGCTCATGTCTTACAACATGACATACAGTTTATCGAAGAAACCTTGGCAGGTGTGAGCAATATTCAAGACACATTACGCAGTTTGATGGATGATTGGAAACAGATTGAACAGCTAAAAATGAACATTAATGAGATTGGGTTTTGATTTCCCCTAAGTGCTTAAAGAACCTTGAGGCTAACATCGCTCTAAAGGGATACTTCATCATTCATACGAATTCCCTATACATATTCATTTTAGAAAAATCAAATACTTTACCTGAACCAAAGCTTTCAAATAAACTTTTGACCTGTGAAAAAGTATTAGATTCCATAAAATTTTTACGAATATGATTTTTGATTTGTCACCAAACATCCTCAACTGGGTTTTGATCAGGGGTATTAGGTGCCAATAGAAGGCATTCTGCAGGCCACTGTTCTTGTTCTAGTCCTTCAT
>JADGEH010000228.1 GCA_016744475.1 Thiotrichales bacterium | reverse complement strand
TATTTTTGGCTGAAAAATGGACTGGGATGATCTGTTTTAGTGGCTCGGGTTCTATTTTTTAGATTTCAAACCTAAAATTGCGTGTTCAGGCTCCTGAGACGGGGTTCTTTTATAGTCTCGCCTTGCGTGGGAACCCCAAGCACCGCGCCTGCGGTGCGCCTGTGACGCAGGCGCGTCACTCCTGGTTTCCACGCAAGGTGAATGATGCACTTCGTACCTCATCGCATCCTTATATCTTAATCCCTACTTTTTCAAAGCCCGACTCACGATTTCATACACATCTTTGGACAAATCTTCCTGGGCGATGATTCTTTGCAATTGGGCTTGCATTAAGTCTTGGCGCTGTGTGTCGTAGCGCTTCCAGGCATTGAAGGCGGCGACTAAGCGGGCGGCGATTTGCGGGTTGCGCGGGTCTAGGGCTAATACGCTGTCGGCTAGAAAGACGTAGCCGCGTCCATCTGCTGCGTGAAAATTCAGCAGGTTTAGGGCGAATTGTCGGATCAAGGCGTACACGCGGTTGGGGTTACTTAAGGTGAAATCGGCGTGTTTGGCAAGGGCTAATACTTTGTCTAATGTGCCTTCTACTTGCGCTTTGGCTTGCAAGCTAAACCATTTGTCCATCACTAATAAGTCGTCTTTCCATTTTGCGTAAAACGCTTGCAACGCTTGTTCTTGCGCGTCACCAGGGATTTCAACGAGACATTCTAAGGCGGCGTTGATGTCGGTCATGTTGTCGGCTTGTTCAAACTGTTGCTGTGCTATGTCGGTGGCGCGGCCTGTGGCACAGAGGTATTTTAAGGCGCAGTTTTTTAGGCGGCGTTGGGCGATGGCGTGTTTGTCGTTGCGGTATTCGCCAGCGTCGTGGTGTTGGGTGTATAGCTCGCGCCATTGTGTTTCAAAGGTGTTGCTTAAGGCGGTGTGGGTAAATTCTATGGCGGCGCGTAAGCCTTCGATGTTGACGGGGTATATGTGTTGTGCCAGTAAGCGTACTTCGGGCAGGGTGAGCATGAAGGATTTGATCGAGCCGTCGAGTCTGTCATCGAGCAAGATTTGACGAAAACCTTCAACAAAATCGGTGTCTAGCACTAAGGTCTCGCCTGCGCTGTGGGCTTGTGCCAGTTGGATGAGCATTTGCGTGGCGAGTTGCTGCGCGGCATCCCAGCGGTTAAAGGCATCGCTGTCGTGTGCCATTAAGAAGGCGCGTTGGCTATTGCTTAAGTCTATGCGTAAATGCACGGGCGCAGAGAAACCGCGTAGCAAGGAGGGCACGGGGGCTTCAGGTACGTCTGTCAATACGAAGCTTTGCTCGATTTGTTTGAGTTCTAGCACATGTTCTGTGGCGAGTTCGTTGGCAAAGGTGACGGATAAATCTTGTCCGTTGTGTCCTAATAATCCGACTCGCACGGGAATATGCCAAGGCTGCCAGTGGTTGACTAAACCGGGGGTGCTTTGTGATTGTTTTAAGCGCAGTTCGTAGCGTTGTGCGGCGGCATCGTAGTGGCCTGTGGCTTCGACTAAGGGGGTGCCTGCTTGGTCATACCAGCGTTCAAATTGGCTGAAATCAACGCCGTTGGCATCGGCCATGGCGGCACGAAAGTCATCGCAGGTGACGGCTTGTCCGTCGTGGCGTTTGAAGTATAAGTTCATGCCTTGGCGAAAACCCGCTGCTCCCAGCAGGGTGTGGTACATGCGAATGACTTCCGAGCCTTTGCTGTAGACGGTGGAGGTGTAGAAGTTGTTCATTTCGATGTATGAATCAGGCCGAATGGGGTGTGCCATCGGCCCGCTGTCTTCGTCAAATTGCCCGGTACGTAGCATTTTTACATCGTCAATGCGTTTGACCGCAGAGGAGGTCATGTCGGCGGTGAATTGTTCGTCGCGGAAAACGGTTAAGCCTTCTTTGAGGGTGAGTTGGAACCAGTCGCGGCAGGTGACGCGGTTGCCTGTCCAGTTGTGGAAGTATTCGTGTCCAATCACGCCTTCGATGTGTTCGTAATCGACATCGGTGGCGGTGTCGCTGCGGGCTAATACATATTTGGTATTAAATACGTTTAAGCCTTTGTTTTCCATTGCGCCCATGTTGAAGTCGCTGACGGCGACGATCATGTAGATGTCGAGGTCGTATTCCAATCCAAAGACTTTTTCATCCCAACGCATCGCCTTTTTTAGCGATTGCAGGGCGTGTTCGCATTTGTCTAAGTTTTGTGGTTCTACCCAGATTTCTAAGCGCACATGGCGGCCTGAACGGGTGATAAATTCGCCGCTGTGACAGCGTAAATCGCCAGCCACCAGAGCAAATAAGTAGCTGGGTTTTAAAAACGGGTCTTGCCAGCGCACTTGTTGGCGACCATCGCCTAAGTCTTTGTGTTCTAGCTGGTTGCCATTGGATAACAGGACGGGGTATCGGGTTTTATCGGCGGTGATGGTGGTGGTGAATGTTGTCATCACGTCGGGGCGATCAGGAAAGAAGGTGATGCGACGAAAGCCCTGGGCTTCGCATTGGGTGCAAAAATTACCGCTGGATTTGTATAAACCGGACAGTGTGGTGTTGTTTTGCGGATGCACTTCAACTTCGCTGTCTAACACGCATTGTGCGGGCACTTGGGCGATGCTTAAGCCTTCTTCGCTTAAGGTGTAATCGCCTTCTTGTAACACTTTGCCGTCTATTTTTAGGCTGATGAGTGTTAAGGCTTCGCCGTGTAAAAACAGTGCTTGATCCGCTTTGGGGTGGCTGTGTTCATTATTGCGTATGCGAAGTCGGGCTTTGACTCGTGTATGTTCTTCGCCTAATTCAAAGGCTAAATCCGCTTGTTCAATCCAATGCGCAGGGGGTTGGTAATCTTTGCGATAAATAGGGTGTGGGGTTTTATCCTGATCTTTCATTGTTGTCCTCGTTATGATGTGTTTATCCATAAACCTTTCAAAGCCCACTGGTCGTGGCTAAGAGCCTATACGAAGATGGGGAATCGAAGCGAAAATTCGCCATTTTGAGGCAGGTTTTTCGGTTTTTTAAGGCGAATAGCGGGCTATTTAACGA
>JADGEH010000122.1 GCA_016744475.1 Thiotrichales bacterium | reverse complement strand
GCCCTTTTGGTCAGGTTTTCCGCTTTTTTTCGTTAAATAGCCCGCTATTCGCCTTAAAAAACCGAAAAAACTGCCTCAAAATGGCGAATTTTCGCTTCGGTTCCCCATCTTCGTATAGGCTCTTAAGCTTTGCTCTCATTGACCGCATCGCAGGGCAGGATATGTTTGAGTTGTATTGGTTGCTTGATGGTCTTCGCAACGAGCCTTTATCCTCTGATTATTGGTGGCTATATGTGATGTGTTTTTCCACCTTGCTCCCCACCTTGGTTCATTTCCTCATCGCAGGCTTGGCGGCGGTGTTGTGGTTGCCACAAAAGGCGCGGCTGTGGATTGCTGATGAAGTCGCACAGCATAACCGCGTCGCCGAACGCTTGGCCTTAGCTTATTTTTCACTCATGCCCGTCTTTGCTCTGCTGATGCCCGCCGCTTTATTGTATGGTGGCTATTGGTTGCTCAGCACGCATGGAGCCACCATCGGCTTAGGTTTATTAGATGAACTTTACTCACTCGCCGCCATGATCGATCCCTTTTTACCCACCGCCCCGCGTTGCGATTAGACGCTGTTGCGTCGGTTGAAAAGTGTAGGGTGGAATAGCGCAGCCTATTCTACCCTACAGTCATTTATGCAATGAATACAAAGGTGTGGCACACTTCATTTTTAGAGCCTATACGAAGATGGGGGATCGAAGCGAAAATTCGCTATTTTGAGGCAGGTTTTTCGGTTTTTTAAGGCGAATAGCGGGCTATTTAACGAAAAAAAGCGGAAAACCTGAGCAAAAGGGCGGGTTTGCAGCCGATTATCCCATTTTCGTATAGGCTCTTAACTTTTTAATCCCACCGCAGGAGGCAGACAATGGCTTTAGGGCCTTTGATGGTTGATGTTCAAGGCACGCAATTGAGCAAAGAAGATCAAGAGATACTCATGCACCCACTGGTGGGCGGCGTGATTCTGTTTTCTCGCAATTATGAATCTCCCCAGCAAATCAGCGCCTTGAATGCCAGTATTCGCGCTTTGCGCAAACCGCCTTTGCTGATTGCAGTGGATCACGAAGGCGGTAAAGTGCAACGCTTTCGCCAGGATTTTTCTGCACTGCCTCCGGCTGCACAATTGGGGCATTGCTATGACTTGGATGCTAAACGTGGTGTGCAAGCGGCACGGCATATTGGCTGGTTGCTGGCGGCGGAATTACGCGCCGTGGGGGTGGATTTAAGCTTTGCCCCTGTGTTGGATTTGCACAAAGGCATTAGTAGTGTGATTCAAGATCGGGCTTTTCATGCCAAACCCCAGGCGGTGGCTTGCTTGGCTGAAGCGGTGATGAAGGGGATGCACGCGGCGGGAATGCACGCGGTGGGTAAGCATTATCCGGGTCATGGTTCCGTGGCAGCCGATTCGCACCATGCGATTCCTGTCGATGATCGCTCTTTAGAAGAGATGCGTAATAATGATTTAATCCCTTTTGCTCATTTGGCTAAACAGGGCTTGTCTGCAATCATGCCTGCCCATGTCATTTATCCTCAAGTGGATAAATATCCGGCGGGTTTTTCTAAGAAATGGCTGACATTTTTACGTCAAGAGCTTAAATTTCAAGGCGTTATTTTTAGTGATGATTTAAGTATGGCGGGAGCTGGAGCGGTAGGTGACATCACTCAGCGGGTGCCTAAAGCGATTGGTGCGGGTTGTGATATGTTGTTGATTTGTAATGATCGTGCGGCGGTGATTCAGGTGTTGGATAGCTTTTGCAGTTATGAAGCGCCTGAGTCTCAAGCACGGGTCATGCGTTTACAAGGACGCGGGCGTTGGGATTGGAAAACCTTGCCTCAGCAACAACAGTGGCAGAGTGCTCAGCGTCAATTAGAGCAACTGGCTTAAATTTACTGCATCTAGGAGAATAATCATGGCTTTTCCCGCTATTCGTACCGCTATTCCACAACGTCGCTACCAACTGTGTGATTTTACGCTGGTGGTTTTAACCGATATTAGTAGCAATGATGATGTGGATTACCACTATCTCATGGGAATTATTCCGCAAGGACAACAGCATCCGGCGTTGTTTCTGAGCGTGGAAACCGTGCCTGCTGGCGGGCAACAGATGTGTTTGCGGGCGGAGAATAACGCGCAGATGTTGCAAGGTGGAGGGCCTTGGAAGCATTTGGATAACTTTGTGGATGATGCGCTGCCGATTGTGGCTAAACTGCTCAATATCGATCTGAATGAATATGAGGCGTATAGGCTCTAATACACTGTCACATTGTGTCATGGTGCAAAAAATAACACCGCTTAAGAGCGGTGTTATTCCTCAAGCTCAAATCCGATCTATTGATTAAAGCCACACATGCCATTACCACAGCCTCCGCTGCCGCAACTGAGCATGGGCGGTTCTTTCATATTTTGACTATTAATGACATGGCCTCCGGTGATCAATTTTTCTACAGGCGTGCCAGCGGCGGTCTCTCCGGGTTCACGTCCCGTATGTTCACACACGTCCCCCCAAGTCTTCATCTCTTCACTCATTCTATGTTGTACTTCAACGACTTCCCCGGTACTACTACAACGATAATCATAAGTAGGCATATAAATTCCTTAGTTTTGGCATGGGATTTTCTAGCAAAGCATGACGATGATGCGGGATCGCAGTATCAATGCGATAGCGTCATCAGAAAGCACTATACTTTAATAGACTTGTTGCAAGGGGTATCCATCGACTGCAAAGGCGTGGATGTTGGCCTGTTTTTCCGCTTTTTCTCGTTAAATAGCCCGCTATTCGCCTCAAAAAACCGAAAAAACAGCCTCAAAACCGCACCTTTTCGCTACGATGCCTACCCCTCGCAACAAGTCTTCAACATTCTTTGACACAAGCTGTAACAAATGATGTCAAGCAGAATAATGAGATAGAATAGGCATCGCAAGTACCGATATTTTGACCATGAGAGAGGACTTAGAGCCTATACGAAGAGGGGGGATCGAAGCGAAAATTCGCCATTTTGAGGCAGGTGTTTCGGTTTTTTAAGGCGAATAGCGTGCTATTTGTTGATAAAAAGCGGAAAACCTGACCAAAAGGGCAGGTTTGCAGCCGATTATCCCATTTTCGTATAGGCTCTTAACGCTGATGATAACGAGTCTATGCTCAGTCAGAATGTTTGGTGATTATTTTTACAATTTAAAGAGGATTCATATCATGCGCCCTACAAGCTATGTCATGTTGATGATCAGTGGGTTATGTTGGAGTATCAATATTTTTGCTGCACCAACAGGTGGTTTTCATATCATTGAAAGTTTTGCCCGTGCTTATCAAACGGGTGATTATTTATCCGCCGCAGATATTGTCAATTTGCGAAGCGGTGAAAAATTGCGAGTCAAATCGCTGAATAACCAAGAAAAATGCGATGTCGTGGGGCCTTATGCCTCACCTCTGCGTTGTGCAGGTATGATGTTCGTGGCTGAGCGTGCGCGTCCACGTCAACGCAGCGCATCCACCTTGCCGCCTTCAGCTTGGGCGTTGGATATTCAACGCAGCAGTGATTTTTGTTATCGCAACCCTGAAGAATTACAATTGTGGCGTAGCGATGCGGATAAAGCGGTGCGTTTAGAGATTAAAAGTTATATCAATAATGCACAAATTCGCTTACGCTGGCCTGCACAACAAACATTGCTGAATTGGCCGATGAATAAATTACCTTTAGCCGAAGACAGCATGTATATGTTTAAAGTACACGACAGCACAATGGCGGTGAATTTTCATAAAATCCCGGCTCATTTGTCGGATGCTGAACAGCTTGATTGGATGCAGGAACAAGGTTGCAGCGCTCAATTGAGCATTTTGCAACAACAAACCGCTTTATTAGCCAATTAACTCAATAGACTTACCCAGGCTCTTAAGACACCGACTGCAAAGCAGCGGAGTTTAGCCCCGGACAAGCCTAATACTTTAAATCACGAGTAGGCCAAGGCTTCACCTGATGCCCCACGCAGTATGGGGCATCAGATGAAGCCTTGGCCTTATTTTAATGATGGATGATCTACAAAACCCCAAAATTTTCAAGGGTTTTGTGTACGGAACCTGTTATGTCTACATCCCCCCCTTCTTCGCCGCCCCCAAATACAGAAAAACTCCATAAGGTACTGGCTGATCTAGGTCTTGGTTCACGCCGCCAAATGGAAACCTGGATTACTGAAGGGCGTGTGCGTGTCAACCAACAAAAAGCCAAGTTGGGCGATAGAGTGACACCGTATGACGTATTGCGCGTGAATGGTCGCGTACTCAAACGCACGCCGAAATCCTTTCAGCAGCCGTTATTGCTGTGCTACCACAAACCAGTGGGAGAAGTCAGCACACGCCGTGATCCAGAAGGCCGCCCGACGGTGTTTCGTCAATTGCCACGTCCTAAACATGGACGCTGGGTGGCGGTCGGGCGCTTGGATGTCAACACCGCAGGTTTGCTGCTGTTTACCACCGATGGCGAACTGGCAAATCGTTTAATGCATCCTTCTCAAGAAATTGAGCGGGTGTACGCCGTGCGCGTGCTCGGCACAGTCAGCGACAAAATGTTGCAACGCTTGCGGGAAGGGGTTGAATTAGAAGATGGCATGGCACGTTTTGACCGCATTGATGAAGCGGGCGGCGAAGGGGCTAACCATTGGTATCATGTGGTGTTGCGCGAAGGCCGCAAGCGTGAAGTGCGACGCTTATGGGAATCACAAGATATTACCGTCAGTCGCTTGACCCGCATTCGTTTTGGCCCAATTGAATTACCCCCTCAATTGCGCACAGGCAAATCCAGGTTCTTAGATACCGAACAGATTGCCAGCGTTTATGAATCTGCGGGCTTACCTTTGCCTGCGTCTATGAAGCTTAAAAAGCGTCCACAACGGCGACGTTTTCCACAAAAATAATACGGACTCAACAACATAGAGTGGCTGGGTTCTGACTGTTCTCTCAAACCGCCTTCTAGTGCATTGAAACGACTGACATTTATCTTTTCAATGCACACCGCTGAGCCATTCCCCCCCCGCCTTAAAAACAGCGCATTAATAGACTTGTCCGGGTTTAAAACACCGACTGCAAAACAGCGGATATTGGCGGTTTTCTCCGTTTATTTTCGTTAAATAGAATGACTATTCGCCTCAAATGAACGAAAAAAACCACTCAATCCCGCTACTTTTCGCTACGGCGTTTAAACCCGGACAAGTCTAATGAACATGCATGAGCCGCCTCATTGGTTACCCAATCACATCTATCAAGCCGATAGCCTTCACGCCCTACAACACCTACCTGACAACAGCATCCATTTGATTTTAAGCGACATTCCCTACGGCATTGGCAAAGAAAGCTGGGATGTGTTGCATCACAACACCAATTCAGCTTACTTAGGACAAAGCCCAGCACAAGCCAAAGCAGGCAGCGTGTTTAATAAACGCGGTAAACCGATCAATGGTTGGTCTGAAGCGGATCGGAACATTGCCAAAGAATATTATCAATGGTGCTCACAATGGGCGGGGGATTGGTTGCGTGTGCTCAAACCAGGCGGTTCAGCGCTGGTATTTGCTGGACGGCGATTATCACATCGCTGCATTTGCGCTTTAGAAGATGCAGGGTTTAGTTATAAAGATATGCTGGCGTGGTTACGCGAGCGAGCGCCGCATCGTGCCCAACGTATCAGCCGCGTCTACGAACGGCGCGGGAACATGGAAGCGGCACAACGTTGGCAGGGTTGGCGCGTGGGCAATTTACAACCCACATTTGAGCCGATTCTATGGTTTGTCAAACCTTACAAAATAGGCGGGACATTGGCCGATAATCTGTTGCAACATGGGGTGGGGGCTTATCATCAAGAGGCTTTATTGAAATATTTAGAGCGCCCCGAAAATGTGTTGCTCGGTGGTTTTGCTCACAAAGAAGGCGGCCTGCATCCGACCCAAAAACCGTTGAAACTGCTACAAACCTTGATTGAATTGACCACGCAAGAACAGCAAATGGTGCTCGATCCTTTCTGCGGCAGCGGCTCCACACTATTAGCCGCACATCACTGCCAACGGCAATATCTAGGTTTTGATGCTTGCGCCGATTACGTCAATATCGCACGTCAGCGTTTCCTATAGACTCTTTAGGGTCGAGGAACAACCCCTATTTCATCGCCGTCTTTTAAAGGTGTGTCCCAGTCGGCAAACTCTCGATTGACGGTGACTTGCACTTGTTCTTTTTTCAATGCAGAAGCCCATATACCGCCGCGCCCGCGTAAGTAAGTGAAGAGTTTATGTACATTTTTCACGGTCGGCGGGGCATATAGTGTTTCTTCTTGCAAACCGAGTAATTTCACTAAGCCTACAAAGTAAATCATATTCAAAGTCACTGATGCTTTTTGCTGAGTTTTTTCAGTGCTGCTGTCTTCTCCTTCCACTACTCGTTGATAATTCTGCGCTTCTAGGCTGTCTAAATAGGCTTGCCAGTTGTTTTCTTGTTCTACGCCTAATGTATATAAACTCTCCCAAGAATATACGCCTGTATCATGACCATCATCAAATTCAAGTTTAACCGCGTAAGTGCCGACGGGCGTGATGTCTTTAATATTAACGGTTTCTTTGCCTTTCAGCATTTTCTTTTGTTGTAAGTTTTGACGATTTTCAGCGGAGGGAGAGTACACCCGCAGATATTCACAGGGTAGATCAAAATGGCGGTTATCATCAAAAGCAATGTGCAATCTTCGTTCTTGTTGATGTAATTCGATGTCTGTAGGAGAAGGAATCGAATGGGACATAAAGCGTGGTATTCCTTAAAGTAAAATGAAGTGTTTAGTGAGAATCGGCTTGTTTTCGCAAGACTTTAATTTGAAATAAGGTGTTGCGCTCTTCTTCTTCTAAACTGGATTGAATAAAGTGAATAGTCGTGTTGTATTTGGGGATGACATTGTATTTTAAGGCATTGACTCGTTTCTGAGTTTTTCTTTGTTCATCTAATAAGCGCCATAAGGCGGTTTCTGCTTCGCCGAGTTCTGCCATGAGTTTAACCATTTCGGCAAAATGTTGGCGGGTTTCATCAAAACTGGCATCAGTGCCCATGAGTCCTGTGGGTTCTAAGGGGCGTGTAGTGACCGTGACGGCGGGATATTGCACGCCAATACTGCTGCGCGGCAAGATGTTGACCTCTAATGCGGGGGCTAAGCCTTGTGCCGCGCTGTGTAAAGTGCCGGAATCCATGCGTACATGGCTGATGCTAAGCCAGTAATAGGCTTGCTGCATGGCGGTGCGGGCGTGTTGGCGCAGTTTGCGATAGTTTTTCAAGCGCTCATACACTAAGCGGGTGAGGAGTTCTTTTTTGCGTTCTAGTAAAGTATGTCCTTGTTGTAGAAAATCCACTTGCTTTTTCAATGACAACAAGGTGCTCTTGGTGGGAGGTACTTTTAAACGGGCAGCCATAGATATAGAACTCCACATTGTAAAAAGAAAAAACTCAAGACATCAGCGATGCTTGATCATCAGCTTCTTTAAGCAACACGCCTAAGAAGGGTAAGTACGCTAAATCTTCGCTTAAAGGTTCTTCATAAGAACCGCGTGCTAATGACAGCACGCGCAGCCAGTCCAGCAGCTCTGCCACACTGGGTAATTTGTATAAATCTAAGGCTCGCAAGCGCATAAAACGCAGCAATGCAGCATATAGCAAAGCATCGTCTAAGTTGGGATACGCGCTGCGGTGAGCGTCGATGATGTATTGCCCTAATTCTTCTGAGAAATTTAAGGCGTGATGTACGCAGCGACGTAAAAAAGCGGCGGGTAAGGCTTTTTCTTGATGGCTGGTGAAGAACAATAATGGACGCTTTTCTGCGGGTGCGCTGAAGGTTTTGTTGAGTTCTTTAATGAAAAAACTCCAGTCATCTAAGATAGGCAACCAATCATGCGCAAAAGCACGCGGTGCCACATCAATATCATCAATGAGTAGCACACAAGGCTGCTCACTGCGCAACGCTTGCCACAAGAGCTTGGGCTGCACGTAGTGAGATTTTTTCGGCAGTTTGGCATTGGGGTTTTGCGCTGCATGTTGGCGTTCTTGCTCGTAGCGCACGGCATCGAAATCGTATAGCACATCCTGTAATTGGCTGTGCGAGGTCGAGCGAAAATGCAGCAATGCTAAGCCTAATTGTTGAGCGACGTGGTAAGCCACTTGGGTTTTGCCTAAACCGCTGTCACCGCTGAGCAGTAAAGGCCGCCCCAAGGCGAGCGCGGCATGAATCGCATCTTCTAAATCATGGGTGGGGATGAAATGTGCCGCCTGCTGCTCGAATGGCTGCGGGCTGGTGACACAAGGGCGCTGTGCTAAGGCATCAACGGGATGTTGATGTTCTGCGCGTAGTAAGTGGAAATCGTAGTTGTTCATGCAAAGTCTAAGCTTATTCCTGCGCTTTCAAGGTAAGTGCGCTCATTTTCTAAATCCGCCTGAGTGAGGGGCTGTTGTGCCAGCCAATCGGGAGGAAATGTGAGCATCAGGTGTTGGTCATGGGCTTGGAACTGAATATTGGATATGTCGGCATGACGACTGCGGTGTAATAACACGGCTAAACGCAGCAGCAAGGTTAAACGCAATAAGAGCTGACGCGCGTCTTCTGGCTGTGCTTCGATGCATTCAAGCGCGAGTTTGCGGCGATGATTACGCACCATGCAGGCTAAAAAGCTTTGTTCTTGCTTGGAAAAACCCGCTAAATCGCAGTGGGTGAGTAGGTATTCGCCATGTTTATGATACTGATTATGTGCCACTAATAAGCCGACTTCGTGTAATTGTGCCGCCCAATCTAATAGCCATTGATGCTCCGCATTGTCCAGTTGCCAGCTATCGGTGACTTGTTGAAAAAGCAATACAGCGGTGCCGGAGACTTGTTGGGCTTGAGACGTATCAATGTGGTAACGCGCCTGCATACGTTTGATGGTGTGCGCACGGATGTCTTCATGGCGAATGCGTCCCAATAAGTCATAGAGCAAACCTTCGCGTAGCGCTGATTCGGCGACGTGTAAATGCTGAATATCGAGTTCTTCAAAAGCCCCCATGAGTACGGAAAAACCACCCACCAAAATAGGGCGGCGCTCATCGCTTAAGCCCTCTAGTTGGATATTGTCAACGTGTCCGGCTTCTAATAAGGCTTGCTGTAAGCGCCGCATACCTTCCAGGGTAATGCCCTCAGTACACCAACCTTCGCCCCGCATGATTTTGCCAATGGATTTAATCGAGCCAGACGCACCTAACACCCGTTGCCAGCCGCGTTCACAATATTCAGCCACAATGGGCTGTAATTCTAAACGCGCAGCAATTTCAGCCCGGCGTAAATTTTTAGCATTGATCTCGCCACTGGGAAAATGTTTGTGCGTGAAGGTGACGCAACCCATGTACAAGCTTTCCCGCCGCATGGTGTTAAAACCTTGACCGATAATAAACTCGGTACTACCCCCCCCAATGTCAATCACCAGGGGTTGATCTTCAGACGTAAAAGCGCTGCCATGCGCGACACCTAAGTAAATCAGGCGAGCTTCTTCACGTCCGGCAATGATGTCGATGGGATGTCCCAGCGCTGCTTCCGCTTGTTGCAGAAATTCACTGGCATTATGCGCACTGCGCAAGGTATTAGTCCCCACCGCACGCACGCTGCCCAGCGGCATTCCTTTGAGCCGCTGTCCAAAGCGTTGCAGGCAGGCTAAGGCGCGTTCCTGCGAGGCGGCGGAGAGATTGCGTTGCGCATCCAAACCCGCCGCTAGACGCACTGAATCACGCAAGCGATCCACAATATGGATGTCTCCATCAGAAACATCGGCGACAATCATGTGGAAACTATTAGAACCGAGATCAATCGCTGCCATCGTGTCAGGCTGGCTATTGGCAGGCGTAAAAAAACCAAGCATTTTGTTATCCTTTAGCGTGTCTTGTCCGTTAGACTAAATAGCTCACCTGACGCACAGTGTGAAGTGAACGAAAACATCCCGTTTGTCCCACGCTATGTCAATTCAAGTGTGAAGCAATGGCGTTTTTGGGGGCTTGAGTCTGTTTTCAAACACCCAAAAGAAGCCTTTATGTAATAGGAATAAAAAACAGTCACTGATAGCGAGTCATTCCGCACTCGTCTAATGCCGAGCAATCTTAGCAGGAATTTACTATGTGCCGCATTAACCCTAGAGTTGATTTTGCCTTCAAAAAATTATTTGGTAGCGAAGAGAATAAAGATTTGTTGTTGGCCTTACTCAATGCCATTCTCAGCGACGAACCGCCGATTGTTGAGCTTGAACTCAAAAACCCTTATCACTTAGCGGATTATAAAGCGGGCAAGATGTCGATCCTTGACATCAAAGCCTGTGATACCAATGGACGTTGGTTTAATGTCGAAATGCAAATCAGTGAAGACCATGATTTTGATAAACGGGCTATTTATTACTGGGCCAAGCTTGTCACCGAGCAACTCAGCGAAGGCATGATGTTTAAAGAGCTACAAAAAACCTTCAGTATTAATATTTTGAATTTCAATTTTGTACCGGGTGCTGAACGATTTCACAATTGTTATAAAATCATCAATACCGCGACTCAAACGGACGACAAATTGCACGATGTGTTTGAATTACATTATTTAGAATTGCTGAAGTTTCATAAACCTTGGGCAGAGATTGTGACCGCCTTAGATCGCTGGTCGGCCTTTTTAGCCCATGCGCATACTTTAGATAAAGATCATTTGCCGGAACAAATGACGGGAGATGCGGCGATTTTTAAAGCCATTCAGGCCGTTGATCGCATGTTTGATGAAGAAGAACGTTTAATTTATGACGTCAGAATGCAAGCCATCGCCGATGTGGACAGCAAAATTGCTTCAGCCTTGGAAAAAGGCCGAGAAGAAGGTTTGCAAACGGGAGAACAACAAGCGCAAGAGCGTATTGCTCTGAGCTTATTAGACGTATTAGAAGCCGATATAGTGGCTCAAAAAACGGGTTTAAGTCTTGAGCAAGTTCAGCATTTACAACAGAAAAAGTGATGCACTCGTCTCCATGCTTCAGCATCTTAGTAGGAATTCACTATGCGTCGCATTAATCCTAGGCTCTGCGCATACTTTAGATAAAGATCATTTGCCGGAACTAAATGATGGGAGATGCGGCGATTTTTAAAGCCATTGAGGTCGTTGCTCGTATGTTTGATGAAGAAGAACGTTTAATTTATGAGGTCAGAATGCAAGCCATCGCCGATGTGGACAGCAAAATTGCTTCAGCCTTGCAAGCCGGTGAACAACAAGCGCAAGAGCGCATTGCTCTGAACTTACTAGACGTATTAGACATTGATATGGTGGCTCAAAAAACCGGATTAAGTCTTGAGCAGGTGCAACTTTTACAACGGAAAAAATCATGAAATACCCGTTAGGTATGCTGTTTTTTAGTCTGCTATTCCTCAGTGCTTGCGGAGGAGGCAGTAGCGATAATACTCAAACTTTAGCCTTTGATCCTTTTGTCGATCAATACGATGCGAACAGTTACAACATGGGTTTATTTCCTCTCTATCCTTACCGCCGCGACAGCAGTTTATTAGCTATCGAACAGATCAACGCCAGCGGCGGTGTGTTAGAGCAGCCATTAAACCTAGTTTCCGTGTCTTTTCAAATCCCTGATGCCTTTGAAACCATTGATTTGCAAGACACTGCACGACGCATGATAGAGGATTACCAGATTCAATTATTGGCTACAGGTTCGTCCTTTGTTGCGCTAAAACTGGCTGAAATCACAGTACCGCGCCAGAAAATTTTGCTGGCTGATTCTGCCACTTCTCCCAGCTTGACGACATTGGAAGATGACGATCTGGTGTTTCGCATCCCACCCTCCGATGCCTTTGCAGGGCAAGTCTTGGCGGCATTGGCTTGGGCATCGGGTGCGCAGACATGTAGCACGGTATTTATTGACGGCGATAGTTATGGAGCCAGTTTATCCGATGAATTTAATAAAGAATTTACCCAACTTGGCGGGAAAATCAGTGCGCAAGTGGCATTACCCCAAGAGCAAAGCACCGGATTTTCAGCCTTTTTCCCACAAATTTATGCAACAGGTACGGATTGTGTATTGCCTGCTTTGTTACGCAGTACAACTGCCGCCACTTTAATTAATGAATCGGTCAGTGTAGGTTTCCAAGGCGCGTATTTCTTTTCTGATGCGGCTTTTGCGCAAGGCTTTATCGACAGCATTGCCGATCCTGACCGCTTACAAGGTAGCTTTGCGGTCACACCGGGTTTTGGCTTACAAGAAGCGCCTGAGTATCTCTATTTTGTCGATCTTTATCGCAGCCGCTTTGGTAGTGAACCACGCAATTATGCCGCCCATGCGTTTGACATGATGATGGTGGCGAGCTTAGCCATTGAACGGGCTGGACGCGAAAATGCGACGCATCATCCTGATGGGGTGATGCTGCGCGATAGCTTACGCGCTGTGATGAATCCGCCCGGCACGCCGATTGGGCCGTCACAAATCGCCACAGGATTGGAATTATTGCGCAACGGGGATGAAGTCGATTTTCATGGAGCCACCAATGCAGCGATGGCTTGGGATGAAAATGGCGATGTAGCAGGGCAAATTGTCTATGATGTGTATCAATATTCTGCGACTGCGCGGGATATGGTACCGAATCGACAATTTGTGATTGAGCGAAGTTTTTAACATCTTAACGCTAGTGCTTCGTCAAGCCTACTTTTTAGCGTTGTATTTTTTACCACGGAGACACGGAGAAGGCACAGAGCGCACGGAGAAAGACTTTTAATTTAACTCACCTCTGTGTCCTCCGTGTCACCTCCGCGCCTCCGTGGTGAAATTTGACCACCTAATTCTTAGAATTGACAAAGCACTAGGTTCTGTTGATATTAGAGCCTAACAAAAACACAAAGATATTCACTATGCACCAATCCTTTTTACTCTATCGCCGCCTAGTCTTTCTCAAGTTAGCTAGTGTGTTGACAATCCTGAGCATGGCGGCTTACTTGATCTATGTTCCGGCTGCGGGGCTGCCGCATAATGGTGGCACTTGGTTGGGCTATACCCTGGGCACGGTGGGCACCGTGCTGATTTTTTGGCTGATGTGGTTAGGCATTCGCAAACGCCATTACTTATCTCGCACAGGCTCTGTGCAGGCTTGGGTGTCTGCCCATGTTTATTTGGGCGTGGCCTTGGTGTTTATTGTCACCTTGCACACGGGTTTCCAGTTCGGAGCCAATGTGCATACCTTATCTTATGTTTTCATGCTGTTAGTGGTGATTAGCGGGCTGTATGGCGTGTTTTCTTATTTACGTTATCCGCAGCTCATGATGGAAAACCTAGCGGGTTCAAACCAGAATTTACTGCTGCACGAGATTTTTAACCTTGAACAAGAATGCTTGGCATTAGGCGACACCTTGGGCGAAGAGCTACACGCCGCCTTATTGCATTCAATGGAAATCCCGATTATTTCTGGCAGCACCTGGCAACAACTCACGCGCCGCAAACCCTCGAGTAAACAAAAAATTTCCCGCCAACGTCGGCGCGAGCTTAAACAAGCGGGTTTATTGGAAAAGGGGGAAGATTATGATGTCACCATGTATCTGGTGGCGGACAAATTGCTGCACACCCATGATCCAGAACAAACGGCGCGGATGAGCCAATTGCTCGATGTGCTCGGACGCAAAAACGCCTTGGTCGAGCGCTTGCGTCGCAATGTGCAATACCAAGCTTTGCTCGACATCTGGCGCTATTTGCACATACCGCTGTCCTTCGCCCTACTGTCTTCTCTGATCATTCACATCATTACCGTGTTTCTTTATTGGTAAGCTTAGAGCCTATACGAAGATGGGGAATCGAAGCGAAAATGCGCCATTTTGAGGCAGGTTTTTCGGTTTTTTAAGGCGAATAGCGGGCTATTTAACGAAAAAAAGTGGAAA
>JADGEH010000121.1 GCA_016744475.1 Thiotrichales bacterium | reverse complement strand
CTCATTTACCCTGAAGATAATGAAATTCTCAGAAATGCTAAGCAAGGAGAAAAATTTCAATGCTATTCAGATAAGCGAAACTATAACGGCTATATTGCTATTCTGTTTCAGGGCGACTTAGCGTATTTGTCTGAAAAAAATTGTCAACTCACATAGAATAGATAATATTATTTTTATATAAACATAAAAAAATTACATGCGATTTTATTAAATGAAAAATTCAGCCATGTAGGGTGTGCGCTGTCTGTTTGGCGCACACGCGGACAATGTTACATTCTCGCGTTCGCACCGCAAAAAGACGCGGTGCAAACCCTACGCAGCTAGAACCTGAAAATGCAGCTAATACTTGAACTGTAGCCTATACAGGAAATATTCCCATACAAAATTCTACTTTAACCGTGTCTGTCTCAGGCAACGGTAAAGTTACCAGCGCACCTGCTGGCATTGATTGCGGCGCAGATTGTAATCAAGATTATGCGTTTGGTACGGTGGTGACTTTAACTGCCTCACCCAATGCAGGCGCAACTTTTACAGGTTGGAGCGGGGCGTGTTCTGGGGCGGCAAACTCAACAACGGTGACGCTAGATGCTGCAAAAACTTGTAATGCTAACTTTGGTGTTCAAGTTTTCTCGTTCCCTCGCTCCAGAGGCTGTAAAAGAACCTCATTTTTTGGATTTTGGATAACGTAAAATCAATAACTTACAAAGCAAAAAATGCTGATTTTGGGAGTTCTTTTACAGCCTCTCCAGCGTGGGAATGCCTACCGAGCCGCTCTAGCGGCGTGACATAAAACAAGGCATGATAAAAAAAGGGAATCACATGGAACGTAGTTGCTACAAAATTCATGAATCTTCTGCTCCTCATTTTCTGATTCTGACCTGAACCATTATCAATTGAATACCCGTATTTACCTGTCCAGCTACAGTGCAAATCATTCTTGATTCTTTTGCCTATTTACAGCATGAATACCCGCTAAAAATTTACACTTATGTGAGCTTTCATAGCAGTTTTGCTGAATGTTCATGATAATAAGTACACACTTGATTACGACCATTTTTCTTCGCGCAATAAAGCTGATTATCAGCCTGTTGAATTAAGGATTGACAAGATAAGGATTCAAGCTGCTCAGTGCAGGCCACGCCAATGCTTAATGTCACTTTTAAAAGTTCCCCTGAAGCTGTCGTGAATGACTGATGCTCACAATTAGCTCGAATACATTCAGCTAATTGTCGTGCTTTCTTTGCATCCGTATCACGCAATAACACTAAAAACTCTTCCCCGCCATAACGCACCACAACATGTTCATCATGATGTATCACGTTCAATAACATCTGTCCTAGTTCTCGTAAAACAGCGTCACCCTGCGGGTGTCCATAGGTATCATTAATGCGCTTAAAGTAATCAATGTCGATCATTAATAAGCTCAAAACACCGCCTTGTTCACCCAAAAGCGTGAATTCTTCTTGGCAACGTACTTCAAAATAACGTCGCACATATAATCCCGTCAGACTATCAACAGCAGCCATTTGATATAAACGCGCATTTTGCTCGGCTGTCACGGCTAATGTACGCAGGATTTCTTCTCGTTCTTGAACTTGTGTTTCAATGGCTTTTAACAAATGATTGGTGGATTCCACCACGCGACCTAGTTCATCTTTCTCATGGCCTTTAGGACAATTCACTTCTGCGGCATGTCCGGCTATTGCTGGAGTGGGGTTAATATTCCCTAATTGACGCACCATTTTTGACAAAGGACGGTTGACCCAATAATGAAATAAAAAAAATAAAATGGCACCTAATAATAAATTGCGCAATATTCCCGTGTAAATAACAATCAAAGCACGTTGTAGAAAGGCTTCAGCTACCTGATGAGTATCCAAGAAAATGTGCAAATACCCATAAACCTTTTCATCCTCATCAAGCACTAACGGCAACGGTTTAATATACAAATACCCAAATATTCTATCGGATAACCAACGCCAATTTGATTGAAGTACCTCACGTTGTTGTTGTGCCAAAACTTGCTCTCCATCATCAAGTAGAAGCACTTTATAAATAGGCTTGTAACGTAAAATACTTAATGCCACTTCATTGGCTAAATGTGCATCCATATGATAAGCCGCTTGCGTAGCAGGTTTAAGCAAGATTTGCAGGACTTGATCAGTAGATTTATGCAATTCATCTTTGACATTAAAGTAATCAAGGCAAACTTGTAAAGCGCTAAAAATAATGCCGAGCACTATGGCTAACAATAATGTAAAAAGTGCTAAACGAGAAGATAAACTACTCAGTAAATAGCTCACTTTACGCATACACCGTGAAATGAATGAAAAGATTAAATTTTTTCATGCTATAACACACTCGTCTGATAGGTGAAATTGTATGAATGATATGGCATAGAAATAACTGTTTTATTTCTATGTAGTTATATCCTTGTGTAGAATAAGGATAGACATTATTTGATTTATTTAAAATAGTATTTCTCTTAGCCATAGTAAATCACCTTGTGCATTCATATATAGCTAAAGTACATCATTTATAGGCTTGCGATATAGCCAAACCCAAGACTGCCCGTCCTTGAAGGACTGGCAGTCTTAACAACTGATGTAATTTTGCTATATCAATACTTAGTGATGATAAACGGGGGACATATGATGCCTATATAACATAAAAACCATGAAATGCTTAATAAATCTGTTTTTATTGGTGTTTTTCACACTTTTCTATTTTAAGTAATATACTCTCATTATTTTAATGAATGTATTGATATTACTCATCTCATTGCTCTACATGGAACCTCTCTAAAGTTTTATGGACAAAATCACCTTGCGCGGTGTGCGCACACATAATCTGAAAAACATTGATTTGGAATTGCCGCGTGACAAGTTGATCGTGATCACGGGCTTGTCGGGTTCGGGTAAGTCTTCGCTGGCGTTTGATACGTTGTACGCGGAGGGGCAACGGCGCTATGTGGAGTCGCTGTCGGCGTATGCGCGGCAGTTTTTGTCGGTGATGGAAAAGCCGGATATGGAGCATATCGAGGGCTTGTCGCCGGCGATTTCCATCGAGCAAAAATCGACTTCGCATAATCCGCGCTCGACGGTGGGCACGGTGACGGAGATTTATGATTATCTGCGTCTGTTGTTTGCGCGAGTGGGCACGCCGCGTTGTCCTGAGCATGGGGTGACGTTGAATGCGCAAACCGTGAGTCAGATGGTGGATCAGGTGTTGGAGCTGCCTGCGGAGTCGGCGTGGATGATTCTCGCGCCCGTAATTAAGGAGCGCAAAGGCGAGCATGTGCAGGTATTTGATCGCTTGCGGGCAGAGGGTTTTGTCCGCGCACGGGTGAACGGTGAAACGATTATGCTGGATGATCCGCCGACGCTGGAGTTGCGCAAAAAACACACGATTGAGGTGGTGGTGGATCGGTTTAAGATTCGTGAGGATATTAAGTTGCGGCTGGCGGAATCCTTTGAAACGGCGCTGCGGCTGGGAGAGGGGCTGGCGTTGGTGGTGCCGATGACACCTGGGAGCGGCACAGCCACCGAAGGCGGCTCAAAGACACCTAGCGAGCTACTTTTTTCCGCTAACTTTTCCTGTCCCACCTGTGGCTATGCGTTGTCGGAACTCGAACCCCGCCTATTTTCTTTCAATAGCCCTGTCGGTGCCTGTCCCGATTGTGACGGCTTGGGCGTGAAACAATTTTTCGATGTGAAAAAAGTGGTGTCGGACGAAACGCTGAGCCTTGCCGATGGTGCGGTGCGTGGCTGGGATCGCAAAACCGCGTGGTATTTTCAGTTGCTGGAGAGTTTGGCGGCGCATTATGGGTTTGATTTATCGACACCCTTTCAGGATTTGCCGAAGAATATTCAGCAAGTGGTGTTGTATGGCAGCGGTAAAACACAAATTCAGTTTACTTATCATAATGATGGCGGCAGCACGTACCGCAAGCGCAAGGCTTTTGAAGGGGTGTTGCCGAACTTGGAGCGGCGTTATCGAGAAACGGATTCAGATGCGGTGCGCGATGATTTGACCAAGTATTTAAGCCATCATCCGTGCGGGACGTGCGGCGGAGCGCGGCTGAATCAGGCGGCGCGACATGTGTTTGTGGCTGAGCGTAGTTTGCCGACTTTGACGGCTTTGCCTGTGGGTGAGGCCGCCGAGTTTTTTGCAAATATGCAGCTTGAAGGCTGGCGTGGCGAGATTGCGGCGAAAATTACTAAAGAAATCGGTGAAAGGCTGCAATTTTTGGTCAATGTGGGTTTGAATTATTTAAGTTTAGATCGCAGCGCAGAAACTTTGTCAGGCGGTGAAGCGCAGCGTATTCGGCTGGCTTCGCAAATTGGTGCGGGCTTGGTTGGCGTGATGTATATTTTAGATGAGCCATCAATTGGGTTGCATCAGCGTGATAATGATCGCTTGTTGAAAACGCTTACGCATTTGCGGGATTTGGGCAATACGGTGATTGTGGTCGAGCATGATGAAGATGCGATCCGACAAGCGGATCAAATTGTGGACATCGGGCCGGGGGCGGGTGTGCATGGTGGACACATCGTGGCGCAAGGCACGGCGAAGCACATTCAAAAGGTTAAAGAATCCATCACAGGACAATACCTTTCTGGTAAAAAAAGCATAGAAATCCCTGAACAACGCGCAGAACCTGATAAAGATCAAGTTTTGCATTTAATCGGCGCGTGTGGCAATAACTTACAAAAAGTGACTTTAGACATTCCGGCGGGTTTGTTCGTGTGCATTACAGGCGTGTCGGGTTCGGGCAAATCCACGCTGATCAACGACACGCTGTATCCATTGGCGGCGAATCATTTGAACCGCGCGCGCCAAGATGTAGCGGCTTACGAACGCATCGAAGGCTTGGAACATTTCGATAAAGTGGTGGACATCGATCAATCGCCGATTGGTCGCACGCCGCGCTCGAATCCTGCGACGTATACGGGTTTGTTCACGCATATCCGCGATTTGTTCGCCGCTGTGCCTGAAGCGCGATCACGCGGTTATAAACCCGGACGTTTTAGTTTTAATGTCAAAGGCGGACGTTGCGAGGCGTGTAAAGGTGATGGCGTGATCAAGGTGGAAATGCACTTTTTGCCGGATATGTATGTGCCCTGCGATGTGTGCAATGGCAAGCGCTATAACCGCGAGACGCTAGATGTGCAGTACAAAGGCAAGACGATTGACGAGGTGTTGAATATGACGGTGGAAGACGCGCAGCCGTTTTTCAGCGCGATTCCGTCGCTCAAGCGCAAGCTGGATACGCTGATGGATGTGGGTTTGTCGTATATCACGCTGGGGCAAAATGCGGTGACTTTATCCGGCGGCGAAGCGCAGCGCGTGAAGCTCTCGCGGGAGTTGTCCAAGCGCAATACGGGCAAGACGCTGTACATTCTCGACGAGCCGACCACGGGCTTGCACTTCCACGACATCGCGCAGTTATTGATGGTATTGCATCAATTACGCGATGCGGGCAGTACGGTGGTGGTCATCGAGCATAATTTGGACGTGATTAAAACCGCCGATTGGGTAATTGATTTGGGTCCAGAAGGCGGCAGCGGTGGCGGGCAGATTATTGCGCAAGGTACGCCAGAGCAGGTGGCAGCGACAAAGGGATCGCATACCGGAATGTTTTTACGGCGGATGTTGGGTAGGACTTAAATAAGAGATAAGCCACTATAGGGAACATAAATCAGTTGTGCGACAGACCTGGCAGGTGTCCAAAACCTGCCAGGTCTTGATCACGATGCTCCAGTAGCACTGAAATATTAGCTACTGATTGACCGCAACGCGGTCAAGACGGCATTCCCATGCGGGCATGGAACGAGTTAAAAGAGTGTCCGTTTATCATTTATCGAAACGATATTTTGCGATGTTCAAACGTGAGTTTGTAACCACAGCTCTAGCAAGGCGAGGTGCCAGAGCTTGCTGCCTTTGATGGCGGTGAGGTGTTGTTCCGGTTCTGCCAGCAATTTATTCACATAATCGCGCTGGTATACGCCGCGATTGATGCAGGGGCTGGACTCCAAGGTGTCGCGCATAAACTCGTAAAACTCGCCGCGTACATATTTCAGCGCAGGCACCGGGAAATAACCTTTGGGGCGATCAATCACGCTGGCAGGTAGCAGCTTGCGGGCGATGGCTTTTAAGGGATATTTACCATTTTCTTTGAGTTTCATCTCTGGTGGCATTTGTGCGGCTAATTCCACTAAATGATGGTCTAAAAAGGGTACTCGCGCTTCTAATCCCCAGGCCATCGTCATGTTGTCCACGCGCTTAACCGGGTCATCGGTGATGAGCATGGTCACGTCCATGCGTAGCACTTTATCTAAATATTCATCTGCATTTTCAAGCCCTAAGCGCTCAGCGACTAATTGTGCAGTGTAATCTTCGCCTTGATAATCAGGCGTGACGGCTTGTAAAAACTCACTGTGTGGACGGTCAAAATACAAGGGTGCGAAACGCTCTAAATCACTGCCTTGTGCTTGTTGCATTTGCGGATACCAAAAGTATCCGGCAAACACTTCATCCGCGCCTTGCCCGCTTTGCACGACTTTGGCTTTTTGCGAGACTTGCTCGCTGAGCAGATAAAAGGCCACCGCATCTTGCGCCACCATCGGTTCTGACATCGCATTAATCGCTTCGGGCAAGCGCTGCAAGACTTGCGCATTAGGAATAATAAATTTGTGATGCTGGGTGGGATAACGCGCAATCACTTGATCGGAATATTCAAATTCACTGCCTTTTTCTTCGGGTTGGTCTTCAAAACCAATCGAAAACGTCAGCAAGTTGTCTACATCTCCATTTTCCGCCAACAAGGCCACCAATAAGCTGGAATCTAAACCACCGGATAACAGCACACCGACCGGCACATCAGACGCTAAACGGCGTTTTTCTACGGCCTCGCGCAAGCTGGCATGAACCGCTTCTAGCCATTCGTTTTCAGTGCGTGGGGCGTTGGGGCGCGTGGCGTTGAGTTGCCAATATTGGCGCGGGGTTTCGCGCCCGTGCTGATCGATTTTCAAGGTGGTAGCGGGCGGCAGTTTGCGCACGCCTTGTAAAATCGTGCGCGGCGCAGGTACCACGGCGTGCAGGGTCATTTGATGATGCAAAGCGATGGGATCAATACGAGTGTCGATGTCGCCGCCCGCCAGTAAAGCTTGTGGGTTAGACGCAAAACGAAAACTGCGCCCCACTTGTGCGTAATACAGTGGTTTGATGCCCAGCCTGTCACGGCCTAAAAACAACTGCTGATGGCGACTATCCCACATCGCAAAAGCAAACATGCCTTGGAAATGCTCGACACAATGCTCTCCCCACGCATGGTAAGCCTTAATAATGACTTCGGAATCGCCATCGGAGAAAAACTGATAGCCCAAGCCAGACAGTTCGGCGCGTAAATGGCGGTAGTTATAAATCGTACCATTGAACACCAGCACCAGCCCTAATTCGCTATCGATCATCGGCTGATGCGCACGGGTAGATAAGTCAATAATCGACAGCCGCCGATGCCCAAAGGCCAGCGCACCGTCTAAGTAACTACCCGCATGATCCGGCCCGCGCTGAGTAAGCTTGCCCATCATGCGCTGCAAACGCCCTAAATCAGGTGATTGATGGTCAAAACGTAATTCACCACAAATGCCACACATGGGAGTGTTCCTTTCTTGAAGGAGGAAAAATAACATCGAATTCAAGGTATTAACCTCCCCTCTTCAAAGAAGGAGGGAGGATTCAAAGCGATAGTTTATATTAAAAAATAATGAATGCCCCAGAAAGCCACTCTAACCTATTGTTAGCCATGTAGGATGGGTAGAGCAGAGCGAAACCCATCATTTCGGTATTGGCTGAATGATGGGGTTCGGCGCGGGATAGTTTTGTAATTAAAACAGGTTTAAGGGTGCGCCTCTACCCATCCTACCGCGCTATAGAGGCAGAGTAGCCTCGTTCATGCGTTATCATCTCGATAAATAGACTTGTCCGGGTTTAAAACACCGACTGCAAAACAGCGGATATGGGCGGTTTTTCCCGTTCCTTTTCGTTACACGAATGACTATTCGCCTCAAATGAACGAAAAAAACCGCTCAATCCCGCTGCTTTTCGCTACGGCGTTTAAACCTGGACCAGTCTATTTTCTATGACGACGGCGTATAGCGGTAATTCCCAAAATTGAGCAAAATATCATGATGAGCAATCCTCCACCTAAAGAACCCATTGAAGCACTGACAGGAGGAGGAGAGGGAACATGGGCTGTCGCTACAAATTCAACGCCATCAACACCTGCGCATTTAAAATAATCTGTAGCCCCTGTGGATTCGTTTTTAACATACAGAGTCTGCCCCGTCACATCAGCAAATAAAGGGTTATCAGCTTTCAGACCGCATACTGTGTCTGAAACTGAAGCACACAGGGATGAATCGGTACTCATTGGAGATATGGAGTCATAAATACAATCATTGTCAAAATCCTTGCAGTTCCAAAAGCCAACCTGAGAGTGGTCGAGGGAGTAGGGGTCGCTATCATTGATTAGACACCCGCACCAATTAAGGGCTGTCGAATACTCAAGACAATTACCCGCAAAAACGTTTGTAGTCAGCATTCCTAAAATGCCCAGCAATATCCATTGCATCCTATATTTCCAACGGTGTCCCTTGGATATGTTTTGCTGACAAACACGGCTTGTGTTTTGTTTTTTGTCAAGTTGGATGACTTGAAGTTCAAACATTAAAAAACCCTTTTCTTGGATGGTTGGGTGATGGAGAGGGTATTTAACGGATGTTACGCAAAGGCTTCTTTTCAGCCCATCAAAACCGACTGATGGACTGAAAAACCGCCATTGCTCCACGCTTTGAATGTTTAAAGTGTGAGCTATACCCTGTTTTCGTTCGCTTCACGCAATCTGCGTAAGAGCAGTATTTAAGATAACCAAACAAAGAATAGGTGATTAGCGTATTTATTATGAGCAATGCAGGATTTATTATGCGCCATGCAAAATTGGGCTAACGATCACTGCCATTCAGTTAAGCGCAAGTCACACTGAAGTCGTTGATGTTATTCCCCCTCCTTCAAGGAGGGGGCGAGGGGGTAGTGAAGTCAAGTCATTTTCTTTAGCGTATTTTTAGGGAATAAATGCTTTGAATCACCACCCCTCAATCCCCCCCTGCGAGGAGGGGAAGCTAATAGGTTGAATCCCAAGTTTTTTTCTTAACTTAATGGTAGTGAGGCTAACAATGCCTATGACACTGCATATTTACGCCGAAATTCTCGTGGGGTGATGTCAAAGCGATGTTTAAAGGCGGTATTGAAGTTACTGGGCGCAGAGTAGCCGCATTCGTGTGCTATGACTTTTAGTGGTTTGTTGCTATAGCGCAGCATATCAGCAGCTTGGCGTAGGCGTTCTTCTCGTAACCAGCTAAAGGGGGACATGCCGAATACCGCTTGAAAACATTTATTCAAGCGCTCTCGGTTGGTATTAAGTTGTTGGGTCAAGGCTTCTAGGGATAAAGGTTCTTGTACATTTTCTAACAAAAGATCACAGGCTTTTTGAACTAAGACGGCTGGATCGAGTTTTTCGCTAGAATTTTCTGTCAATTCAGGCAATACCCCATAACGGGCTTCATAAGCACTCAAGCACTGGGATAAATTGTGTTTAATATTGGCATAGCCTAAATGGATGGTGACTCTTGCGATCACTTCTTCGGGGTGCAGGGGTTTGGTTAAATAATCCACACCACCCACTGCAAAACCTTCTAGTTTACTTTGCAAAGCATCACAAACCGTAATAAACACAATGGGAATGTCCGATAATTGTGGATGGTTTTTGAAAGCGCGGCAGGCACTCAATCCATCCATCACCGGCATCTGGATGTCCATTAACACCAAATCAGGTGCTTGGGTTTGAGCAATGTCTAAGGCTTCAGAGCCATTATTTGCAGTATCCAGGGTAAAACCAAAATCAAGCAGGCTTTCGACTAAAAGAGCAATATTGTGCGGCTCATCATCAACGATGAGAATACGGGGCGTTTGATGCGTATTGGGCATTTAATGATCACTCAAATAGTGCTGTAAAACCTGTAATAAATCCTGCTGGCTCACAGGCTTGGCTAAATAAGCATCGGCCAGTGCTTGGAATTTTTCCACCTCTTCTGAGGCGACGCTGGCAGTCACTACAATAATGGGAATATTGCGCGTTTGCGGATCGCTTTTTAGCTGTTGCAATACTTGCTCGCCATCCATTTCTGGCATTTTTATATCCAATAAAATCACATCAGGGCGACGTTCTTGCACCCCGTTTAATACGCTTAAACCGTCTTTGGCTTCTGTAAAGCTAAATGGATACGATGCTAAATAGGCTTGGAATAGTTCGCGGTTTTCATACACATCATCGGCTAACAAGATATGTGCTGGGGCAAATGGGATGGTGTCTGCTGTGTCTTGTGCGAGTTCTTCAATTTCATCCAGATCGGGCAGCACTTCAATATCATTTAAGCGCACTTGAAAACAACTGCCTTGCTGGGGTTGGCTGCGAACGCTCACTGTGCCGCCCATCAGCTCCACAAAGTTTTTCACAATGCTTAAGCCTAAGCCTGTGCCACCAAATTGGCTAACGGACTGTCCTTTTTGTTGTTCAAAGGCTTGGAAAATGTGGGCTTGTTCTGGTTGAGGAATGCCAATGCCTGTGTCTTCAACCTCAAAACACAATTCAACTAAGGCTGGGCTATGCCAAGTAGCTGTGACTTTTAAGCTCACCTGACCGCGTTGAGTAAATTTAATCGCATTACCTAATAAATTGATCAGCACTTGCTGCAAGCGGGTTTCATCCAGAGAAACAAGCTTAGGCATATCAGGTGCCAGTTCTAAATCAAATGCGAGGCTTTTTTCTTCTGCTTTAGGACGGAGAAGGGTCATCATGCTGTGCATTAACTCAGGCAGTTCAACCGCTCTACATTCAAGTTTGAACTTACCTGCTTCAATTTTTGATAAATCCAGCACTTCATTAATCAAATTCAATAAATTGCGTCCGCTGTTTTTAATGATATGGGCATATTTTTGCGCTTTTTGTTCTGCGCTGTTGCTTTGTATCAATTCTGCAAAACCTAATACGCTGTTTAATGGTGTGCGCAATTCATGGCTCATATTGCTGAGAAAACGGCTTTTGGCGCGGTTAGCGGTTTCTGCGTCTTCTTTCGCCAGTTGTAATTCTTGGGTGCGTTCTTGTACTTGTTGTTCAAGTTGCAGGTTGCGGGCGTGAATGCTGCGTATCCGCCATTTATACGCCATGAATAACAACACCATCAGCAAAGCAAAGAGAAAACCGCGAAACCATAGGGTTTCCCACCAAGGTGGCAAAATCACCACTTGAATCGCTGTGCCTTCCTCGTTCCAAACCCCATCATTATTAGCCGCTTTAACACGGAAGGTATATTCACCTGCATCAAGATTGGTATAGGTGGCGTTACGGCGTTGGCTGTCGGTGTAGTTCCAATCTTGCTCAAAACCTTCCATTTTATAGGCGTACTGATTTTTCTCTGGTACGGTGTAATTCAACGCGGCAAATTCAAAACCGAAAATGAATTGCTCATGGGTTAAGGTAATTTTGTGCGTGTGGTTGATGGTTTGTTGTAACGGGGTGTTTTCGCCGACTTCAACAGGGTGATTAAATAGGCTAAATCCCGTTAATACCACATCAGGTGGATGCGGGTTATGCTTCAACTCACTGGGGTTAAATGCATTGAGTCCGCGACTGCCGCCAAAAAACAAAGTCCCTTCTGGATTTTTAAACACCGATTGCAGATGAAAAATACCGGTTTGCAAACCATCACGCACATCATAGTTTTTGAAAGTTTCCTGCACAGGAGCAAAACGTGATAAACCTTGATCTGTGGCTAACCATAACTGGTTTTCTGCATCTTCAATAATCGTGGACACCCGATTGCCGCCTAAGCCATCATGCTTGTAATATTTTTTGAAGGTATTGCTGGCTTTTTGATATTTGTTTAAGCCGTTATTGGTACCGATCCATACATGACCTTGTGAATCTTGGTAAAGGGTTTGGATCGTACCTTCACTTAAATTATGCGGATCATCAGGAGTTTGTGGATTATGGTAATAATTGGTGAACACTTCAGTTTCTGGATTGAGCAGACTTAAACCACCATCACCTCCAATCCACACATAATCATCTTGATCAACTATAAGCGCACCATTCCATGCTGAGGCAAGGCCATCAGGCTTATTGGGATCATAAATATAATGGGTGAATACTTGGCTTTGTTTATTAAATTTAGCAATGCCTGAACCATTAACACTCATCCATAAATTGTCTTTTTTATTATCTTCAGCAATAACAATAATACTTTTTTCTTCTTTAATTAATTGAACGTCATTTGCAAACTGAGATAATTCAAAGGTTTCTTGCTTAAGATTAAATTTTCCTAATCCATATCCGCGTGTACCGACCCATAATGAATCTTTTCCATCAGAAAGCAGTCCCCAAGCAGCATTATCTTTTGCAGCAGTTTTAGAATTCACCTCATAAGCATACTGTTTGAACTCTCCTGTTTTCATATCCAAACGTGTCAAGCCTTTACGTTCTGACATCATCCAGATGAAACCTGAAGCATCTTGGTAAATTCCTCGTGCTCCACCATCATTTAATTGGTAAGTGGCTATCAAAGAATGAGCAGGATCATACCTATTAATGCCACCTCCAAAGGTGGCAAGCCAAACTTTGCCGTGTTTATCTTGATAAATAGCGGGAATCGTCGTGTGATTGATACTATTTGCATAATGTGCTTGAGGAAGGTAGGTAACAAAGCGGGCTGTTTTAGGATTAAACTCATTGAGACCCCGCGTCGATGTACCCATTAAAAAAGCCCCTGAAGCGAGTTCTAAAATAGACCACACTGTATTGTAGCTCAGACTGTTTGGATCATCAGGATCATGGTAATAGCGGGTAAATTTTTCGCTCTTGGGTTCAAAGCTATTCAAACCCTGTTGTGTGCCAATCCAAACTCTATCTTGACTATCTACATACAGCGCGGGAATAAAATTATTGCTTAAACTATTTTTATCGTTTTCATCATGTACGTAATGGGTAAATTGCTCTGTTTTTGGATCAAAACGGTTCAACCCACCGCCATAAGTCCCGACCCAAAGTATGCCTTGACTGTCTTCTGCAAGACCAGAAGTAAAGTTATAACTCAGCGAATCAGCTTGTTTGGGATCGTGTCGGTAAGTGGTAAATGTCCCTGTTGCCACATCCAGACGACTTAAACCGCCATCAGTGGCTGCCCAAACGCTGCCTTGGCGGTCTTCATGTACACTCCACACTAAGTTGCCACCGATACTGTCAGGATCATTTTCATCGTGATGATAATTAGTAAAGCGATGAAGACGGGTATCAAAACGACTCAAGCCCCCGCCCCAAGTCGCAATCCATAAAATGCCGTCTTTGCCCTTATGTAAATCCCAAATATAGTTACTGCCCAAGCTGTTAGGTTTTTTGGAATCATGGAGATAGATAACGATTTCACTGCCGTCATAGCGGTTCAAGCCATAGCGACTCCCAAACCACATAAAGCCTTGATCATCTTCTACAATGCTGGACGCTTCATTATGACTCAGCCCGTCCGCGACGGTGAGATGGGTAAAATGCAATGATTTTTCACTGCTGTAGACAAGTTCTGAAGATACCAATAGGTAGGATAAATAGAGCAGAATACTGAGTGTTTTATTCATTTTTGCTGGGTTCTTCATGCTTGATTCCATTTGCTGGGCGTGTTAAATCTCAGTTCGACACCAAAGCCGCCTGCGGTGGCTGTGTTAATCGAGTGATTGATTCTCAAAGCTTAAGAGCCTATACGAAAACGGGAGCATCGGCTGCAAACCCGCCCTTTTGGTCAGGTTTTCCGCTTTTTTTCGTTAAATAGCTCGCTATTCGCCTTAAAAAACCGAAAAACCTGCCTCAAAATGGCGAATTTTCGCTTCGATTCCCCATCTTCGTATAGGCT
>JADGEH010000120.1 GCA_016744475.1 Thiotrichales bacterium | reverse complement strand
TACCCCCGCAAAACAAGCTAATTTGGCTGTTGGCATGGTATCTCCCTGATTTATTGAAATCAGGGAATATTAACAGAGCTTCATATGAGGTAGCCCTGCAAATAACCCTAGGTTCTGTTGACATTTAGGGTTGATTGGATTTTTAGCTACGTTTTTTTGTAGCCATGTATTCTACTGCCTAGTTTCCATGCGCCCTGAGACTGTAAAAGAATCCCATTTTTCCAATTTTAGAGCACGTAAAATCAATGATTTATGGGGTAAATGCCGCCTATTTTTGGCGTTCTTTTACAGCCTCGCCCTGCGTGGGAACGTCTAGCACCGAGCCTGCCGTGCGTAAAAATATTTGAGGACTAAAGTCCTCACTACGAACCTGTGCCTTATTGCCCTAAACCACTGACTGCAAACTGGGTGCTGCTGGCATCGGTGAGCCAGGTCATTTCTACGTTGTAGGTGGTGCCGGAGACATCTAGGCTAGGGATGCTTAATAACCCGGTTTGCGTGTCAAAGGTGGCGGAGGCGGTGCTGCTGGTGGCGATAATATCGGCGGATAAATCAAATACGTAACCTGGGTTGTAGCGCGTATCGGTGCCGCTTAAGGTCATCGTTACGCTGTACACGCCTATTCCGCTCACGCTGACGGCGGGTAAATGTAAGGTGCTGCTGCTGGTGTCAAAAAAAGTGCTGTTGTCGCTGGTCGTGCGGACTAGGCGCACGTAGTTTTGAATCCGAATGGCATCGCCTTGTGGGCCGTGTCCGGTGGGGTAATTACTCGCATCTCCGGTTTTAGGATCGCTGCGTTGCGCACCTGCACCATGTACGTCTAGCCAACTGCCGTTCATATATCCCAAGGCACGACCAAAACTCATATAAGCCGCATTGGCACCAGGCACCGGGCCTGAGCTGATATGTGTGGTGTTGCTCCAATAAAACGCATAATCGCTGGCACCACCTTCGTTGGTGATGGCGGTGCTATTGAATAAGGCGTTTATCGTGGCGGAGTCAGTGGTGCTGGGCGAGCGGGTGTAATCCAGCAGGCTTTGTAATTCTTTGATGTTGGGTAAGCGCCAGTCGTTGTAGCCTAAATAATCAGCGGCATTTTGGGTGACGACCCACGCCAGTGCTTGTTCCCAGTCCATGCCGCTGCCGCTGTCATTTTGCGCCCACATTAATGCGGTGCTGCTGTCGGTCACGCTGCTATCACCATTGTCGGTGAATTGATGTTGTCCATAGCTGCTATCGCCACGCGCACAGGCCACGTAAAAGGTTTTGTCTTCACCGCGTAAGCTGATGGGGTAACCTTTAATTCTTCCATCCGCGAAGTTCACGCCAAACAGGGTCTCATCGCCTTGCATGGTGGTGCTGACGTAGCGTGTGTTGCTGGCGTATTGCGCGTCAATTAAGCGCTCGCCTGCGGCGGTGTCGCCGTAACCAAAAGCAAAGTAGCTGGTGTCGATGAAGGGGAGCAGCCCACTGGTGTCGGTGCCTGTGTAGCTGCTGACATCTTGTCCAGTGAAATTCATCAGGGAATACAGTTGCTGAATATCGGGCAACCACCAATCGTCGTAATGGCCTAAAGTTAAGCTGTCGCAATAGCTTTGCGCACCGCTGTAGCTGAGTTTGTCGCTGCTATTGATACTGCCGTCGCCGTTGGTATCGGGGGTTTGTTGCCACATGAGTCCGGTCACATTGTCGCTGATGGTGCCGTCATTGTTGTTGGTGTAGCTCATGGTGTGGTTGGAGTATTGGGCATCTTGTCCATAGGTACTTTGGCCTGCGGATGGGCAGGTGATGGCGCTACCGTTGGTGTCATAGCATTGGGTTTGCCCTGTATCGGGTAGGGCGCTGATCGCGTGAGCGCTCCATAGTAGGCTGCTGGAGAGACAGAGAAGTGAGTGTAAGGGTTTTAGTTTCATGGGGTTATAACTCATGGCGTGAGGTAAAAAGAGGGGTGAGCAAGGGCAATGGTGCATTGATAATAATGATTTTTTGCCTGGTTGATAGATGTGAGTCTCTGTTGACATTTGCGTATAATGCACCTGCTTGGCTGATGCACAAAAGCAATAAACTGTAGGCTTTAATCTGAATGTGATGGCCTGCCACATCAGCCCAATATGACTCACTGCATTCGGTGAGTCCATCACTTTAATTTCAAGGAATTCTTATGCGTCCTAGCGGTCGAACACCCGATCAACTTAGACCCGTTACTCTCACCCGCCGTTACACCAAACATGCCGAAGGCTCGGTATTGGTTGAATTTGGCGACACTCAAGTGCTGTGTACTGCGACGGTCGAAGAGCGTGTGCCGTTTTTTCTCAAAGGTAAAAAACAAGGCTGGGTGACAGCGGAATACGGCATGTTGCCGCGTGCGACGCATCGACGCGGTGGACGTGAAGCCGCACAGGGCAAACAAGGCGGGCGCACGCAGGAAATTCAACGCCTGATTGCACGTTCATTACGGGCGGTGATTGATTTGAGAGCGCTGGGAGAACGTAGCATTACTTTAGATTGTGATGTGCTTCAAGCGGATGGCGGCACGCGCACTGCTTCGATTACAGGCGCTTATGTGGCGTTGGTGGATGCTTGTCAGTGGCTCATTAAACAACGCAGATTATCTGCCTCGCCGATTCATGGTTCTGTCGCAGCGGTGTCTGTGGGGATTTTTCAAGGCACGCCCGTACTGGATTTAGATTATGCGGAAGATTCTGAAGCGGAAACGGATATGAATGTGGTGATGAATGAAGCGGGCGGTTTTATTGAAATTCAGGGCACCGCAGAAGGCCATGCTTTTCGCCCAGAAGAGTTGCAAGCCATGCTGCAATTGGCGCAAACAGGGATTCATCAACTGGTTGAAAAGCAGCAAGCGGTTTTGTAATGGCCGATTAATAGAAAAAAAGCAAAGATATGAGAGCTGTCGGCCTTTAAAAGCCGCCAGCTTTTTAGCGTTTTTGTCCCCTAGACTTGTTCTATTGATGAGGGACATGGCTATGAAAAAACGTCTTGCTATAGGGAAATGATCTCAGTGATACGACTCAAGTAATCCAGTTTAAAAGGCCACGCAAACGGCGCAAGAGGCGCTAGAGACGCAAAGAACGCCAGCGTTTCAAAACGATGTTTTACTCGTTTCCATGCGGCGCATCACTGCCATTAAGTTAAGCCAAGTAGCATTGCAAGCTGTTGATTTTATTCCCCCTCCTCGAAGGAGGGGGCTAGGGGGTGGTGATTAAAAGCGGTACTCCTTATAGTATTTTTTAAGGAATATGGGCTTTGATCACCACCCCTCAATCCCCTCCTTGAAGGAGGGGAGGCTAACAGCTTAAATTCTAAGTTTTTTTCTTAACTTAATGGCAGTGATGCGGCGCATGGGAACGGGTTAAAGGGTTTTTAGCCCCAACGGGGCGGCATCCCTATAGCCCAGGGCAACGCCCTGGGTTTGGTCGATGATACCCACCCAGCCCTGAAAGGGCGCAATAAAAAGTGGTATGGCGTTTTATGTCGCCCTTTCAGGGCTAAGCCCCTTCTATCCGTTTAACCTAGGGCGTTGCCCTAGGCTATAGAGATGATGCCCCTTTGGGGCTTTTCACTGAAGGGCCATGATGCATAGGAACGAGGCAAACATCGTTTGGAAACGCGGGTGTTCTTTTGCGCCTCTTGCGCCGTTTGCGTTGTCTTTTAAGGGCTTAAAGCAGATAGCTTGAGTCGTATAAATGATTCATGTTGTCTATAGATAACAAAAATACTCAAACTCTAGGATATTCCACCATGAACAAATTATGTGTCATCAGTTGGCTTTTCATCGGTGCCATGAGTGCTGCCGTGGCTAATGAGCCTGTGGACGTGAAAGCGCTATTAAACCTATCGTTGCAAGATTTGCTGGACTTAGAAGTGATTTCTGTGGGGAAAAAACCGCAAACCTTGCAAGAAATCCCTGCGGCAGTCTTTATCATTACAGAAAACGATATTCGCCATTCAGGAGCGACAACGCTTCCCGACCTTTTACGCATGGTACCGGGCATGAATGTGGGGCAAATTAATAACCACGCTTGGGGCATTTCTGCACGCGGCGAGAATGACTATTTTGCCAATAAGATGCTTGTGATGGTCGATGGACGCAGCGTGCATGTCCGCGAATTTGCAGGCGTTTGGTGGGATCATCTCAATTTGGTGCTGGAAGATATTGATCACATTGAAGTGATTCGAGGGCCCGGCGGGAGCTTATGGGGCGCTAACGCCATCAATGGCATTATCAATATCATCAGCAAAAATACGAAAGACACCCAAGGCGGCTTGGTGACGGTGGCTGCGGGGAATCAGTTAAACTATATCACCACGGCTCGCATAGGCGGAGAATGGAGTGAGCAAGGCCACTATCGTTTATATGTCAAAACTCGCAGCGAGGAAAACCCGAATTTTGATCACCTTGATCCCGGACGCAACACGCAACTGGGCTTTAGAATGGATCATCTTTTATCAGCCGACGACACCCTGACTGTACAAGGGGATTACTTTCGCGGACGCGCCCGTAGCATAGATTTTTCTAGGTATCCTTTGCTGGCGGATGATGAAACTTACTACGGTGCAAATCTGATGGCGCATTGGACACGCCAACTAGAGCACGGTGAATGGCAGTTAAAGGGATATTACGATACTTATCAACGCGACGTTATTGCAGTGAAAACCCAAACCCAGATTTTCAATCTGGAAGCTCAACACCGTTTTCAACCCACATCGAATCATGACATTGTGTGGGGCGGCAGTTGGCGGCATTACCGCCATCATGCGGATAATACCGAAAACTTTAAATTCCTCCCCTCGCGCTATAAAGAGCATTTATTTTCCGCCTTTATGCAAGATGAAATCACTTTCAATGAGGCTTGGCATTTAACCCTCGGTGCTAAATTTGAATACCGCAAATCCATCGGCATACAGCCTCAGCCTAGTGCTCGTATATTATGGGCTCCTACTGACAAACGCAGCTTGTGGGCGGCTTTATCGCGTGCAGTACGCCTACCAGATTGGGGCTTAGAACGTGCTGAATTTAAAGCCTTCTTTCCTGATGAATACACCCCTTTCCCCTTTCCATCGTATATTCACTTGCAACTGCCAGCACAAGCACTGGAGACTGAAAAGCTTATAGCCTATGAATTAGGTTGGAGAGAGGTGGTCAACGAGCAACTCTTTATTGATCTTGATCTGTTTGTACATGAATATAACGATGTATTAGTGCCCGTGAATCAAGCCGCAGTGCCACAAGAGGATGGTCTGGCTTTTACCTCTTTTTATAGCAATGAACTCGAATGGGACAGCCACGGTGCGGAGTTAGCCATCAACTGGCAACCTCAACATGACTTACAGGTTCAAGCGGCTTATCACTACCTACATAGAAACATTCCTCAAGACGACTTGCGTACAGCCCCCGAGCACTATTTATCACTGCGTACACAATGGCAATGGAATCCTCACTGGCACTTCGACACTTGGTGGCGATACAACAGTCGCGTCTCAGGCGGCGATCCGACATCAGGCGATACACCGATGGCGGAATATGTGGAATTTGATGCACGTTTAGCTTGGCAAGTGGATAAACGTTTAGAGTTATCTTTGGTAGGACGCAATCTCTTACACAAAGAACACGATGAACATCGCTGGGCATCCCTCACTCAAATCTATTTACCTTCAGCACGCAGCTTTTACGCACAAATGCGCTGGACTTTTGAATAATGATCGTCACATAAAACAAGAGGGATAACACCGCTTAAAGCGATGTTACCCCTCACAAACAACGGATGGATGCAGGCTAAGAGCCTATACGAAAACGGGATAATCGGCTGCAAACCCGCCCTTTTGGTCCGATTTTCCGCTTTTTTTCGTTAAATAGCCCGCTATTCGCCTTAAAAAACCGAAAAACCTGCCTCAAAAGGGCGAATTTTCGCTTCGATTCCCCATCTTCGTATAGGCTCTAAAACTGCGTTTTCATCATTGGCGGACGTGCAGGGCTTATTTGAGCTTCCTTCAAACGCGCATAAATCGCTTCGCTGACTAACCCCATAATACGCCCACGATTGGCATAATCATGCAAACGGAACAAAGCTTTGTATTCATTGGCCCATTCGCCAATGGTGAAGCGGACTAAGGGGGCAGGTTCACTGAGCACGCCTTCAACGGATAGCATAGCTTGCATGATCAAGTCTTTAATTTCTTGCGGTGAATAAGCAAAATCAATATAAATCAATTGAGAAGCCAGACACACATCACTGGGATAGTGATAATTCTGCACCGTGCTATCTGCCGTCACAGCATTCGGTATGCTTAAAATATTCCCCTCTATGGTTTGAATACGAGTCGCTCGCCATGTGATGTCCATCACTTTACCCATTGGATAACGTCCAATTTCTACCCAATCACCTATGCGAAAAGGTCGATCCACATTAATCGCAATGCCGGAGAAAATATTGGAAATATTCATTTGAACCGCCAGACCAATAATCATGGCAAACATACCTGATGTGGCTAATAAACTGGTGATTTTCATATTAAACACAAAAGCAATCACGGCAAAAATAGCCAGCATGTAAATAATGAAGGTGACGATACCGCGCATTAAAGGTGGGACAGGGGTTTCTGTACGTTTTTCAATCGGCAACCAAAGAAAATGATGAAAGCTGCGGGCGAGAAAATAAGCGGGAAACAACCACCAAAGAATATCAAAAGCCATTCGTATATCGTGTACAGAATAATCTTTATACACAATAATGAGGGTGGATAGCACTGATTCTATGGCTAATAAAAACACCGCTAGAAAAGGAATTTGCAATAGCCACAGCATTTTATAACCACGCGATAAAGGATAAGACCGATAGCGCAAATGTCGTAGTAGATGAATGCTGATAAAGCCGATGATGGCTATGAATAACATGATCCAAGCCATACTTTCTGACATCAAACGCCGTAAAGTCAGACTTTTTTGTTTAACCAGCATGAACTGATTAAAACGAGATACATCAACAGTTTTACCATATTCTGCATAAAGAGGATTACCGCGTGCAGGCTTGGAGGCAATATCCAAATACACCATTTCTTTTTTAATCCGCCACTGTTGTTTAAATGTGTCTAAGGCTTCAGCCGCTTCTTTTTGGGATTGGTTGACGGGGGGGCTACTTAATGAATCATGAACATATACCAGATGATTATAAGCTTGTTGACGGTGCTGAAAACGCACACCGATAGCATGAAAATCTAAAGCATAATCTTCTTTGTATTCGGTCAAGAAATTTAATTTAAAGAGTCCTTTAACTTTATACAATCTGTAGTGGTAATGATCAATCACTTGATATTCTATAGGCTCACCTAACTCAATAGGTTCTGCGGCATTCATAAACTCAATATCACCAACATCCACACCATCGACTGATCTAAACCATAAATAGAATTCTAATACTGCGGTATTTTTACCCGTTTTCATGTCGGTGATGTCTAATAATTCAATATTGGTATACACCACTTGAGTTTTATGGAAGTACTCCTGATTCATTTGAATAATATTTTTAGCTTCTAATTCTTGTTCTAAATGATGTAATAAACTAGGGTTTTCTACCGTTTTAAATTGTGTCAGGTCAGAAATGATGTGTTGATTTTTAATCATCGCGAGATTAGGCGGTTTAACGGCATCACGATGTGGCGAAAAGTAGGTTAAACCCGTGACACCATTAATACCCGTTTCAGGCGTTTGTAAGGAGGTTAAGTAGCTTTTAATGCGCTTACGCTCACTTTTAACATCTTGCCCCTCTGCATTGATTGCACGTAAAGCACTCACTGCCAATTTAGCGGCATCATAGGCAAAAGCAGCACTTGAAGTGGGTTCTTTGCCCAGCATTTTTTGATAAGTGAGTCTAAAATCCTGTGCTTCTTGGCCTGCAATATCAAATAATAACCCTGCGATTAAATGAATATTTTCTGAAAAATAGCCAGGGCTTCTCTGTTCTTCAGGAGTTTTTTTCAAGATATTGATAAAACTTAAATTGATATTGTCGGCTGCAAAAATAGGGTTTTTAACCCCTTGTCGGCGTAAAGAAATGACCAGTTGAGCCGTATCGCGATCAAATAAAGCAATAAATATAGGCATGTTTTTATCGCCCGCTAACTGTTGCTTCATTTGCTGAGCCAACTGAGTAAACACCTGAGTATCTTCAGTTTTTGTAGATAATTCCCATATGTTGGGTAAATGGCCTCCTAAAGCATTAAAGTTTTCCTGAAATGAAGTAGATAGCGTTTGGCTATAGGTATCTTGAGGATCGAACACGAGATTAACTTGGTTTTTATGTTGCAAGTCAATGAGGCTGTGTGCCAAAGTCGTCGTCGTGATGCGTGTGCTGGGGTTGATCATGAAAAAACCATCATAGGTATCCAAAATCAAATGAGAAGCCGCTACTGAGATGATGGCAGGCAGTTCTACTGAGCGATAAACCTCACCTAAATGAATCGCGATAGAACTAAAGTAATGCCCCAATACCATGAGTACACGTTCATCTTTGACTAATTCTTTAGCGGCTTTAATCCCTTCTTCCACCTGTCCCTGGCTATCGAACTTTAATATCTCAATGGGGTGTCCATTGATGCCACCGTCGGCATTCACTTTATCTAAATAAAGTTGTGTTGCTCTCAACATATCTTGCCCATCATTACCATATTCACCTGATAAAGAGATAAAAAAAGCAATATATAGGGGAGACTTGTCTAACGCTGCTTGACTCTGATGAGAAAACAACAGACTTATCATCAAAAGAGAGAGATAAAACCAACGAAAACGCAAGGCGGGGTAGAACATACAATGATGACTCCAAGTTTTAAATCGGTAATTCAAATGAACAAAATGTGCTTATCTAAAATCATACAAGTTAAAAATCAAAATATTTGAGCTTAACGAAAAGTTTTCATCCTTGTTCCCATGCGTCGCATTACTGCCATTCACTTAAGAAAAAACACTTTGAATTCAAAAAGTCAGCCTCCCCTCCTCCAAGGAGGGGATTGAGGGGTGGTGATCAAGGGTAACATGCCTTAAAAATACTGAAGGAGTACAGCTTTTAGTCCCCCCCCTAGCCCCCTCCTTTGAGGAGGGGCAATAAAATCAACTGCTTGCAATGCTACTGGGCTTCACTGAATGACAGTAATGCGCCGCATAGGAACGAGTTATTTTTAAGAAAGGGTGAACAACATCAAACCCCTTGTGTCTGCAACCAAAATTCTAACAAGGCGACTTGCCACAGCTTAGAACCCCGCAGCGGCGTGATATGCGCTTCAGGAGCCGCCAATAAGCTATCCACATAACCGCGTTGAAACAATTCACGGTTTTGGGCTTGTGGTTGGTTAAGAATATCTTGCACAAAATCCAGATATTCACCCTGAATATATTTCAAGGCAGGTACGGGGAAATAGCCTTTGGGGCGATCAATCACTGCGGCGGGAATCACCTGTCGCGCCGCTTCTTTAAGCACGTATTTACCGCCTTCAGGGACTTTAAATTGAGCCGGAACCCGCGCAGCCAGTTCTACCAATTCATGATCTAAAAAGGGCACGCGAGCTTCTAAACCCCAAGCCATGGTCATATTATCCACACGTTTTACGGGGTCATCGACCAACATAATGTTGGAATCCAAGCGCAGCGCTTTATCAATGGCCTGTTCTGCCCCCGTCTGCGCAAAATGAGCAGCGACAAAGGCACGACTATAATCATCACCGACAAAACGCGGATGCACGGCTTGAGCAAATTCATGGTGGTCACGGTCAAAAAACACTTTGGCATAATCACTCACGGGATCAGTGCTTTGCATCAAAGGGGGATACCAGTGATAACCTGCAAACACTTCATCCGCACCTTGTCCGCTTTGTACCACTTTGACATGTTGCGCCACTTGCTGAGACAACAGATAAAAACCAATCACATCATGGCTCACCATCGGTTCACTCATGGCGGTCACGCAATCTTGTAAAGACGGCAGTAATTGTTTTGAATCAACAAATAGCTTGTGATGTTCAGTGGCGTAATGCTGCGCAATAATGTCAGAATATTGAAATTCATCGCCTTTTTCATCGCCGACGGATTCAAAACCCACAGAAAAAGTATTAATCCCGGTTTGGCCTAATTCAGCCAATAAACCCACCACCAAACTAGAATCTAGCCCGCCCGACAGCAACACCCCGACAGGCACATCAGCCACCAAGCGGCGTTTAACCGCAGCGCGTAAACCGCCTAAAACCAACTCTTCCCAATCTTTTTGCCCCAAACCTTGCTCTTCAGGACGCATTTCATAACGGGCTTCCCAATAAGTCGTTTGTGTGCGTTGACCATTAGGCTCGATGACTAACATCGTGGCGGGCGGTAATTTGCGCACGCCTTTAAGCATCGTATAAGGGGCTGGCACGACGGCGTGAAAATGCATGTAATGATGCAGCGCAATAGGATCAATGTCTTTATCTATCTCACCGCCTGCCAACAAAGCAGGCAGGCTGGAAGCAAAACGCAAAGCACCGGGGATGTCTGAGTAGTACAAAGGCTTGATACCTAAGCGATCTCGCGCCATAAACACCCGGCCTGAATCGCGTTCCCACAAACAAAAAGCAAACATGCCTTTGAAATGCTCCACACAAGCCGTGCCCCATTCTGCGTAAGCTTTCAAAATGACTTCAGTATCGCCATGAGAGAAAAAACGATAACCTTTTTGCTTTAATTGCTGGCGTAATTCGGGGTAGTTATAAATCGCCCCGTTGTACACAATGCCAAGCCCTAAGTCATTGTCTAACATGGGTTGTTGCGCATGTTCACTTAAATCCATAATGCGTAAACGGCGATGCCCCACGGCTAAGCGATTCATTTGAAACACACCGCCACCATCAGGCCCTCGCGGCGTGAGCACAGCGTTCATACGCGCAATGGCATCTACCGCAGGTTGATTTTGATCAAATCGAATTTCTCCACAAATTCCACACATAATCTATTCCCTTAGCTAAAAATGATGAAAAGATGTTACACAGCGATGCATTTTTTTGCGACCCGAACCTGACAAAAATAGCAAAAGAAGCCGCCGCCTTCATAATCGTTTTTCAGCACATATACAACTTCAAATCAAAATTGCTTTTTGTTCATTGCAAGGCAAAAATAAACCAAAAAAACCAATAATTAGCGCCATGATGTGAAAAAAACCGACTTTTTTACCGAATGCTCTATCAAAAGCATAGAAAACCGGGTTTGCAGCAACGAAAGCAGCCGCTATAATCCGAGCTTAGTGCATTGTTTCAGTGATCGGATATATTGAAATAATGAGACTTCATAGGTTTAGATGCTGTTTGATCAAATTCAGCTTAACCGCAGTCGGTTTATATGAGCTCGACAGCTTCTTCTGCACTCACTGCGTAACATCAGCTATTTTAGTTTAATAAAGGCTTAGCTATGCATTTTGAAATTTCTCGACAAGCGTTATTGCCTCCTTTGAAAATGGTATCAGGCATTGTAGAACGTAAACAAACTCTCCCCATATTGGCGAATACTCTAGTTCGGGTAGAAGCCGATCAATTGTATTTCACCGCCACCGATACAGAATTAGAAATTTCTTGTACAGCACAGATTGAAAGTGATTTTAACGGCAGCGGCTCCACCACTTTACCCGCACAAAAGCTCTTTGATATTTGTCGTTCTTTAGGCGATGGAGCCGCCATTCAAATCAACCAAGAAGAAGCTGCACGCGCTACGGTCAAATCAGGCCGTAGCCGTTTTACTTTATCGACTTTACCCGTTGATGACTTTCCTTCTAGTGAAGAAATAGACACCAAGCTAAGCTTTGAACTGCCACAGCAAGAATTAAAATACCTTTTTAATAAAACTCAATTTGCTATGGCACAGCAAGATGTTCGTTATTACCTCAATGGCTTATTGCTCGATATTACCCCCACTAAACTCACCGTGGTAGCCACCGATGGACATCGTTTAGCTTTAGCCGAACACCTTTGCGATATTCCAATGACAGAATCCGAACAAGTCATTATTCCGCGTAAAGCTGTGTTGGAATTATCTCGCATTCTCGAAGACAGCGAAGCCTCAGTAAAAGTCAGTCTAGCCACCAACCATATCCGCTTTGAACTGTCCGGCATCACGCTCACCAGCAAGTTAATTGACGGACGTTTTCCTGATTACCAAGGTGTTTTACCTGCAAACAATGATAAATTGATGACCGTCAATGGACTCTTGCTAAAACAATCTCTCAATCGCGCTGCCATTTTATCCAATGAAAAATACAAAGGCGCACGCTTAAAAATCAGCACTAATTTGCTTGAAATCAGTGCGCATAATCCTGAACAAGAACAAGCTGAAGAAGAGTTAGATGCAGAATACCAAGGCGATGAATTAGAAATTGGTTTTAGCATTATGTATTTATTAGAAGCCTTGAATGCTATTGATACAGAACACGCTGAGTTTTACTTCTCAGATTCTAATAGTAGCTGTCTAATTCGCCAGCAAGAAACGGATAAGATCAAATACGTCGTCATGCCCATGCGTCTGTAGTTCTGATGTCAATAAGCTGTAGGATGGGTATAGCTAAAGTACATCATGTATAGGCTTGCGATAGAGCTAAACCCAAGACTGCCAGTCCTTGAAGGACTGGCAGTCTTAACAACTTCTTGCAACAAGTCTATTCATCCTCTAACCCCTTGATAAAATCCTCCCATGAGTAAAAACCCAACGCTGCATTTTTACGATTTCCATCCCGCTTTAGCGGATTTCAAAACCGAAGTCCAACACGGTTTAAGCCTGCCGCAAAAACAACTATCCCCCAAATTTTTCTACGATCTCAACGGCTCTCAGCTCTTTGATCGCATCACAGAATTACCCGAATATTACCCCACCCGCACAGAAATCAAAATTCTCCAAGCGCACGGCGATGCCATGATTGAATGGCTGGGCGAAGAGTGTTTATTACTCGAATTAGGCAGTGGCAGCAGTCAAAAAATTCGAGTATTGCTGGATGCCTTAAAACCTGCGGCCTACATGCCCTTAGACATCTCTAAACAACATTTACTCGATTCAGCACACGCGCTCGCCAGCGATTATCCCGACATTGACGTTCATGCCGCCTGTGCTGATTATTCAAGCGATTTCAAGCTGCCGTATTGTCCCCAACACCTCACCCGCGCCGCTTTCTTCCCTGGCTCCAGTATTGGCAACTTTGAACCTGCAGACGCGCAGGCTTTACTCATGCGCGTGCATCGCTTATTAGCACCGGGTGGAATGTTGCTGATTGGAGTGGATTTGAAAAAAGACCCTGCCGTGTTGCACGCCGCTTACAACGATGCCCAGCAGGTCACTGCGGCGTTTAATCTCAATCTGTTAAGCCGCATGAATCGGGAATTAGACGCTGATTTTGAGCTAGACCATTTCAGCCATTACGCTTTTTACAACCCTCATCAAGGGCGGGTAGAAATGCATTTATACAGTCATTGTCAGCAGCAGGTGAATGTCGCAGGACAAGTCTTTGAATTCGCCCAAGGTGACACCCTGCATACAGAAAACGCCTACAAATTCACCATCAGCGAATTCCAAGCCCTAGCCGCCCGCGCAGGTTTTTGCAGCAAACAAGTCTGGACGGATGAGCAGTCATTGTTCAGCGTGCATTGTTTGCAAGCGAGCGCCGCTAAGCTGTGAGCTAAGTCTTCATCCCATTTGGCTAGCACCTGCTGGCGCAATGCCAGTGCTTGTTGCAACAAAGGCTCGGCCTCTCTATAACGCCCTCCCCAGTAAAAAGCCATGCCCGCCTCATTCAACCAACCGCCCACACTTCTTGATAAGCATGTTCTTGTGCTTCTGCTTCTGCATCGCCGTCTTCTTGGGCTTGATCGGCTTTAACTTGTGATTGCTGTGCAAAGGCTGTCAATAAACCTCGAACCGCCTGAAAATCCCCGTGTTCTAAGGCGTGCTCTATCGGTTGCCAATGCTCGCGCCAATCGCTGTTGGCATCTTGTGGCAAAGCCTGAAACAGCATGTGAAGTTCGTCAATACGCGCTCGTATTTCTTGATAACGCATGATTAAAGCGATGGACAATTCTTGTCCAAACTGAGTCGCTATAGAGATAATTCTTCAAACATACGACCACTTAAAACTAAAAAATGATGATAATA
>JADGEH010000119.1 GCA_016744475.1 Thiotrichales bacterium | reverse complement strand
GGGGTCGTCATTGGTGGTACAGCCGCCGCTCCAACCGTAGGTTTAGCCACCACAGGCTGTGCTAATGGGCAAGTGATGAAGTTTGATGGGACTGACTGGACGTGTGCGGCAGATGCGGATACTAACTCAGGCGGGACACTGACGGGGGTCACGGCAACTACCAACAAAGGGGTCGTCATTGGTGGTACAGCCGCCGCTCCAACCGTAGGTTTAGCGACTACAGGCTGTGCTAACGGGCAAGTGATGAAATTTGATGGGACTGACTGGGCGTGTGCGGCAGATACGGATACTAACTCAGGCGGAACAGTGACAGGTGTCACAGCAACTACCAACAAAGGGGTCGCCATTGGTGGTACAGCCGCCGCTCCAACCGTAGGTTTAGCGACTACAGGCTGTGCTAACGGGCAAGTAATGAAATTTGATGGGACTGACTGGGCGTGTGCAGCAGATGCGGATACTGGCGACATCACCGATGTCACCACCGCGTCCGGCTCTGGTTTGAGCGGCGGCTCAGCCAGCGGCGCAGCCACTTTGCAAGTGGTGGTGGACAGCAGCACAGTGGAAATTGCTACTAATACCCTTCAGGTCAAAGACGCGGGCATCACCGAAAATAAACTCGCTGCCAGTCTCGCATTTGATGACGGCGATTTGCTCGATTTATCTGGCATTACCGCCGATACCACAGGCGAAGGCTTGAAACTTCCCGCTTACAACGCTGCGGCCACCGCAGAAGGTCAAGTGAGTTGGGATGCGGGAACTGACAAGCTCTACATCGGGGATGGTAGTGCGGTGAAAGAAATCGGTGCGAGCGGTGCCGTCACCTCAGCCAACATTACCGACGGAGAAATTGTCAATGCTGACATCAGCGGCACTGCTGCGATTGTCGATACTAAACTGGCGACGATTTCCAGCGCAGGCAAAGTGGCTAATTCTGCCACCACCGCCACCAATGCCAACACCAATAGTGCCATTGTGGCACGCGATGCCAGTGGTAATTTCTCAGCAGGCACGGTCACTGCGAATTTAACGGGGAACGTCACAGGGAATGTTACGGGCAATGCTTCAGCCGCCACAGCCTTAGCTGCCAATGGCGGAAACTGTAGTGCAGGGCAATACCCCTTGGGCGTTGATGCCAGCGGTGCAGTGGAAAGCTGTACCGCAGCAGGCGACATCACCGATGTTACCACCGCGTCCGGCTCTGGTTTGAGCGGCGGCTCAGCCAGTGGCGCAGCCACTTTGCAAGTGGTGGTGGACAGCAGCACGGTGGAAATTGCCACTAATACCCTTCAGGTCAAAGACGCGGGCATCACCGAAAACAAACTCGCTGCCAGTCTCGCATTTGATGATGGCGATTTGCTCGATTTATCTGGCATTACCGCCGATACCACAGGCGAAGGCTTGAAACTTCCTGCTTACAACGCTGCGGCCACCGCAGAAGGTCAAGTGAGTTGGGATGCGGGAACTGACAAGCTCTACATCGGGGATGGTAGTGCGGTGAAAGAAATTGGTGCGGGTGGCGGTGTTACTTACAAGTCTGCTGTTATAACGGGTCTCAGTGCCGCAGATGATTATGAAGAAGTCTATATCGCTTGTGATTCTGGTTCGCCTATTAGTGCAGGCATTGATGCGGGAGTCAATGCAAACAATACTCAACCTGTTGCGATTAGTTGTCCTGCAACAGGTGCTTCAACCTGTACAGCAACATCACCTACAGGTTGGCGCTTTGGTTTTTATCGAAATACTGCTGACAATTCTGTAACACTATATATTGTTTGTATGTAGTTGAAGGCTGTAGCACAGTAGGATGTGGTGGGCCACGAACCGCATCATTGCAATTGGGTAAATGATGTGATTCCTTACATCATCGTATTCTACTTTGCTGGACAGTTTTAAGTATACGCGTTGTTTTCATTAAAAGACTCCGTTATGCTTTCTCCACCTATTAGCTGATACGTTTTCATAAATCAGAGGAACATAGTAATGAAAAATTGGAGTTTAGTCAGTATCGGCATCATTTGCGTATTAGCCAGCCATCTTTCGTCGGCTAGTCAGGCAGGTGAGCCTTGTATGCTGGGAGAAGTGCGTATGTTTACAGGAAATTACGCCCCTAAAAATTGGATGTTCGCTAATGGAACAACATTGTTAAGTTCATCACATAAAACACTAGCTTTTATACTTAAAGGAAAACCACTAGACTCACTTACCTCGGAGGCTACGATAAGCCAAAACATGTCAACAACATTTAATTTGCCCGATTTACGATCACGCACCATTGTTGGTGCAGACTTAATGCTTCAGTTAAAAGCGTTGCAGGATATAATTAACCAGAGGAAATATTTTTCAACTAAATTTCCTAAGAAAGAAGCAGCTATGAAAACAACGATTAGCAATATAGAAAAAATAATAGCTTTTGTAACTCATGGAATAGCTGTTGGTTTTGCTAAAAACATAGGGAAAGAAATAATCACTATTAGTCAGGATAACTGGCCTAGACAAAACCTTACCTCTGTTGATGTAGTAAGTAATATATCAACTAAGCCTATAAGCTTGAAAAGTGCTAGAACTGGCAGCAATACCACGATTAGTGGAATTGATGAAATTGTCCCAGCCAACTTGCCTGTTACGGCTGTTTCACAAACTTCTTCGCCTTCTATTAAACTAATGAACCGCCCCCCTTCTTTAGGCATAAATTATATTATTTGTGTCGATGGTTATAGACCTGATTATATGTAGGGATTCATCTATTTTTAGGAACTGTTATGAATAAATCACATTTAAGCGTCGTACTCAAACTTTGTTTTACTATCACTTTCTTTACTTCAGTCAATTCTCTTGCTTGTATGATAGGTGAAATTCGCGTATTTGCTGGAGACTATGCTCCCGCCGGGTGGGCTTTTGCAAATGGTCAGCGATTAACTATAAAATCTTTCCAAGGGACTGATACATTGTATTCTATCGTGGGGGGGGCATTTAGTCGGTTTGATGATGAAACAGGCTCTTTTGCTTTACCCGATTTTCGTGGACGGATACCAGTAGGTATAGGACAAGGTGCAGGGCTTTCTAACATTGCTTTAGGGGGACAGTTGGGTAAAAAAAACATTAGCATACAATCAGATAGTTTACCTATACCTTCAGGACGAGGTTGGGCCTTATCTTCCACTCATGCTATTCAAGAAATTAAAACTTCAGAAACACCCTTTAAAAATGGTAGAACAGGCAAAGATGTAACTATAAAGGAAATCGGGACTATTTCTAAAGACGTAGCAGGTGCGGGTGATACAGAAACTCCAGTATTGGAAACAATTGAAATTGAAAATACTGTGCCAGCTTTGGCATTAAATTATATTATTTGCATTAAGGGAGAATACCCTACACAAGACCATGGTCTCATTAACCCCAATACACCTTAATTAGGTTTCTGATTTCAACTTCTTTAGGTAGATATACAATGAATAAAAAAACATTACTATTGTTGATTAAGCGAACACTTAACCTCTGCGTGCTTGTCCCATCATTTGTGATGGCATATACACCTCCTCCGTGTATGGTCGGTGAAATACGAGCGTTTTCAGGTAATTATGCTCCACGAAACTGGATGTTTGCAGGGGGGGATGTGTTAGAAGTTTCAAGATATACACAACTGTATTCTGTTATCGGTGATAGCTATAAACCTCCAGGTGTCGTACAGATAGCACCAAATAAGAGTGATAATGATTTTTTTTATTTACCTTTTTTAAAAGGGCGTATTCCTATTGGCGCAAAAATGGAAACGACCTTACCCGGTGCAAAAAGTGTTGAACAAAGCAAAGAAACAAAAAGCTTAGCTTTAGGTGAAGTTCAAACAATTACAACACTGAGCCCTTCGTTTGCAGAGCTTTTTCCATTTAACCTTTCATTAAGGTCTAGCAACCCAAAACATGATTTTAATTCTCAATATGAGGATATTGTTACTGATGTCAGTATAGAAGAAAAGGTTGTAAAATCTGCAAATACAGGAGCTAGTTTGTCTATCAATATGATAGACGAGGTTCATAAAAACTCTGTGGATATCAATCTAAGTAGTGGAACAGGAAAAACTATTGATAGAGTCCCTCCTGTTACAGGCTTGAGCTACATTATTTGTGTAAATGGATATTATCCTGGTCGTTTATAGCCAAGTAGGATGAATACCCTCTATTTGGGTGCGCACGCGAACAATACTTCAAATATGCACGATGCCTCAATAAAACACTTTAAAGCATTTTTCTCGCACGTTCGCGCCACAACAAGACGCAGGGTTTCGGCGCGATAAGGTGCATAGCAAAATCAAACATCATAATGCGCCTCTACCCATCCTACCGTGCTGGCTGGGCTAGATTTAATGGCGGATAAATCGGCGCAGAATTTATTGGACGCTTTAGAGCGCAGTCGCCATACCACGCTGGCGCGATTTTTATTCGCCCTCGGCATTCCTGAAGTGGGGGATAGCACCGCGCAAGTCTTAGCCGAACATTTTGGCAGCTTAGAACAACTCATGGCGGCAGGTGAGCAGGATTTTATCCTCAAACAGGGTATTCACGGCATTGGGCCGAAAACCGCCGATAACATTATGGCGTATTTGCAAAATCAGCCTGAGATTGAAGAGCCTGAAGATTTAGCCGCATGGCTGAGCCAACAAAAAATCCGCGGACTGCGTAGCGAATCGGCACAGTTGATGGCGGCACAGTTCGGCAGTCTGGCACAGCTTCGCCAAGCCCAGCCGGAAGATTTACGCAATCAAGAAAAAGCTTTGGTCAGCGGCGTGGGCGACATCATGGCTCAACATATTGTGGCTTTTTTTCGTGAGCCGCATCATCTGGATGTCATTGCTAAGCTCCAAGCCGCAGGCGTGGAATGGACGACCGCAGACCACGTAGACACGCCTCAAAGCCAAGCCTTGCAAGGGCAGGTTTGGGTGTTGACTGGGACGTTACAGCAGATGTCGCGTGATGTGGCTAAAGCGCATTTGCAAGCGCTGGGGGCGAAGGTCAGCGGCAGTGTGTCAAAAAACACCGATGTAGTGGTGGCAGGAGAAAAGGCGGGGAGTAAATTGGATAAAGCCCAGCAATTGGGGGTGAAAGTCTTAGATGAAGACGCTTTTATTCAACAGTTGAGCACTTTAGGCACGACCTTTCTTTAAGTGCGTAATGATGGGCAAAACGCCAGTCATGTAGTCATGTAGGGTGGGCAAAAGCCGTTCGTGATATTGAAAAAGTCGTTTGAATTGACCACGGCGTGCCCACCATTTGAATTCCCGCTTCAAACCTTAAGCGCCTCTGGTCTTAATTGAAGGCGGAGGCTTCGTATTTCTCCACTACTGCATTACGACGAATGACAAACCAATGAGATTGCTTGATCAATGCACCAAATGCATTTTTTCCACGGTAGTCACAACCTACCAACCATCCCTCGCTAATCGGGCGGGCTTCAGTGCAGTTTATAATCTTAATGCTGTCGGGATCATGAGCTACACGCTTTAAATAATGCGTGACAGGAAAATAAGACCCATCCCACGCACTTTTAACGGGTTTTTTGCCAAACTTAGCGACTCTTTCCTGCGCTTTTTGGAGAAGCAGCGCTCTTCTCTTTAATTCTTCATTTCTTTCCTCTATTTCTCTATCGTTTGCTTCTTTAACCTTCAAAGCATAATCAGCCAGTTTGTCTTGGTATTCGATCACATCTGGGTTGAGCTGCACTAGCGTTTTATACAGGCTTTCATTTTTTTTGTAATTGTTTTCATGAGTTTTATCTAATTCAGCCAGTGTCTCTTGAGTTTTTTTCTCATCAGCAATTTTCTTCAAGGCTATACGCTTCTCATAAGTGTGATAAATACGCTTTTTTTTGTATTCAGCAACGTCAGGGTGTTGCTGTTCAAGTAGCCTATACAGACGTTCTTTTTTTGAATGATCGCTTTCATCGGTTCTTTCTAATTCAGCCAGTGTCTCTTGAGTTTTTTTCTCATCAGCAGCTTGCTTCAATGCCTTCTGAGCTTGGTTCACAATGCGCTTCACATCAGCGTCCAAATAAGTGTATTTATCGCCTTGAGTGACCACCGCCTGGTATTGCTGATCGCTGAATAGCCCCTCCAAATCCGCTAAAATACTGTCACGTTGCTTTAAAAACTGTTGCTTCTTCGCTGCCAACTCTGCCAAGACCTGTTGTCGTTTTTCTCCTTGCTGAGCAGCTTCCCGTGCGGCAAGTTCAGCTCTTCGTTGCTCACTTTGTATATTTGAATCAACGATGATCATGGCTAACCCTGCAACCAATAAGATCGGCGATAAATATTGAGCACCTAGGATAGGCTTTATTTTTTGATTGATCGGCGGGCTTAATGTAACGGCGGATAAAAGCACTAATATGCCGGAAATAGGCACAGCAAAAACCAATGCCAGCCCCAGAAGACCTAAAAGAAATGTACCAACCCAACGAATATAGCTAAAGTACATCATTTATAGGCTTGCGATAGAGTCAAACTCAAGACTGCCAGTCCTTGAAGGACTGGCAGTCTTAACAACTGATGTAATTTTGCTATAGTGACCCAAAATGCACCCTTAATGTCCATCAATAATCCTCTCTTTCACTAAAATATATGATTCGCCTAGCATCCCGTTTTGTGGTGCTAAAGTCTGAAAAATTCTGCTTATCAGCGCGGTAGGATGGGTAGAGCAGAGCGAAACCCATCATTTCGGTGATGGATGAATGATGGGTTTCGGCGCGATAAGGTTCATAGCAAAATCAAACATCATAATGCGCCTCTACCCATCCTACCGTGCTAGCAACAAGTCTATTAAAAATTATTTCACAATCTCTAACAGTTCCACTTCAAACAACAAAGTAGATTTAGGACCGATTTTAGGTGGACGACCATTTTCGCCATAAGCCAAGTTGTAAGGAATAGCGAGTTCCCACTTTTCACCGGGTTTCATTAATAGTAAGGCTTCTGTCCAACCTTTAATCACTTGAAGCACGCCAAAAGTAGCGGGTTCATTACGTGAATAAGAACTATCAAACTCGCTGCCATCAATCAATGTCCCACGATAATGAACTTTAACTTTATCGGTAGGTTTAACGGTTTCGCCTGTTTCTATGGCTTTAACTACTTTATATTGCAATCCACTCGGTAGTTTAACCACCCCGTCTTTCTTCTCATTTTCGGCTAAATAAGCGTTACCCGCTGCTTCATTTTTATTGGCCTGCTCATCACGTACTTTTTTACGTTCTTCTGTCGATTTTTTATGAAAGTCCATCATGGTACTGCTGATAATGTCAGGAGACAGTATTAATTTCTTACCTTCCATAGCGTGCTGAATACCCAGCAGTAAAGTCTCGTAATTAACATCTGCTTTTTGTCGCGCAATATTATCGCCAATAGTCACACCTAAACTATAACTGAGCTTGTCTTTATCAGTTTTTAATTCAGTCGCGGCCTTCTCTTCTGCAACACTTGAAAAACTACTGGCAGCTAAGGCCAGTCCCATACACAGTACGAGTGATTTTTGCTTAATCAACGGGGTTCTCCTTTAATTGAGAGTGGTAAATATCATGTAATTGTTGAGTGTTTTTTTCAATATCAAATTCGGCTAACACTTTTTCTCGGCCTTTTTGTCCCATAGCCACTCTTTGCTGTGGGTTTTCAATCATTTTTTTCACTGCATCGGCGTAAGCTTGAGGCTGTTTCGCTGGAATTAAATAACCATTCACACCATCATCTAATAACTCTGGAATCCCTGTAATATCAGAGGCAATCACCGGGAGTTCTTTAGCCATCGCTTCCATTAAAACTACGGGCAGACCTTCGCTAACGCTGGTAAGAATAAAAGCATCGGCTTGCTGATAATAATCTTGAATTTTTTCTTGAAACACGCTGCCGAGCAATTCAATATGCGAACCTAAGTCATATTTTTCAATCAAGCTTTCTAGCTCTTCTCGCAGTTCTCCATCACCGACTAAAAGACAGCGAAATTTAACGCCTTCATCGCGTAAAATACGGCAGGTTTCAATTAAATAATGATAGGCTTTTTCCCACACTAAACGGCCTACGGATAATAATGTAAATACTTCATTATGAGGGGCTTGTGTAGGTGGGAGAAACTTTTGCAAGTTTAAGCCGCAATGAACAACAAAGACTTTATCATCACAACTTGGATCAATTTTAAGCATAAAGTTTTTATTGTACTGGGAAATAGAAATAATAAATTTTGCATGTTCAATTTTTTCTTTATTTAAAATTCTATCGACTAATAACGCCGTACCATGTGCTGTGATGCTGTAAGTGGTGCCCAGTAATTTTGAAATCACCATAGCAACAGTGGCATTACCTTGAAAGAAATGCGCATGAATATGTTTGATATGACGACGTTCTACTTCTTTAGCCAGATAAACGGCTTCTGCAAAATGATACAGACTACGAATTCTATCGCGAAATCGTGTTTCTTTACGTGAAATAACATAGTACAACCAATAAGTATATTTTCCTGGCATTCTTAAGAAAAACTGAATATGGGTTTTAATAAAATCGAGTTTATTCAGTGGAAAAATATAAAACACTCTATCTTTAAAGTGTAGGTCTTCAGAAGAGATTTCAGCGGGGTCTGGGGTATGGATGGATAAATGTTGAATATCAACACCGCGTTTTTCAAGCCCCACCACTTCACGAGAAATAAACGTGTGGCTGAGTACAGGGAAATCAGTGGTGAGATAGGCTAAAGAGACTGCCGAAGGCGTTTTGTCCATACCAAAAGTTCCTATTAAACGGTGAAATTGATAGCCAATATGGTCACGCAATGATACAGGAATATAGGTAGAGATAGCGTGTGAAAACAGTGGTTTTCGATGCTTAAATTTTGGCAATATTTGGATAGGCTATAGCGAAGTGAGATCAATTGTACGACTCAAACCATCCTTTTTAAGCCCTTAAAAACAACGCAAACGACGAAAAAGAACGCAAGCGTTTAAAAGCTATGTAAATCAGTGTTATAGATAAATTACATCATTTATAGGTTTGCGATATATCCAAACCCAAGACTGCCAGTCCTTGAAGGACTGGCAGTCTTATTTAAGGAATAACCGTTAAGTATGAACATGTTTTAAATGGGTAGAAGAATCACTCAATCACATTGCCAGTTTCTTCTCAAGATAATGAATGCTGGTGCCACCAGCACGAAATTCAGAATCTTTTAACAAACGTTGATGCAAAGGAATATTGCTTTTAATGCCATCAATCACCATTTCATTTAATGCAATACACATACGGTTAATGGCTGATTCTCGATCCTTGCTATAAGTGACCAATTTACCAATCATGGAATCATAATAAGGTGGTACTTTGTAACCCGCATAGATGTGAGTGTCTACGCGCACGCCAGGGCCGCCGGGGGCGTGATAGCGAGAAATAGTGCCGGGAGAGGGCATGAAGTTATCCGGGTCTTCGGCGTTGATGCGGCATTCCATCGCATGTCCCTGAATTTTAATATCATCTTGAGTGACCGATAGCGGTTCACCATCAGCAATTAAAAGTTGCTCGCGGACAATATCCATCCCGGTGATTAATTCTGTAACGGGATGTTCTACTTGCAAACGAGTATTCATTTCAATGAAGTAGAATTCACCATTTTCATAAAGAAACTCAAAAGTACCTGCCCCACGATAGCCTATGTCTTGACAGGCTTTGGCACAGCGTTCGCCAATGTATTTGCGAATCTCTGGGGTAATGCCAGGGGCGGGGGCTTCTTCAATGACTTTTTGATGACGGCGTTGCATGGAGCAATCGCGTTCACCTAAATGAATCGCGTTGCCATGCGTATCTGCCAGCACTTGAATTTCAATATGCCTTGGATTTTCAAGATATTTTTCCATGTAGACAATATCATTATTAAAGGCTGTTGCAGCTTCGGTTTTGGTCAAAGAAATGGCACTGGCTAAGGTGGCTTCGCTGTGAACCACGCGCATACCGCGCCCACCGCCGCCGCCAGAGGCTTTGATGATCACGGGATAACCAATGCCTTTGGCCAGTCGTGCATTTTCTTCCATATCGTCATCTAAAGGCCCATCAGAACCAGGTACACAAGGTACGCCCGCTTTTTTCATGGTTTTAATGGCGGAGACTTTATCGCCCATCAGACGAATGGTCTCGGGGCGAGGGCCGATGAAGGTAAAACCACTTTTTTCAACTTGTTCAGCAAAATCTGCATTTTCTGATAGGAAACCATAGCCAGGATGAATGGCGACGGAATCGGTGACTTCTGCGGCACTGATCACGGCAGGAATATTTAAATAACTATGAATGGAAGCAGGCGGGCCTATGCATACGGATTCGTCAGCAAGGCGTACATGTTTGAGATCGCGATCAGCCGTGGAGTGGATGGCGACGGTGCGAATCCCTAATTCGTGGCAGGCACGTAAAATACGCAGGGCGATTTCACCCCGGTTGGCAATCACAACTTTAGTCAGCATAGTGGTATCTATTTGGGTAGTGCGCCAGTTTGAAATCTATTTTCAACTGGCGAAAGCAGCTCAAGTGGAATAAAGACGGCGGCTTAAAAACAGTCTTGTATGGAGTTTATTCAACAATGAATAAGGGTTGATCAAATTCAACAGGAGCACCGTTTTCAATAAGAATTTTGGTTAATGTTCCTGAGCGTTCAGAGGTGATTTGATTGAGTATTTTCATGGCTTCAATAATACAAATGGTATCACCTTCTTTGACTTTTTGACCTTCTTCAATAAAAGGTTTGCTAGATGGTGAGGGAGAGCGATAAAAAGTCCCAACCATGGGTGATTTTACGGCATTGTCATGCTCATTGGTCGGTGCTACGGGGGCAGGTCCTGCGGCAATAGCTGCTGCGGGAGCCGCTGCTGGGGCTTGTGCCATCATTGCAGGTGCGGGTTGACCATAGCGATTAATGCGCACGGACTCTTCGCCTTCATGAATTTCAATTTCGGCGATCCCCGAGTCTTCCACTAAGTCAATGAGTTTCTTGATTTTACGAATATCCATTTATTTATGTCCGGTTCGATAGATATGAGAGGGCGGCTTGCAGAGCCAGTTCATAGCCCTGAGCACCCAGACCTGTGATGACGCCAATAGCGACATCGGAAAAATACGAATGGTGGCGAAAGGGTTCTCGCGCATAGACGTTGGACAAGTGCACCTCAATAAAAGGGATGCTTACGCCCAACAGTGCATCACGCAAGGCCACGCTGGTATGTGTAAAAGCCGCTGGATTGATTAAAATAAAATCGACTGTTCGATGTGCGGCATGAATACGTTCTATCAATGCGTATTCGGCATTGCTTTGAAAATGCTCTAACTGATGTCCTGCTTTTTTAGCCGTCTGTTGCAGGTGTTGATTAATGCTGTCTAGGCTGTGCTGCCCATAATGTCCGGGTTCACGCACGCCGAGTAGATTAAGGTTAGGGCCATGTAAGACGAGTAAATTGAACATGTTGTTTCTCTAGGTGTTTTTATTGTCTATCTGTTGAGTATTGAATCATTTTTAGACGTTATGTTTTATGATATTTCTACATAGAGTGTATTAAATGTTTGTTCTCAAAAAAAAGTGCTTCAAATACTTCAAGCCTTGGGCAACGTGACACCCTGCTGTCCTTGATACTTCCCATTGCGATCTTTATACGAAGTGGCACAAGGTTCGTCTGCGCCTAAAAACAACATTTGTGCCACGCCTTCGTGGGCATAAATTTTTGCAGGCAATGGCGTGGTGTTGGAAAACTCAAGCGTGACGTGGCCTTCCCATTCGGGTTCTAGCGGTGTGACATTGACGATAATGCCGCAACGGGCGTAGGTCGATTTGCCGAGACAAATGACTAGGACTTCACGCGGAATACGAAAATATTCGACAGTACGCGCCAGCGCAAAGGAGTTGGGAGGAATAATGCACACGTCAGACTTGAGGCTGACAAAGCTATTTTCATCAAAGTCTTTGGGGTCAACAATGGTTGAGTTGATGTTAGTGAACACCTTAAATTCGTCAGCACAGCGCACGTCGTAACCGTAACTAGATGTGCCGTAAGAAATGAGTCGCCGTTGGCCTGAGCATTTAACTTGTTCAGGGGAAAAGGGTTCGATCATTTGCTGTTGCTCCGCCTTGCGGCGAATCCAATGATCTGATTTGATGCTCATAGTGGAGGTGTGATTACCCGAAAAAGAGTGGAATTTGGTCGCTTTTTGCGCGAAGCGGCAATAAAAAAGCGACAAGATGCACGATCTTGCCGAAAAAAATGCTTTTTATCAAGATTTTTAACACAGCTATTTCTATACTTGAACAGTTGGGAGCTTATCTGGCAAATATAAACCGACTGCGGTCAAGCTGGATGGGCTTATCTTGAATTTGTCTGGCTGATCCCTATAAAGCGGGGCAGGCTAAATAGAGTTTGTTATTAGACTTGTCCGGGTTTAAACGCCGTAGCGAAAAGCAGCGGGATTGAGTGGTTTTTTTCGTTTATTTGAGGCGGATAGTCATTCTATTGAACGAGAATGAACGGGGAAAACCGCCAATATCCGCTCTATCATCTAAAGTTCTTCATGGGAGACGTAATAATGCCGATTTATGAATATGCTTGCGAGGCTTGTGGGCATGAAATGGAAGCCATGCAGAAAATGAGTGACGATCCTCTGAAGGCTTGTCCTTCTTGTGGGGAAGAACGTCTGAAAAAACTCATTTCTGCCTCTGGTTTTCGTCTGAAAGGTTCGGGTTGGTATGTCACTGACTTTAAAGGCGGCGACAATAAAGGCAGCGGCAATTCTGAAAAAAGCACTAAGGCTGCGCCTGCGACGAGTAACACGGGAAAATCTTCCGCCAGTAGTGATTAATACGAAAATATTAGTCCATAAAAACAACCCACAAAAAAACCGAGCTTTTAGCTCGGTTTTTTTGTTAAGACTTGTCACGTTGTCTGCTTTAGTCTAGCATCCGCTACCCATCAGTTTAGACTTTGTTGGACTGATGAAGGCGAGTTATTTTTTGATATTTTGCTTCTAAATGACAGTGTTTTTTCTAGTGATGAACTGTATCGCTATGAAAAAAAATCGCTTGTCCCAGCGATGATGCCTTCGTTATTAGACTTGTTGTAAGGGGTAGGCATCGTAGCGAAAAGGTGTGGTTTTTTCGGTTTTTTGAAGCGAATAGTGGGCGTGTGTTGAGAAAAAGCGGAAAAACAAGCCAAAATCCACGCCTTTGCAGTCGATGGATACCCCTTGCAACAAGTCTATTCATCTCTCTCCATCGCCTTAACTCGTTTTATCGCCAAATGTTCGCACGAGGAAGACTTTATGACATCTCATCGTTTAACGATTATTTTCCCCCTTCTAGCCGCTGTATTACTGAATTTACAAGGTTGTTCTGCTCCTGTGGGGGCAGTGAAACCTGTGGCAGAACAAAATCAAAAAAATGTGGGGGCTTTATCAAAAAATGTCCAAGTATTATTGGAATTATATGCGCCTTTATTGAAAGCCAGTGGCGATTCTTTGTTGTATCAACACATGGGGAAAGTCGAGGCAGAATTGATTGCGGTGGTAGGCCCTGCCCCTTTGCCTCCTAAAGCTAATAATTGGGATGATGCTTTCACCAAGGCGGCTAATAGCTATTTAGGCCGTAAAGGTAAATTTGGTGCGCGTTATCAACGGGTGAAAGTAGCCATAGCTCGTGGTGTAGGACAAGATGAGCTAGACCGTTTGAAAATTCAAGAAGGTTGGGTGTATACGGCAGCGACTAATCCTGGTTTTTCAACCACTAAAGCGCATGATCTGGTAAAAACCTTGTCTGAATTGCGTCGCACTAACGAAAGCGGTGCGGAAACCACTTTTTATCAAGAAGCAGAACGTCGTTTAACTATGTATGACCCCAAACTTGGACATATTCGCAGCACCATTGATGGTGCGGAAATGTTGTTAGATGGCTTAAAAACTGAAATCAATAAAGAATTGGATATGGCACATGCTCATAGCCAAGCCTTGGTGAGCTATGCCGATAGTGCTATTGATATGAAAAATGCCGTGCGCAGTATTGATCCCACTCAAGTGAGTGGCTTATTAAAATCTGTTGGTGAGAAGTATATTTCTGATCCACAGCAGCGTGATTCTGCGATCAGCATGTTGACGAAAGGCGCATCCGCCATTTTTAATATGTTTTGATAGAGCCTAAGAGCCTATACGAAGATGGGGAATCGAAGCGAAAATTCGCCATTTTGAGGCAGGTTTTTCGGTTTTTTAAGG
>JADGEH010000227.1 GCA_016744475.1 Thiotrichales bacterium | reverse complement strand
CGGACGTGTCGGGGCACCAGAATAGCGTCTCGCGCCCACTTAAGAAGTTCTAAGGGCAAGGATGCCCGTGAACACCTCTTAAACGATGCGAGACACGTTATTTCAATCCGTGGTTGAGTCCACGGATTAAGGGCTTTCAGCCCGCAATATATACTATGGACTTTTAGTCCATAGTGGTTAATTTCTAAACACTATGATATAGGGATAACATTTCAATTGTACTGGAGCATCGTGGTTAAGAGCTGGCAAGTTTCAAAAACCTTGTATGTTAAAGCCAGTGAGGGTTAGCTACCCTCACACTGGACATTAGAGAGGCAGTTAAAAACCTCATGCTTCGAGTCTGCCTGACAGATAAACTACTGAATTTCATCAGTTTAGAAAAAGTTTCAGACTGAACGGTATCGAAGGTCTCAGAACCTGTATGAACAAGGCGAGTCAGCACACTGATCATTTTAAGGCGTTCCTATGAATTTTCTCGGCATTGACGTTGTAAAAGAAAAATGGGATGGTTCATTATTGCGCTCCCATTGACTCAATCAACCGTTGCACAAAACGGTGGCTAATACACCTCAAGGCATGACAGCATGACTCACATGAGCCATGAATAAAGCGCATGGCACAGTGAATGAACGCTATGCCATTTTAGAAGCCACGGGGTCTTATCATGAAATAGCCGCAGATAGCTTATCTAACGCGCAATGCAGCCTTTCTGTTATCCATCCTGCTGATGTTAAAAACTATGCAAGAAGTTAAGGTATCAAAACGAAGACTGACCGCGTAGAGGCCAATATTTTGGCACGTTACGGACGTAAACGTGAAGCAGACCTTATCCCTTAGCCACCGCCACAATACGCTCATTTAGAGGTGCTGATACGACGTCAGCAAGCAGTTGAAACCGACTGGCAACGTGAACTTAATCGTTTAGAGAAGCAAGACACTGGGCGTGGTAACGCCAAAACCATGGCTTCTATTGAACGGATGATGGCTCACCTTAAACAAGCACTTGAACCACTCGATATGGATATTGAACAACACATCCAGTCTCATCCTAATTTAGAACATGACAGGGGGTGACTTCGGTCAATCAAAGGGATAGGCGAGGTGGTGCCCACGGTATGACATCCTGTATTTCAAACTAAACGTTTTAAGAATGCGCCACCAGTAGCGGCTTATTTAGGGGTATTCCCATCGCTACTGAATCAGGTTCGAGTGTTAAAAAGCCCAGCCGCTTATCGAAAACGGAGCCAGCCTCTATACGCGCAACACTGTATTTTGCAGCCATTACAGCCAGTCGCCATCACCCTGATGTCAAAGCACTTTATGAGCGGTGACTGAATAAAGGCCACAGTAAAATGTGCGCTATGGGCGCGGCGATGCGCAAACTCATTCACATTTGTTTGGGTGTTTTGAAGCATCAAACACCTTTTTGCCCTCAAACCGCTTAATTTTAAAGTTTTTCTGTTCAACAAGGGTTGATATGAGACACGGTATCTGCTAGGTCTTAATCATGATGATCCAGTACAACTGAAATATTATCTCTATATATCTACTCAGCTACTGCTCAAACATCCCTAAGTCGATACCGGAGCCATTCACACGCGGCTTACCGTCTAGATCAACGAGGTTGCCTTGTTCATCTTTGGCAAACCCATAAGCGTCTAACACGCTGGCATCGCCGATGTCGAGAGCAGGAGAATCGGCACTGAGGTGGTAATCACCGTTGGCGGCATCAATAAACGGATCACGCATGATATCGTTGTATATGCCGTCATTAAAAAAGTTTTCAGTATTATAGACCAAGGTGTAATCGAGAGTCAGATCGCCACTGGATTTGATGTCCCTGGCTTCCGTCCCTGCACTGTTTTGATAGAAAAGGCTATTGAGAATAGAGCCTGTGCCGTAGAAACCGCCGCCACTTTCGCTGCTACTGTTGTTGACTAGGGGTCGTCAGTATCGGCAATGGCTCCGCCGTTGAGAGCTACGTTGCGGAAGAATAGGCTGTTGATGATGCTGCTTGCACCGCTGATGGCACCACCATTTCAAAAGGCCGTATTTTGTGTGAAGCGAGACTGGTTCACAGTCATCACATCATTGAGCGCACCGCCATCCAGGTTTGCAGTGTTTTTAGTGAAACGGGCTTTGCTGATTTAGGCGACATCTTGAGCTGCGCCCCCATAATCAGCCATATTACTCTTAAACAGGCCGTTGGTGATGCTGCTGGCTTTTTGTATAGCCCCACCATAAGCATCAGCATCAGCCCTGTTAAGGTAGTTCAATTGCACAAAGAAAGTAATCGTGCTGTAGAAAGATGAGGCTTGCCTTTGTGTTTATCTTTTGGAAGAGGGGGGGTAACACCACGCTTATGTTTCTTAAATTTTTTAAGGTCTATCTTACCCGCTAGTTCTAATGTTAATCGACTACATTCACTATTATTACATATAACAAAAGGTGTCCAATCTTCTTCCTCAAGAATCAGATTAATACCATTGAATGTGGTGGTTATTTCTTCTATAATATAATCATCAGATACTTCATCATGAATATCTTTATCGGGATGCGCTTCTTACATAGCTGCCATAACAACTGCATATCAGTTGAATGCTACTCATGCCATACAAAAACCAAATAATGCTGTTTTAGGATAACCTAAACTATTCATGTCTGAGTTTAAGTATTTTTGAAATGCAGTCTCAATTGTCCAACGTTTGTTATAGATATGAGCCATTGTTAAGGCATCTGCTTTATTGTCCTAATCGCTAGTTAAAACTATGCACTTTAGTGCAAGGCTTTAGCTTTTATTCATAATTTAGCATCGCGTAGCGATTCATTATTTCAATCCGTGGTTGAGTCCACGGATTAAGGGCTTTCAGCCCGCAATATATACTATGGACTTTTAGTCCATAGTGGTTAATTTTTTGGCAGATTAGTGAATATGTACAGTTCTTTATCTCCGTTACGGGTTGTATTTTTTAATTCTACAATCGCTCGACGCACATCAATGTCTTCTCCCTCAAAGCTTAAACCTATATTTTGTTCGTAGACTTTACCCGTGTCGGATTCACCTATAAATGTCTTTTCAGTCAATGGAGTGTTTGCATGTTGTCGAATGACAAAATAGGTTTCTTTATGCTGCATTCCAAATAGAAAACCTAACGTGCAAAAATGCCTATCAGCACAC
>JADGEH010000118.1 GCA_016744475.1 Thiotrichales bacterium | reverse complement strand
TGCCTTGAAATAGCCGAAAAAACATGAATTCTAGGATTTTTAATCCCATTGATGTCGCCTGTGGAAGGAGTTCTTTTACAGCCTCGCCGCATGGGAACGGGTTAAAGGGTTTTTAGCCAATATAGAACGGAATAAAGGATGCCTATGTGCAGCCCAATATATCAATGGCTCGAGCGTCAAAAGGTTTAGAAAGTAGGTCATTAAGTGCCGTGAGCCAATGAATGCCTATTTTCCAATATTTGTGCAAGTTTTTGCCTAATGTTTTAACAAAGTCATGTGTGACTAAATTTTTTTTTGAACATCGATGCCACATTGTTGAGAGGAGTCACTGTGCTGTTTATCCAAGTTCATATCGACCGTCAATTGTTTTAATCTCAATTGTAGCAATGCGACGATGAGCATGGCATAAAATTGGATAGTAACACCCTGTTTATCTTGTTTAATCATATGGATACCGTTCATACTTCGTTTCAAGAAGCGAAACAAGAGTTCAATCTGCCAACGGTAGGCGTACAGCATAATGACTTCATAAGTAGTTAAGTCTTGGCGATCAGTTAAAGTTTTGAAGGTGTCGTTACCCACTGAAAAGCAGACTAAGCGATAAACCGCTTGGAATGGATCGTTATCACATTGAATAAGTTCATCTTTTACATCTTCAAAAAGCGATTGTGCTTCATGGGGGAAGTCAATGGGCAATGCGTGTTGTACTTGATATTTTAAGTTGGACTTCACACGAAAGATAAAATGCGCGTGTGCTTCAAGGAGTGGGTGGCAGACCTCAAACGCCATGTAGCCTCGGTCAGCGATATAAGTGACACCCGCATTGAGCATCTTGAGCAAGATTTTGCGTTCGCTGGTGTTAGCCGAAGTGATCCAAAACTCAGTGGCTATCATACGATTGAGTTCAAAACACAAATGTACTTTTAATGCTTGCTGCTTTGAGGTGTATTCTGCCCATAGCATCGAATTGATAACAGGAAACAATGAACCATCAACACAACAGAGTTTGCCCAATGAGGCTAATTCAGGAACTTGCCTAAGCGGTACTGTCTGCACAAGATGTTCAAAGGCTGTCTTGAACCAAGCGATAGGAAAACGTCCGAAGGCTTCGTTCACGGTCGAATAAGGCACGGCTTGTAAATTGAGTTCAGGTGGCAGTAAGCCTTTATTCAGTTTTGTCTTGATGAATAACTTGAAACTATCACCTTGGGTCGAGAAGAAATACATCAACAACCTGAAAAAAGCAGAATAACTAAGCTTCTCGTTGTGATGGTGGACATAGGCAGCATTCTGCTTTTCCAAAAAAACCTTGATTGGGGCTAGAAGTTGGTCGAATACTATTGGAGCAAACGTGCTTGAAACGCTGTGATTTTCATGAGTCATCTACTTATTATGCACATGAATTTACTAAATTTAATAGCAAATGCATAAGTTATTCCGTTCCATGTTGGTTTTTAGCCCCAACGGGGCGGCATCCCTATAGCCCAGGGCAACGCCCTGGGTTCAGTCGATGAGGCCCACCCAGCCCTGAAAGGGCGCAATAACAAGGTGGCATGGCATTTTATGTCGCCCTTTCAGGGCTGAGCTTCTTCTATTCGTTTAACCTAGGGCGTTGCCCTAGGCTATAAATATGAGGCCCCTTTGGGGCTTCACTGAATGGCCATGATGCGGCGCATGGGAACGAGGTAAACATCGTTTGAAAACGCGGATGTTCTTTTGCGCCTCTTGCGCCATTTGCGTTGTCTTTTAAGGGCTTAAAGCGGATGGATTGAGTCGTATAAATGATTCATGTTGTCTATATAGCTAAAATATATCAGTTGTTAAGACTGCCAGTCCTTGAAGGACTGGCAGTCTTGGCTTTGAAGATACCGTAAGCCTATAAATGATGTAATTTAGCTATATACTTCAACCGCTCATCATTAACACATTGATAATACACACCTTACTGCGCACTTATAAGCGGTCGAAGTATAAGAAAGGGGAAGGATTACCACACCGTGGGCATGACAGGGAAGAAGCCGCTCATCATTTGTGCGGGACCCATTGCTTGATTGATACCTTGATTTAAGCCTCGCACGGAATGGCGCATTTCATGGGTGGATACGGACATCACTTGAGTGGAACCTTCTAATGATTCAATGCTGTGTTGAATCGGTTCAAGCGCATCCATTTTGACCGACATATCTTCTGTGGTATTCGATATGCTGCTCATTTCTCCAGACACTTGATGCATATCGTCGGACATACTCTGCATGTTGTTATTCATGCTTTGCACGTTTTGAGTCATGAGACCCATTTGTTGGCTCATGGCATTCACGCTCCGCGTCATTTCCGTCATATTGCGGGCGAGGATGGCGACATCAGAAGTCAGATGATAAATCAGGAAAAAGCCGTAAGAAGCCAGCACGATGAAGGAGAACAGCGAGGGATAAACAATGAGTTCCCACCGCCGTGCGCTGGTTTCAAAGCTTTTAGCAAAACGATCCATATATTCTACGGAAGGTTCTCGCAGCGAGGAGGGGTTCTGTGTGGGTTCAGAATTAGACATTCTAAGCACTCTCTAGTCTGTAGTTCTGTTTTAACCAATGATTTTCACACTTGAGTGGATAAAACATGATGTTGTTGTTTATTTCACGCTGTGTGCGTAAGGTGATGCTCGAATATTAGCACATCGTGATATTGCTAGGCATTTTATGACAAAATATTATGTTGTGCCTCTATTGCGCGGCCTTGCTTTTATGCACTAGATGAATGCTGACTAATTCTGCTTTGCCTTTGAGTTGTACGGTGCCCACGCTTTCTGTCTGATAGCCCGTGCCTAATCGGTTTAAGGTTGGCGCACCGATTAGAATGCGGCAAGGATTGTCGGATTCTAGACTTTTATCAAAACTTTCTAATCGTGCAGCGGTGTTGACTGTATCGCCGAGTACGGTGTATTCCTGTCGATCTTCACTGCCTAATGAACCCGCCACCAAAGGCCCTGTGAAAATCCCTACGCGCATCCGAATCAAGGGCATTCCCTGGAGTGCCCATTCCTCGCGCAGCTTTTCGATTTCATCGCGCATGGCTAGGGCGCAATTCACGGCATTTTGTGCATCTCTTTGAATATCGGCTTCGGTTGTACTGGGTATTGGCACACCAAAAATCGCCATCACTGCATCGCCAATAAATTTGTTGACTTGCCCTTGATGGGCTTCAATGACGGTGACCATCCGCGACATGTATTGATTCAGCCAGCCCATCAGGACTTGTGGCTCCATCGCTTCAGAGACAGTGGAAAAGTTTTGTAAATCGGTAAATAACACGGTGGCGGTGAGGCGTTGTGAGACCAGCCGTCCATCATTGAGGTATTGATCTCGGCATTGCCAAATCACTTCAGCGACGTCTCTTGAGACATGTTTGCTGAAAATATTCATCAGCGCGGTACGCTCATGACGATTGTGATAAGCATCGTAAGAGGTGACTAAAACAATCGTGCCCAGCCAGCCCAACAGAGGCGCGACTAATAAGCACCACCAATGCACGGTAAATGCACCGTAAACACTGCCGATCAGCAATAACATGCCCGCCATGCTCAAAGCGGATAATCGCCAAAACGAGTTCGTCCACAAACACATCAAAGCGCCCAGCACGCACCAAAACCAAATCCAGATATTTTCTTCTGCTTCACTCAAGCTTTGCAGCCCCATTTTATCGCCTTGCATCCAATGCAATAATTGGCTGGTGCCATAAGCATGTACCGCAGCGCCTGCAATGCGTTGTTCGCCTTCTAGCCAGCGCCCAAAAGGCGTGGCTAGAAAGTCAGGTGTGGCTTCAGCGCGAGAACCGATAATGATGATTTTGTCGTGAATTAAAGCGGGATCGAAATCGTTATTTAAGACTTGAGTTAAATCGACACTGGCAAATTCTTGCGGTGCGCCGGGATAGGTCAACAGGAATTGATAGCCGCCCTCTTCGCTATTGACATAGCCTCCAAAATCAGGCGGTAAAGGCGGGGGAAGCACGGTACGGGTCGCACCGGGTTGTTGTGTCTTGGCATCAAAGCTCGCAAAACCTAAACCTTCGGGTAAGTTCTGCAAATAAACGCCTTCTTTAGCCGCATAACGATTGACTAATTTAAGACCAAAATACTCATGCCAAGTGCCTTCGCCATTGTCCATGAACAACAAGCCGCGCCGCACTAAATAGCCGGGATCATAAGTGACATCATTAAAGGTGATTTGATCCGTGCCTTCGAGCGCAGGAGGCGCTGCCACATCCGCAGCTCCGCGACCATCTTTTGCACCAAATTTCATAATGCCAATAATGTTCGCATTGTCGCGCAGCAGCCGCGTCAATCGGGCATAAGCCTCACCTTTATGTGCGGGCACGGGCATATCTCGATACAAATCCAAACCAATCACCCGTGGTTTATGTGCCAGCAAAGTCTCTAACAAACGCACCAGATATTCGTCAGATAAAGGCCAGCCCCAAGCCCGTTGATCGGCATCCGTCAACCACACCATGCTGATACGATCATCGATCACTTGCTGCTGTGATTGCTGCGACAGCATAAAATCATAAGCGGTGAGTTCTAAAGCTTGTAAGTAGCCCAGACTGCGTACCCCCAATATCAGAGCAAAGACGATATGAGCCAGTAATACACTGATGAGGATTTGAGTGTGCCATAAACGCTGATAGCAAAAACGCAGCGCTTGAATGGCACCGGACAACCAGTTGAGCGTGGACATGATGAATTCTCGGAACCTACCTGAGAGTCTATCCATATAGACTCGGAAACAACCCGCCTTCATTAGACTTGTCTGGGCTTAAAACACCGACTGCAAAACAGCGGATATGGGCGGGTTTTTCCGTTCATTCTCGTTGAATAGAATGACTATTCGCCTCAAATGAACGAAAAACCCCGCACCATCCCACTGCTTTTCGCCACGGCGTTTAAGCCGGGACAAGTCTATTAAGAATATGCGGATGACTAAAATTTAGCTTTTAATACAAAAAGTTAAAGCATTTTCAGTGTCGTTTCAGCAAGTTTTATTCCAAGGCGTAGAACGCTGATTAAGTCCACCAGCGGGTGAGCATTGCCGCTGTCCAAGCAGCTTTCATCCTATTGAAATGTATGTGGAATATAGAAACTGTCGTCAGCTATGGGGCTGGCTCACGACCAACAAAGAAGAGGGGGTTAAGGACAGCTAACACCTTGATTGAGCAACCAGATGTCATCTGCCGTTGTTAAACCGTCGTAGGTCATTATGGAAGGGTTTTGATGCAATTCTACTACGTATAGGGACAATATTTCAGTTGTACTGGAGTATCGTGGTTAAGACCTGACAGGTTTTGGAAACCTGTCAGGTCTATCGTATAACTGAATTAATATTCCTATATCAATCAAACCACTCTCCCCAGCCCTTTTCGTAATACATCGGTAAAGGATGGGTTTGCAGGGTGTTTATCTCCGTCTCCACTTCAGCCATGTCGGGGGGGAATTCAATCAGGCTGGATAAATTCTGCTCTTGTAGATAATGTAAATCTGCGGCGAGTCGCCAGCCGTCCCAGGCAATGCGCTGATGGCCTGCCAACACAAAACCCCAATCGCCAAAACTTGGAATATACGTATGATAAGCGCGGGTGTGTAAAGTATCGCCCCGTTCCAGTGGCGTTTGTGTGGCGGCTAAAGTGTTGTGAATACACCAAAAAGCTTCGCGGGCATAAAATGGCGAAGTGGCTTGTGTGACCAGCAAACCTTGTCGATTCAAATGCCGACTGAGCAGACTATAAAAAGCGCGGCTGTACAATTTACTTAAGCCTAAGCTGTGCGGGTCGGGTAAATCCAAAATAATGCCATCAAAGGTCTCCTGCGTTTCATCCAAAAACTTCCACGCATCCCTATTGATCACCGTCACCCGTTTATCATGTAAAGCCTGGTGATTTAACTGATTGAGCAGTGGATTATCGCGGAATAAATCTGTGATCACAGGGTCTAAGTCCACCAAGGTAATCTGCTCTACATCCGGGTATTTCAGCACTTCGCGCACCGCCATGCCATCACCACCGCCAAGCACTAAAATTTTGTGCCGATGCCGTAATTGTCCCAATAAAGGATGGACGAGAGCCTCGTGATAACGGTATTCATCTAAGCTATCAAATTGCAGATTGCCATTGAGGTATAAGCGAAAACGTTGATCTTTGCGGGTCACGATAATGCGTTGATAGGGGCTGGTATGAGCAAAAATGACTTCATTTTGGTACAAGCGTTGTTCAAAAAACTGTAATAGCTGATGGCTATGCCATAAGCCTGTCGCCAGTAACATAAATCCCGCCAGCACCCACAGGCTTAAACTGCGCCATGCCACTTCTTTTTGAAACAGCCACACCGCCATCCCCGCCACCAGCAAGTTCACCATGCCTAGCGTCAAACTGGTGCTGATCAATCCCAGTTGTGGCACCAGCACCAGTGGGAACATTAAAGCCGCGACCAGTGAGCCGATATAATCGGCGCTTAATATGTCTGAGATATTGATTTTTAAGGCATGATGGCGACCTAAAATGCGCGTAATCAGTGGGATTTCTAAGCCCATTAAGCTGCCGATCAGTAAGCAGATCAGAAATAAAAAAATGCTGTAGTTATTCAGATAAGAAAAAGCATAGAACAGCACTAAGGCGCTCAATCCTCCGCTTAAACCTAAAATAATTTGAATGATGATAAAAGCGCTTTCTAGCCGATCTTGGATAAAGCGAGAAAAATAAGCGCCCAATCCCATAGCGGTCATGAATAGACCGATGACTAAGGAGAATTGGTAGACCGAATCCCCCAGCAAGTAACTAGACAGCGTGCCTGCCAGCAGTTCATAGATCAGCCCGCTGATAGCTATCAACAGGGTGGCAAATAGCAATAAGCTATGACGATATGTGTGGTTCATAAAATATGTTATTGGAGCAAGTTGAAGGGGACATTTGAATACGCAATATAGCAAAATTATATCAGTTGTTAAGACTGCCAGTCCTTGAAGGACTGGCAGTCTTGGGCTTGGCTATATCGAAAGCCTATAAATGATGTAATTTAGCTATAGATTGACACAGCGCGAGAAAACAGCAGAGCCGTACTGTACAGAAAAAGTGGAAAGGATAAAAACGCTGGCTAAGGACTTTTTGACTGTTTGAGGTGCAGCAAAGGAAAAGCTGTGTTGTGAAACCTTTGCAAAACTCAGCGACTCAATCTCACTTTTAAGTCCGGCGGGGACACAAACACAAATGAATGTCCATATTTACGTTTTCTCAATAAATTTAATTGATCGGACATTTTTAATAAAGATAATTGGCGGTAATTAAGTGATCCCATCGCTTTTGAGTGTTCTAACAATGTTTCGGCTTCTTCTATAGCTAAAATATATCAGTTGTTAAGACTTTCAGTCCTTCAAGGACTGGTAGTCTTGGGTTTGGCTCCATCGTAAACCTATAAATGATGTACTTTAGCTATAGAACAAGAAGGTGGCCTGTAGAATGTCTTCTATTTGCACCTAATGCCCCTGTTCAAAGTTCAGTTTAGGATATTTGGTGAGACATTAAACATTATATTTGCAAAAACTTTATGGAATGTGACACTTTTTCACAGGTTAAACATTTATTTGAAAGCTTTGGTTCAGGTAAAATATTTGGTTTTCCTAAAATGAATATTTGTGGGGGATTCTTATAAATAATGAAATATCCCTATAGCCTCTGTTTTAAGTGTCTTAAAGACCATCCAAACGGTGCAAAAGAACGCCAGCGTTTCAAAGGGTGTTTATAGTACACTCATTTGAGTAGTAGAATTTTAGGCGTAAAAACTGGTCTATAATGCGGGTCGTCATAGCGATGTTTGGAGGAGATGGAAATGACTATCCCTGCGTCGCTAGGTTTTTGCTTTTATGGAGGTTTACCCCTCGCTTGATGGATTGACTTAATTTATGCCACACGCTTCTGCTGTATTTGATGATCCTCTTCTTGAATGCCTGTTGATAATCACTCGCTTACACCTGCGTCCACAATCAGCGGATGGTCTGTGTGCGGGCTTGCCGTTAGGCAAAGAATCCCTCTCTCCCGCTTTATTCATTCGCGCCGCTGAACGGGCGGGTTTTAGTGCTCGTTTACGCAAACGCCGTTTATCTCAACTGCAAAATAGACATTTGCCAGCGGTGCTGTTGCTTAAAGATGGGCAAGCATTGGTCTTAGTCGCGCAAGAAGAAAAGACTTGCCGTTGCATTTTGCCCGAGTCGGGAGAAGGTGAAGTGGTATTAAGCCATGAAGATTTAGCGGCTAATTACAACGGCGAAGCTTTATTGATTCAACCACAATTTCATCTCGATGAACGCACGCAAGCCGTGCCAGAATTACAACGTGGGCATTGGTATTGGAGCACTTTGTGGCGAGCCTGGCCTTTATATTCTGAAGTTTTGTTAGCCTCTTTTTTTATTAATCTGTTTGCTTTAGCCGCGCCTTTGTTTGTCATGAACGTGTATGACCGCGTGGTGCCCAATTACGCATTAGACACTCTGTGGGTATTGGCGATTGGAGCCACAATGGTGTTCGGTTTTGATTTCCTCCTACGCACTTTGCGTGGCTATTTCATTGATATGGCAGGCAAACAAGCCGATGTTTTGTTGGCGGGTAAAATCTTTTCTCAAGTGCTCAACACTCAAAGCCTCGCGCAACCGCGCTCAGCAGGCGCTTTTGCCAGCCATTTACATGAATTTGACAGCTTCCGAGAATTTTTCACTTCTGCGACGCTAACCACCTTGATTGATCTCCCGTTTGCCGCCTTGTTTTTATTCGTGATTTGGACTTTAGGAGGGGATTTGGTGTACATCCCGCTCCTCGCCATGCCGCTGGTGTTATTTATGGGGCTATTGCTGCAAATCCCGTTACGCCGTAGTGTGCAAAAGAGCTTAAAACTCGGCGCACAAAAACAAGCCAACTTGATTGAAGCCTTGAATGCTTTGGAAACCATCAAAGCTTTGGGCGCAGAAAATCCACGTCAACAACATTGGGAAAGTTTAGCGGGAAGTATTGCCAGCAGCGGTTTGCAATCTCGCTTTTATTCCGCATTGGCGGTCAATTTTTCTTTGTTGACGCAACAGGTGTCTTACGTGGGTGTGGTGGTGTATGGGGTTTATCTGATTGCGGATGGAATGCTCAGCGTGGGCGGATTGATTGCTTGCACCATCCTCAATGGACGCGCTCTGGCACCGCTGGCACAAGTGGCGACGCTGATGACTCGCTATTATCAATCCTCGGTTGCGCTCAAAGCCTTAAATCAAATCATGTGCCAACCGGTAGAGCGCAGTGCTCAGCAGCATTTTTTGCAACGTAGCGATTTACAAGGCGATATTCAGTTAGAGCAACTGAGTTTTAGTTATCCAGAGCAAACCCAAGCCGCTTTGAATGCGGTGTCATTGCATATTCGTGCGGGGGAAAGAGTTGCCATTATTGGGCGGATTGGTTCAGGCAAAAGCACGATTGCGCGATTGTTATTAGGTTTATATGAAGCGCAATCCGGGCATGTGTTATTAGATGGCATTGATAGTCGGCAAATAGACCCCGCGCAAAAGCGGCGACACATCGGCTATATGCCGCAAGATTTACATTTGTTTTTTGGTACCGTCAAAGACAATATTCGCTTTGCAGCCCCTCATGTGGATGATGCAACATTGCTACGAGCGGCAAAAATTGCGGGTGTAGAAGATATGTTGAAGCGTCATCCGGCGGGGCTAGATTGTCCTGTGGGAGAACGAGGGGCGGGTTTATCGGGTGGACAGCGGCAGCTCATTGCGCTGGCTCGCGCGCTATTGTTAGAACCGCCCATTTTGTTATTAGATGAACCCAGCAACGCGATGGATAATTATGCTGAAGAGCAATTTAAAACCCGTTTACAAGACTATTTAACGGATAAAACTTTAGTATTAATCACCCATCGCGCTTCATTGTTGAGTTTAGTAGACCGCATTATTGTTTTGGATCAGGGCAAAGTGGTGGCAGATGGTGCCAAGCAACCCGTGCTAGAGGCGCTGGCACAAGGCAAAATACAGCTTGGCGGTGCTTGAGTTTATTTCCATGGCCATTCGGGAACATAGCGAAAAGATGACCTAAAGAGTGGCGTGGCAGCCGATGATCCTGTTCGTATAGACCCTTAAATAAAGCTGATCATGTATACTCTTGCCGCCATTCCTTATTTACTGATGTTACGCAAAGCCCTTGATGGATCAAGGCTAGGTGTTTATCGGAGGATTCTGTGTCATGTATACACCGTGCAAAACATGAGTTATTGATGTGAGTTCTAATCTGATGAGCGAGGAAGTGCTTGTCAACGTCACCCCACGCGAGACCCGTATTGCGATGGTGGAAAATGGCGTTTTACAGGAAGTAGTGATCGAGCGTGAAAACAAACGCGGCCTAGTGAGCAATATTTACAAAGGGCGGGTGTGCCGGGTGTTACCTGGTATGCAAGCGGCCTTTGTGGATATTGGTCTAGAGCGTGCGGCGTTTTTGCACGCCAGTGACATCACCACCTATGATGGCAATAGCAACAGTGGTGTCCATAATATCAATGAAGTGCTGCGCGAAGGCCAAAGCTTGCTGGTGCAAGTGATTAAAAATCCGCTCGGCACTAAGGGTGCTCGCCTGACCACCCAAATTTCTATCCCCTCCCGTTATTTAGTCTTTATTCCCGACATTGAACCCAATGTGGGTATCTCTCAACGCATCAACGGCGAAGAGCGCGGGCGTTTGCTGAATATTGTTAATCAACATTTAAGCGAAGGTAAATTGTGGAATGTTGAAGGGCATCAAGCGGGTGAGCGTCTGTCTTGTGGTTTTATTATTCGCACGGCGGCTGAAGGCGTGTCTGAAACCCATTTGCAAGCGGATATGGCGTTTTTGTGTCAAATCTGGGATGCGGTTTTAAGTCGAGCCAGAACGGCTCAGTCTGCGTCTTTAGTGTATGAAGATTTGCCTCTAAAAATCCGCACTTTGCGCGATCTTGTGGGGATGGCGGTGAAAGATATTCGGGTCGATTCCAAAGAAAATTATCTGGAAATGAAAGCCTTTGCTGAGACTTTCATTCCTGATTTAGTGCTCTTGTTATCTCATTATCCCGGCGAGCGTCCGTTGTTTGAGTTGTACAACATTGAAGAAGAAATTAATGATGCTTTGAAACGTCATGTGGAGTTGAAATCAGGCGGCTATTTGGTCTTTGATCAAACTGAAGCGATGACCACGATTGATGTGAATACGGGGAAATTTGTCGGGCATCGTAATCTGGAAGAAACCATTTTTAAAACCAATCTGGAAGCCACTCAAGCCATTGCTAGACATATTCGTTTGCGTAATCTAGGCGGGATTATTATCGTTGATTTCATTGATATGATCGATGCAGAACACCGCCGTCAGGTGTTGCGTTCACTAGAAAAGTATTTAGAAAAAGACCACGCTAAAACCCATATTAGCGAGATTTCCTCTTTAGGCTTGGTGCAAATGACCCGTAAGCGCACCCGTGAGAGTCTAGAGCATACTTTATGTGAAACCTGTCCTATTTGTGGCGGGCGAGGTTCGGTGAAAAGCACTGAAACCATTTGTTATGAAATTTTTCGAGAAATCATCCGCGAAGCACGTCAATTTGATGCGCAACAATTTCTTGTTTATGCTTCGCAAGAGGTGGTCGATGTCTTGATCGAAGAATCAGACAGTGTAGAGCAATTGGAAAAGTTTGTGGATTGTAATATTAAGTTTCAAGTGGAAACCTTTTACACGCAGGAGCAGTACGACATTGTGCTGATGTAGTTCATCATGCCCTTTTCTAACACCTATTTTCATTATTACAAAATCACTTGCACAGCCTGCGATAGCATTATTGCACTACGCAGCTTGCATCCTCATCCTCGTTACAAAACCCGCGCTGATACCCCTTTGCGTCCTCTGCGTACCCCACCACATTGTCCCCTGTGTCAGCAGGATGATTTACAAGAAAAAGAAATCTTGCTGGCTGAATATCAGGTGATTGAAAAAAATTGGGATTTAATGCGCAGCGATGAAGAAGCTGAATCCCTGTGTTCAACGGAAACACTTAAGGTCTCTGATGAGGAAGAAGAATCTATTGCTGTTATTGATATTTCAATGCTTTAAACCGGGAGAGTAGGCTCATGGATTGGTTAATGTTAGTCTTGAAAGAAACAGTCTTTTTCTTTAATGAAGTAGCGATTTATTTGATTTTAGGTTTTGCTATTGCCGCCGTCTTACATGTGCTTTTTCCTGAATCCATTATTCGTCGCCATTTCGGGCAAGACACCACGGCATCGGTAGTAAAAGCCACTGTGTTTGGTATTCCTTTGCCCATTTGTTCTTGCGGCGTGGTGCCTGTGGCTGCCTCTCTCAAACACAGCGGGGCTTCCAAAGGCGCGACGGCCTCGTTTCTCATTGCGACCCCTCAAGTGGGGGCAGATAGCTTCATGATCACTTATTCCTTATTGGGCTGGGTGTTTGGCGTATTTAGAATCATCGCTGCTCTGCTGACGGCATTATTGGCGGGCATCTTAGTCAACATCTTTGGGCGCAAAGCCTCTGACGAAGCTGCTAACCCACCCAGCACCTTAAAAGCTGATAATTTATCAACACGATTACGCCATTTACCACATTACATCGAATATGAATTATTAGGTCCAATAGCCACTTCTTTACTCATCGGCATTGTTCTCGCGGGTTTGATCAGTGCCTTGATCCCCAACGATTTTTTTGATGGATTTTTAGGCGGGGAAGTGACTTCTTTGCTCATCATGCTGGTGATTGGCATTCCCATGTATGTGTGTGCCTCGGCCTCTACGCCGATTGCTGCTTCATTGATTTTGAAAGGTTTATCACCTGGTGCAGCCTTGGTGTTTTTGCTCACAGGCCCTGCCACCAACGCCATGAGTATTGCCACAGTGCTGAAAATACTCGGCAAACGTGCCACCTTTATTTATCTGGGCAGCATTGCGGGAGTCAGTTTAGCCTTGGGTTTTGCGCTGAATTGGGTGGTGGGAGAGTATGGCGTTGAGCACATCATCATGACGCATCAGCACGATATGTTGCCAAGCTGGGTGAAGCTCAGCGGTTCTGGCTTATTGCTGCTGATGTTAGTTTGGTATTATGCCGCGCAGTTTTTAACACGACAGCAACGGGAGACACAGCCAATGAGTGATGCAATCAATTTGAAGGTCAATGGAATGACTTGTATGCACTGTGCAGCAAATGTGAAGCGCACTATAGAAGGGGTGGGCGGCAGCCAAGTGAAGGTGGATTTAGAAGGTAAAAGCGTGGCTTTTGAACTGGCGGATGAGCGCTTATTAGAGCCAGTTAAAGCAGAGATTACCGCAGCGGGGTATGAAGTGGTGTCATAACGCCGCGCTCTGCGGCAGTTTTGGAGCGCAGCGGAAAAACTGTCCGACAGCAGCGCCTTGTATACGCCCGACATGGGCATGAACTGATGAGGTGCCAGTCCTCTATAGGAAAACCTAAGCTGTTTGCCACTGCAAGCCAGTGTAACTATTAGCTGAAGGCCATTGCAATATCGTGAGCTATTGTGAAAAGGAAGCCCAAAGGCAAAACTACAAGCCTACGGACAGGAACATCATATAAGGCGTAGTCTCAGAGGTGAGTTAGCACAAGATAACGAAACCCACAGGTTTGAGAGATAACGTAAATGATGGGGTGGTGTAGTGAAAGTTCATGTTCTTATTCGGGGAGGTCTGCTAACAAGCCGTCGGTAGGAAACCTGTAAGGCTCAGGTCAACAAGTGTCTTGGTTCTTTGGCGTTCATCACCTAAAGAAAGCGAACAAGATGGAAACCGGCAGCACTCAGGTCAGCCATGGTCTGATTGAGTTAGCAGAAGTCAGCAGAGGTCATAGTAGCCCAATGCCCAAGGTCATGTTTGGGACAAGGTGAAGGACTGAACATTAACCAGAAATAAGGCATGTTTCACTTGAAAATCACTGATTTTCCGTCAGGAAAAGGTCATTGTCAGCGTACAAACAAAAACCCTGTTTCAAATGAAAACTTGTTAGAGAAGGTACTGATAAGCGCCAATGTGAGCGCAGCTTGGCAACAAGTCCGTGCCAACAAAGGCGTTGCAGGCATATAGGGATAATAAATCAGTAATACGCCAGATCTCGCAGGTTTCAAAAACCTATCAGTTCTTAACTACGATGATCCAATACCACTGAAATATTATCCTTATCGGTACTGACCGCAACGCGGTCAAGACGGCATTCCCATGCGGCGAGGCTGTAAAAGAACCCCCAAAGTTGGCATTTTTTGCTTCGTAAGCTGTTGATTTTACGTTGTTCAAAATCCAAAAAATGAGGTTCTTTTACAGCCTCGGCGCTTGGGAACGAGTTAAAAGGTTTTTAGCCCCAACGGGGCGGCATCCCTATAGCCCAGGGCAGCGCCCTGGGATCGGTCGATGATACCCACCTAGCCCTGAAAGGGCGCAATAAAAGGCAGCATGGTGTTTTATGTTGCCCTTTCAGGGCTAAGCCCCTTTCTATCCATTTAACCTAGGGCGTTGCCTTAGTCTATAGATATGATGCCCCTTTGGGGCTTCACTGAAGGGCCATGATGCAGCACATGGGAACGAGGTAAATATCGTTTGGAAATGCTGGTGTTCTTTTGCGCCTCTTGCGCCGTTTGCGTTGTCTTTTAAGGGCTTAAAGCGGATGGCTTGAGTCGTATAAATGATTCAGCTTGTCTATAGACGGTATATCTATTGAGGCGTTTCCAGCGATAATGCACCCACAGTGGCAAGCTATCAAAGAACAAATACTCAACGGACACTACTGTCCCCAACCCGTTAAGCATGTTCGTATCCCTAAAGATGACGGTTCTGAACGCCTACTGGGTATCCCATGCGTAATAGACCGCCTAATACAACAATCTATTGTACAAGTTTTAAGCCTCCTGTTCGCCCCCACATTCTCCGAGCATAGCTATGGTTTCAGACCACAACGCAGTGCAAAAGAGGCGGTTAAACAGGTACAACAATACTGCCAACAAAAACGCCAGATAGCGGTAGATATAGACTTATCAAAATTCTTTGACCGAGTTAATCACGACTTCTTGATGACGTTATTAGGACGCAGAATAAGGAATAAAAGCCTGTTACAACTGATTGGACGCTATCTACGGGCGGGTATCGTTGATGGAAAACAGCGACAAGCCAGCACAGAGGGCGTACCACAAGGCAGCCCACTATCGCCACTACTATCCA
>JADGEH010000016.1 GCA_016744475.1 Thiotrichales bacterium | reverse complement strand
TTAAGACTTGCCAGGTCTATCGTATAACTGATTTATTTTCTCTATATATATTAATATTTAAGTTTTGAGGTTACACACCTTAAAAACATGAACTTACATATGAGGTCATATGAGAAAAATATTAAAAATCTTATGGTCAACTACTTATGTGTTGTCTGCAATAGACCATAATCGTTTCACTGATTTTAGTATTCTATTTTTGTTTTTTCTGGATTTAATCCAGTCTGGCAACCTAGATGCTGCGCTACGATTAGACCAACCAGCCTCATCATCTCTAGACCTTTGCCGAATATCTGCACTGACAAATGACTCTAAGAACTGGAGATGCTCCTTGTTATACGCGAACAATACATTTTTCCCGCAAGGCACCTGTAACCAAAGAGGCAAATTAAAGTAGTCGTCTTTAGCATCCCTTCGCCATAGGCGCGATATTGCATTATCTTCCCAGTAATCTCTGTACGTGCAACCGGTGCATACTAATTTTCGAGGAGCGAACCAACCCTTTTCGTTTTCTGATACTGTCGAAATCACAGCACAACCGGAACACTTAGGACAGACTACATAACATGGATCATTGAAGTCCTCGAAGTGTTCTTGCTTATCGATATGTCGGTTCATATTTTTTACACGTAACTTTGAAATAACGCGGTAAGTTAAGCTGGAAGTTGTAGGTTGGGTTGAGCGTCTTTTTGCGAAGCCCAACCTACATTTTTCCTTATCTTTCTCCGCAATGTAAATCCGATGTTGACTCAACAACACCTGCACCAAACGTTTCAAACAACTCCAAATTAGGCTCAAAACGTTCAGGTCAAGGTTGTTCTGAAAAAGCGGGAGTGGGAGCGATAGAGCAGCATCATCTGAGCAACAAAATAGCAGGGATAACAGCGCTTGAAGTGTTATCCCTCACCTTTCAATATGCAGTTTTTAACTCATAAATCATCACTAGGCATCGGGGGTTCCCATGCAGGCACGCTTTCTTTGGCCTGATTTAACATGGCTTGAATGTCACGATTGTCTTTTTCCCACAGGTGATCTAGCAATTCAGTCGCTAGGTGCTCAGGGTCTTTCATGAGCGTGGTCGCCGCATCGTATAGCGCACGTTGTATCAATTCTAAGGCTTCATCGTTGTCTAGCAGATCGTAGTCAGCTACGGCTGAATGCACACTGGTGTAACGCATTTTTTTATACATCCAATCAAAATCCAACAATAGAGATTTCAATTCCTTAGAACGTCCTGCCCCCGCTAGATGTAGGCATAAGTTTTGATAAAAATAACCATCGTCAGGGCCGCTGATCCAACCTTGTTGGGCTTGTCGTCCATAGGCAGACAGCATGTGGATATGCAATTTATCTAAATCAGAATTGTCTTTAATGTAAGCCTGTTGGAAGGCATGTAGGCTGATGTAGTCGCCTTTGGAATGATGATGTAGATGGAGCAATCCCGTCTCGGCAAATTGTTCAATGAGTTTTTGGCTGTCTGCGGCGGGTTGATTGAACATGTGCAGCCAGAGCATTTGAATAATATGCAGCGGAATCCAGGTGTAATCTTCAAATACTGCTAGCACTAAATAGCATTCGCCTTGGTCGCCTAATGTTTCGATGTAGAGATGCAAAGCCATCATCAAGTGGTAGTTATAATCATCGGGAAATTCCCAATCTTCTTCCTGCAATCGCTCTAATAGATATTCCCAATCGGTAGGTTTTTGCAGCGCGGCTTGACTGGCAACCAGTTGTAAGGCCAGTGGATTGTATTGACAGGTGAGCGTGATCGCGTCTAACTCCGCCGGAGGTGTCTCGCAGCCCGCATTATTGATGACCAATTGTGCCGCATTTTGTGGGCTTAAGGCGGGTAATTTAAAATGAATCGCTTGTTTAGCTTTGTATTTAATGAAATCAAAAAAGTTGCTTTCTACCGTGGTAATGAGCAAACGACAATTCACACCTAAACTGCTAATCGCTACCACCGCTTCCAAATCTGACACGTCATCTAAAATAAATAAACTGGTGCGGGCGGCGAATAAATCCTGCATATATTCGGTGGCTATTTCTAAGTCAACAAAACCGTGAATTGTTTTGCCTAAAGCTTGAGCTATATCGGTGTAGTGCTGGAATAAATGAGGGGCTTCACCTAAACCTAGCCAAAAAATCCCATCAGGATAGAGGGCTTGGATGTCAGGATCATGGGCTAAACGGGTCGCTAGTAAAGATTTACCCATGCCACAGGGGGCTTCAATGAGCAGTGGGCTAAATTGTGCTTCGGTACCTTTAGCTTGCAACTTGGCTTTGGCACTATTAAAAGCGTCCATTTCGAGCAATGAATGCTGGGGTAAGTCGGGCACAAAAAACAGTACGGAGGATTGTGCCTCATCGCTTAAATTCGCTCTGAGTTTTGCCAGTTCGGGTTTCATTTCTTCCAGGGCAAATTCAATATTGGTGATAACCTGTTGGACTTGCTGTTCTTTTTGTGTGGCATCAGTCTGCTTTTCTACCTGCTTTAAGTCTTTAACGGCCTGTTTAAGTAGCGTTTTATAGTTGCGCTCAAGAAATTGGAGTTGTTCTTCTAACGTATGTTCCTGTGACATCATCTACTCCCTGTTTTGCCCAGTGGTGCAGCCACTATCTTCGTTGTAGGCTGGGTTGATATTGTTTGCGGAGGGACATCTCATTGGGTGAGGCGCTATACGATGCCCTGTTTTTGTATGGAAGGTGTGCATGGCTGATTTCTGGAAATCGCCTGAACACGCTATGTTATACTGCGCCGCCCAAGCAACGCCATCTTTTATAAGGATTAGATTTTTTATGAATGTAATTAAAACCGACATTCCTGGCGTGCTCATCATAGAACCGACAGTGTTTGGTGATGCACGAGGCTTTTTTCTCGAAACTTTCCAGGATCAGCGCTATCGGGAAGCGGGCATCGCAGAGACCTTTGTGCAAGACAATCACTCACACTCAGCACAAGGCGTATTGCGCGGACTTCATTTCCAACGCCAACATCCGCAAGGTAAACTCGTATATGTCACTCAAGGCAGTGTGTTTGATGTAGCGGTCGATATTCGCAAAGACTCGCCGACTTACGGGCGCTGGGTGGGGATTACGCTCAATGCAGGTGAACACAAACAATTTTATGTGCCTCCCGGTTGCGCACATGGTTTTTGTGTCGTATCAGAATATGCAGACTTTCATTATAAATGTACGGATTATTATCATCCTGAAGATGAAGGCAGCATTATCTGGAATGATCCCGATATTGCTATTGAATGGCCAATTGATAATCCCACACTGTCAGGTAAAGACGAACAAGCTGGGCGCTTGAAAGATTTGTAGCAGAGCCTAGCCTTTTATTTTCATTTCTAACTGCGAATACATCACAATGAATACAACACCAAAGCGCATACTACTGATTAGTTGCACTGGACAAGTGGGAGCCGAACTTTGGCGCTGTTTACAACCACTGGGGCAAGTCATCCCTGTTGATCGTTCAGACACAGCACTGCGGATTGAACTCACCGATCACAACGTCATTCGCAACGTTGTACGCGAAGTCAAACCCGACATCATTGTCAACGCAGCTGCCTATACCGCTGTAGATACAGCCGAGCAAGAAGCCGATACCGCAATGGCGATTAATGGCATTGCTCCGGGCATTTTGGCAGAAGAAGCCAAAGCTATAGATGCGTTGCTGGTGCATTATTCAACGGATTATGTGTTCAACGGCAAGCGTAGCGATAAGCCTTATCAAGAAGATGATTTTTGCGATCCGCGCAGCGTTTATGGCGCGACCAAGCTGGCAGGCGATCAAGCCATCCAAGAAGTGAACTGTAAACACCTGATTTTTCGTACCAGTTGGGTGTATGGCTTGTACGGCAAAAACTTCTTGCTGACCATGCAACGCTTAGCACAAGAACGCGATGAATTACGCATTGTCGGCGATCAAATCGGTGCGCCCACTTGGAGCCGCTTAATTGCAGATGCCACGGCACAAACCATTGCACAAGTGCAATCGTCTTTGTTACACGCAGACATGAACAAGCTGTCAGGGGTGTACAACTTAAGCTGTGGCGGGCAAACCACTTGGTGTGATTTTGCCAAAGCCATTGTGCAACAATCGCCTAATCCTCCCAAAGTGATTCCTATCACTACTGATGAATATCCCGCTCCCGCCAAACGTCCGGCTTATTCTGTGTTGTCCGGCGACAAGTTGGCTGACACCTTTGGCTTACGTTTACCCGCTTGGGACACAGCCTTAGCGGTGTGTTTAAGTCGCCGTAAACCCGTATGACATCTAAGCCTCTTCATAGCCTGACAGGTGGTTACTCGCTGTCAGGTTTTTTTTATAAAAAAAATCAGTCCGGCGCGATATTGATTTTAGTGCTCTGGTTGGTGGCTTTAATGAGCTTATTAATAGCCACCTTAGCCTCTGAAGTGCGCTTATCAGCCAAAGCCGTGTTTTATAATCAGGGCAATGTACAAGTCTGGGCGAAAACCCTGCAAGCACTGCATTTAGCGGAAATGGAACTCATGATTCAACGGATGCCATTGCCGCCTGAAGAACTACAAAAACCCTTAAGCGAGCGAGTAAACCCTTTGGCTCGCTTCAATGGACAAGTGCTGACATTATCTAATCCCACACCAAAAGGCGTGACAGTACGCATTTATGATCATGCAGGAAAGATCAATGTGCGCAACCTTAACGATAGCCTCTTAAGCGAGTGGTTACGTGAACGCATTGGCGAAGATGATCCAGAACGCTTAGGCAGCTTGTTAGATGCTTGGCGAGATTGGAAAGATAGAGATGATTTAAAACGCCTCAATGGTGCAGAAAAAGCCTATTATGAAAAACTCGATCCTCCCTATGAACCCCGCAATAATTTATTTGAAACCTTAGAAGAAATCCGTTTAATCAAAGGGTTTGATGAGCTTCTTCAAAACCTCGATTTGAATACTTTATTCACGATTTATGGCGGCACTTATCGGGTGAACCCCAATTTTGCGCCGCCTGAAGTGTTGCGCTTAATTCCCGGCATGACGGGCGAAGCCGTCTCGCAAATCATCAGTTTGCGTGAAGAACAAGACATCAAACAAATTTCTGATTTCAACGATTTAATGGAACCCAATACACGGAATAAAATTCAACGTTGGTTAGAATTTGGTAGAAATGGCAGCGGTGTTTATACCATTGCCATTCAAGTTGATCCCAATGCTGAGGAACATGCAGAGGATGAAGCTGATGAACCGTCCAAGGATAAACCGCAAAACAATGCAGCCCATCCAACAAACTCGTCAAACACGCCTCAATATGCTTTTCTTGCCACGGTACAAGTTCGAGGCTATGCCACACCGCCTAAAGTGTTGAAAATTGAACCTTATGGACGTTTGCCAGGAAATAATCATCCGATGTTGCCTTCTACTTCTGAAGAAAAGGTCATTTAACACGAGCCATCAGAAATGGGTTTGCAGCCGATGATTTCGTTTTCGTATAGGCTCTTAGTCCCATCATCCTCTTTCAGACGTCACTTTAACGAAGATTCGCCATGTCAGATACATTAAACACCTTGATCAACACCTGGATTCGCCCAGATATTCGAGCATTGTCTGCTTACCACGTCCCCGATCCGGGTCAACTCATTAAGCTGGATGCCATGGAAAACCCCTATACCTGGAATGAAGAGATGCAGCAGTCCTGGTTAGAGAGGCTGCAAAATGCCAATATTAACCGCTATCCTGATCCCGGTGCTCAAGCGGTTAAAGATGAATTACGCAAAGCCATGCAAATTCCAGAAAATATGGCGTTAATTCTAGGCAATGGTTCGGATGAATTGATTCAAATGCTGATGTTAGCGGTGACGGGTAGCCAGCGTACTTTGCTCTCCGTAGAACCCAGCTTTGTGATGTATAAATTACTGGCACAGGTGACGGGCTTGCAATATCAAGCGGTACCTTTACGGGCTGATGATTTCAGTTTGGATTTACCCGCCATGCTTGAAGCTATAGAACAACATCAACCCGCCTTGATTTTTTTGGCTTATCCAAATAATCCCACGGGGGATTTGTTTGAACGCGAAGCCGTGGAGCGCATCATTAAAGCGGCTCCGGGACTGGTGGTGGTGGATGAAGCCTATTGCGCGTTTGCTGATGATAGCTTTATCAACGCATTAAATGATTATGAGAATTTGTTAGTGATGCGCACGGTGTCTAAAATCGGTTTGGCGGGTTTGCGTTTAGGTTTATTAGTGGGTTCTGCGGATTGGTTGCATGAATTAGATAAAATCCGTTTGCCGTATAATATCAATGTATTGACGCAAGCCAGTGCCGTGTTTGCACTACAGCATTATGATCAATTATTGGAACAAACCGATAAAATCCGTGCTTCTCGTGCTCAAATGTTGAGTTGTTTGCAAAATCTAGCCGCAGTACAAGCTTGGCCTAGTCAAGCCAACTTTATTTTATTCCGTGTACCCGATGCCCCTAAAACATTTAATGCTTTGAAACAAGCAGGGGTTTTAATTAAAAACCTGCATGGTTCGCATCCCATGTTAGAGCATTGTTTGCGCGTAACAGTGGGTAAACCAGAAGAAAACCGAGCTTTTTTAGATGCTTTACGCAACGCTCTCAATTGAAATGATGAATTCAAAGTTTTTATAAGGAAAGATGCTAGTGAATGATGTAAATTTACCGTCTATCACCGACGCTCGTCGAGAGGCTGAATGCCTATGTGATGCGGCTCAAGTTGAACAAGCTTTTCAAAACATGGCTGATGCCATCACCGCACGACTCAAAGACAGCGACCCTATCTGCCTGAGTGTGCTGACAGGCGGTATTATTCCTACCGGTTATCTATTGCCATTATTAGATTTTCCATTACAACTCGATAGCATTCACGCTTCCCGTTATCGTGGTAGCACACAGGGGAGTGAGTTACATTGGAAAAAATACCCCGATATTGAATTACGTGATCGCTGTGTGTTGCTGATTGACGATATTCTTGATGAAGGGCTGACCATGCAAGCCTTGGTCAACTATTGCCAAGCACAAGGGGTTAAAGAAGTTCTCAGTGCGGTGGTGGTGGAAAAACAAGGCGCACGTCATCCTGATGGGCTGGCACAAGCTGACTTTACGGGCTTAAGCATTCCTAATCGCTATGTGTTTGGTTATGGCTTGGATTATCATAAATATTGGCGCAACGCACGCGGCATTTACGCTGTAAAAGGATTATAAACATGGCAAAACTAGCCATTATTGGCGGCACGGGCATCACCTCGCTGCCCGGTATGCAAATCGACCGTAAACGCGCAGTACACACGCCTTATGGCGAGCCTTCAGGGCCTGTCACTTATGGGCAATACTGCGACATCACTATGATGTTTTTACCGCGTCACGGCTATGGGCATAATATTCCGCCGCATCAAATTAACTACCGCGCCAATCTTTGGTGTCTGGAACATTTAGGCGTTGATACGGTGCTGGCATTTGCTTCTGTTGGTTCTATTCATCCTGACATGCAGCCCGGTGATTTGGTTATTCCACATCAACTGATTGATTATACCTGGGGGCGTTCGCATACGTTTTTTGAACAAGGACAAGGGGATAGAGCGGAAAGCGTCGCTCACATTGATTTTACCGAGCCTTACTGCGGACGTTTACGGGATAGCTTACTCAAAGCCGGAGACAACACTGATCTCCGTATCCATAAACAAGGAGTTTATGCCGCCACGCAAGGGCCGCGTCTGGAAACGGCGGCAGAAATTGATCGTTTTGAGCGCGATGGTTGTGATTTAGTCGGTATGACCGGAATGCCTGAAGCCTCATTAGCGCGTGAACTGAACATGTGTTACGCCACCTGTGCAGTCGTCGCCAATGCCGCCGCAGGGCGTGGCACCGGAGAAATCAGCATGGATGAAGTGGAAAGCAACATGAAAATCGGTTTGGATAACGCGCGTGTGTTGTTAGCCGCTTTATTGCCATTGGTATAGATATGACTCTCCTCGCTTCATTTGAACAGGACTATATCGTCAACTGGCCTGAGATGGATCAAACGCATCGTGAATTTGTCGCTTTATTAAACCAACTCAATGCGGCACCTAAAGACACTTTCATGACCTTATTTCCCACCTTACTGAGTCATACAAAAGCCCATTTCAACATCGAAGAACGCTGGATGCAAGACAGTCAATTTCCGGCAAGCCGTGAGCATATTGATGATCATCAACGCATTTTAGGCGACTTAAACCGTTTTGCCCCGCGAGTCGCCGCAGGCAACACGGCGATGGGACGTGCTTATCTTCGAGAACAATTGCCCAGTTGGTTTGATCAACATCTGAAAATGATGGATAGCGCCTTAGCCGCACACTTAAAAGCCCAGTAAGCGTTTTTCTCTATCCAATGACTCTGGCTATCGTTACAATTGAAGCTTCAGAGCCTATACGAAAACGGGATAATCGGCTGCAAACCTGCCTCAAAATGGCGAATTTTCGCTTCGATTCCCCATCTTTGTATAGGCTCTCAGAATTTTAGGGATGATACCGCTTAGAGCGGTGTTAGTCCCCCATACTACGAATTGACTGACGTTAAGCACACCGCATAACGTCAGTGATTAACCCCCATCTACACGAGGAGATGCAGCAATGTCTATGGATGACCGCGATGGTGTCATCTGGTTCAATGGCGAATTAGTGCCCTGGCGCGATGCACGTATACACGTTTTAACCCACAGCTTGCACTATGGCATGGGCGTGTTTGAAGGTTTACGTGCTTATCACGCAGAGCAAGGTACCGCCATTTTTCGCCTGCCTGAACATACCCGCCGCTTATTTGATTCTGCCCATATTTTAAATATGCCTATACCCTATGATCAGGCCACGATTAATGAGGCTTGCCGGGTGGTGGTGCGCGATAATCAATTAGATAGCGCCTACATTCGCCCCCTCGTGTTTTATGGTTCCGAAGGCATGGGCTTACGCGCGGATAATTTAAAAGTGAATGTGGCCATCGCTGCTTGGACTTGGGGCGCGTATCTAGGACAAGAAGGTATCGAAAAAGGCATTCGGATTCGTACCTCATCCTATACCCGTCACCACGTTAATATCACCATGTGTAAGGCCAAGGCGACCGGGAACTATATGAACTCCATGCTGGCTTTACAGGAAGCTCTAGCCTGTGGTTACGATGAAGCGTTGTTGTTGGATGCGGAAGGCTATGTAGCGGAAGGCAGCGGAGAAAACATTTTTATCGTGCGTGACGGCATTATTTATACGCCTTTCTTGACCTCAGCACTGGATGGCATTACTCGCAACACCATCATCCAACTGGCACAAGCCAATGGTTATCAGGTGCAAGAAAAGCACATCACCCGCGACGAAGTGTACATTGCAGATGAAGCCTTTTTTACTGGTTCTGCGGCGGAAGTGACACCCATTCGAGAATTAGATAATCGCATGATAGGAGATGGTGTTCGAGGCCCTATCACTGAGCAGCTACAAACTCAATATTTTGATGTGGTGCACGGTCGCAGTATCGAACACCAGAACTGGTTGAATTATGTTGCTTAAAGGATTGTAAACATGGCCACACAAGAAATGACCCCGAATGCACAGAATCGTTATGACATTACTCATGATGATGTGCCTTTGCATTGCCCTATGTCTGATATGAGTCAATGGAACTCCCATCCCAAAGTCTATTTATCCGTAGAAGAAACAGGACAAGCCAAATGTCCTTATTGCGGCACCGAATATTTTTTGCTTGATAAGGCAAAATAAGCCGATAGGGTTTAGGCTTATGCATTGGATAAACAGCCTAAATACAGCCGTATGAAACAGAGATAGCATCTCTATCAGTGCAGTGGCATAATGCCGCGCTTGTCTGTTTACACCGCATATATTTAAGCGGTGTGCTATAGAAATTAACAGGTGTGGCCTTATATCGCCTGCATCCCCAAATAAGTGAACTTTAGGAGCCAACATGGATTTTTTGATTCAAGCAGCCCATGCTGAGGGTGCTGGAGCGGTTGCGAGCACCCCTGGTTTAACCGATTTTTTACCCTTGGTTATTTTATTTGCAGTCTTTTATTTTTTGTTAATTCGTCCACAAACCAAGCGCGTTAAAGAACATAAAAAAATGGTGGATAGCTTGGCAAAAGGTGATGAAATTGTCACCAACGGTGGTCTTCTCGGTAAAATCACCGATTTAGGCGACAATTTTGTACAACTACAAATTGCTGAAAATACGCAGGTTAAAATCCAAAAAGATGCGATTTCAGCGGTGATGCCTAAAGGCACTTCCAATTCTCTGTAACCGCTTCCCCTCCTTGTTGCTGCGCTTTAGATGTTTTGACGCTAAGCGCAGTACCCTCCTCTATTCCATTTAACTGACTACTAACCATGATGAATCACTATTCTCCCTGGAAATACGCCATTATTGCTGTGGTGTTAGTCATTTCCGCATTGTACGCACTGCCTAATCTATTTATTGCTGATCCCGCTGTACAAATTTCTCCGGGATACACCAGTGATATGCAAGTCACTGAAGCCCTTGAGAATCAGGTGACAGACTTATTGCAAGCTGCAAATATCAAAGCCAAACGCATAGAACGTAACAATCATCAACTATTGCTGCGCTTTGATAGTGGTGATGTCCAGTTACAAGCCTATTCAGCCCTCAAGGATGCTGAAGTTTTGCGCCGCTACGTGGTGGCTCAAAACCTTGCCCCTAGCACTCCCGGTTGGCTCGCAGCCATCGGAGCGCAGCCCATGTATTTAGGTTTGGATTTACGTGGTGGGGTACATTTCTTAATGGCTATTGATATGGACACCGCCATTAAGCAAGACGAAGAGCGTTTTGTGCAGGAGTTTCGTGCTTTATTGCGTGAAAATAAATTGCGCTATAAAACAGTGCGTCGCTTGCCACAAGGTGGGGTAGAAGTCGCCTTTACAGCGCTGGAAGCGCGTGATCAAGCCTTGCAACTGGTGACTACAAATTATCCTGAATTGCTCGGAAAAATATTTGATGGCACAGATACTTTCAGCATGGTGTTTAAATATACAACTGTCGCGTTGAAAGAAGCTAAAAGTACCGCGATAGAACAAAATATCACTACTTTACGTAATCGTGTCAATGAGTTAGGCGTGGCTGAACCCGTCATTCAACGGCAAGGTGATGAGCGTATTGTGGTGCAATTGCCCGGTGTGCAAGATACTGCGCGTGCTAAAGAAATTCTCGGTGCCACTGCCACTTTAGAATTTCGTTTGGTCGGAGAACAAGGGCCTAATTCTCGTGAATACAAGCATCGTGAAGGTCATTCCGTATGGCTAAAACGCAGCGTGATTGTCACCGGCGATCAAATTAACCACGCCGCTTCTACCATTGATCAACGTACAGCACAGCCCGCAGCCGTGGTGCGTTTAGATGGCAAGGGTGCGAAAAAAATGTTTGATACCACGAAGAAAAATGTGCAAAAGCCCATGGCTGTGGTCTTTATTGAACATAAGGTGGAAAACAAAGTAGTCGATGGTAAAACCATCAAAAAACGCAAAAAAATCGAAGAAGTCATTAATGTAGCGACGATTCAAGAACCCTTTGGGAAAAATTTTCAAATCACGGGTTTAGAACAAAATGAAGCAGTTAATCTGGCTCTCTTATTACGCGCAGGGGCTTTGAAAGCTCCGGTTGAAATTATTGAAGAACGCACCATCGGCCCAAGCCTTGGAGCTGAAAACATTCAACAAGGCATGATGTCTATCATGATGGGTTTTGCTTTGGTCTTGGTATTCATGGTGCTGCGCTACAGCGTTTTTGGCATAGTCGCTAATATTGCCATGTTATTGAATGTGGTGATTGTGATTGCTTTGCTATCCATGCTACAAGCCACGCTCACGTTACCAGGGATTGCGGGTATTCTTCTGACTATTGGTATGGCGATTGATGCCAATGTATTGATTTATGAGCGTATTCGTGAAGAAGTACGTAATGGCAATAGTCCTCAAGCCAGTATTCACTCTGGTTTTGAAAAAGCCTTTGGTACTATTTTAGATGCCAATGTCACCACTTTGATAGCAGGTATGGTGTTGTTTAGTTTTGGTACCGGCCCTGTGAAAGGTTTTGCGGTGACTTTATCTTTAGGCATTATCACTTCAATGTTTACTGCCATCATGGTGAGTCGCAGTATCATCAACTGGCGGTATGGCAATAAAAAACTCAAACAACTGCCTTTGTAAACAGGTCACTGACATAGAGGGCAGCTATCACCAATAGGGCTGGCTTCATACAAAAATCACCTCTGCTTCATGCAAGCAGAGTCACTTAACTCACTTGGAGATGAATAGCTGATGGCACTCCTTGATTTTAATGATCAACACTTCAATTTTCATTTTCTGGAAAACAAACACATCCGTATTGCCGCTTTAATTTCCGGCATTATGTTGCTGTTATCCGTGGGTAGTTTAGCGGTGCGTGGTTTGAATTTCGGTATTGATTTCACTGGCGGTACTTTGGTGGAAGTTGGCTATCAAGAAACCGCTGATCTTTCATCAATCCGTAGCACGCTGAGTAAAGGCGGATATGATGATGCAGTGGTACAGCATTTTGGTACGGATAAAGATGTCTTAATTCGTTTGGGTCTACATGAAGATAAAAACAATGAAACCCTGAGCAATGAAATATTAAAACTATTAAATCATGATGGTGATACCGTCAATATGCGTCGAGTGGAATTTGTCGGTCCACAAGTAGGCAAAGAATTAATAGAAAATGGAGGACTGGCTTTACTGTATACACTGATTGGCATTTTGATTTATGTCACCTTTCGTTTTGAAAAACGTTTTGCATTAGGTTCAGTCCTAGCTTTGGTGCATGATGCGCTCATTACATTAGGAGCCTTTGCATTGTTTCAATTTGAATTTGATTTAACCGTATTGGCGGCTTTATTAGCTGTGATTGGTTATTCTTTGAATGATACCATCGTGGTATTTGACCGCATTCGTGATAATTTTTTGAAAATGCGTAAAGGTAAACCGGTTGAAGTGATGAATACTTCTTTGAACCAAACCTTGGTTCGTACCTTGATGACGTCTATTACGACTTTATTAGTGGTGCTATCCCTGTTTGTCCTAGGGGGAGAAATGATTCATGGTTTTGCCACTGCCTTAATTATTGGGGTTATCGTAGGGACGTATTCCTCCATTTATGTCGCCAGCGCAACGACTCTAGCTCTCGGTGTGAGCAAAGCAGACTTGATGCCCGTGGTTAAAGATAAAGATGAGATTGAAGAACAACCTTATCGCTAAGAGCCTATACGAAGATGGGGAATCGAAGCGAAAATTCGCCATTTTGAGGCAAGTTTGCAGCCGATTATCCCGTTTTCGTATAGGCTCTAATGTCCCTAAAGCAGCAGACTGCTTTACTCGATTCCCAAGGAAGATTTCATGACAGCTTTTGCTTATGCTCATGCTCAAGGAGATGCTTGGGAACATATTGTCGCTGATTGTTTAGAACAACTGGGCGAAGTGTCTCCTGATGCCAATTTGGGGTTTCTTTATATCAGTGATGTGTTATCCAGCAAAGCCCAGGATATTTTGCATTTTTTTCAAAATAATACGAGCGTCCCGCATTGGACAGGCAGTGTGGGCGTGGGCGTATGCAGTACAGGCACAGAATATTTTGATACCTCGGCTGTGGTGGTGATGTTGGGCGAATTTCCAGCAGGCAGTTTTGAAGTTTTTTCTACGATTAGTAGTCAACAACTGGATAATTTTTGCACACAGCATGAAAGCTGGTACCGAGATAAATTAGCCGTGTTTTCAGTTGTGCATGGTGATGCGCGTAACAATGAAGTCCCCGAAATCATTGAACAATTGTCTGAAACGCTAGATTCTGCTTTTTTAGTCGGAGGATTGTCCAGTTCTCGCACTCGTTATGTACAAATTGCCGACGATATTGTTGAAGGCGGTTTATCCGGTGTTTTATTTGATCCCTCCATTGGCGTTTCTACGCGCTTAACCCAAGGTTGCTCTCCTATTGGTGCTCGTCATGAAATCACCGAAGGCCATCACAATGTGATCGCTAAATTAGATGATGAACCCGCTTTAGAAGTCTTTAAGCGCGATATTGGTGAAGTGCTGGCGCGTGATATTAATAAAGCGGCGGGCTATATTTTTGCTGCTTTTCCCATCACGGGTTCTGATACGGGTGATTATTTAGTGCGCAATTTAGTCGGCGCTGATCCAGAACGTAGTCTGCTGGCGATTGGGGAAAATATCAAACCGGGGATGTCTATATTATTCACCCGCCGCGATGCTGAAACGGCTCGTGAAGACATGCAACGTATGCTTGAGTCGATTCAAAAAGACTTAGAGCAACCACCACGAGGTGGGTTGTATTTCAGTTGTCTGGGTCGGGGAGAGAACTTATTTGGAAAAGATTCGCAAGAATTAAAAATTATCCAAGATACGTTAGGGGATTTTCCATTAGTGGGCTTTTTCGCCAATGGAGAGGTGTCACATAATCGACTCTACGGTTATACCGGAGTGCTGACGCTATTTAAATGAGTCGCTGATACGCTAAATCGACTCAGCTTGATAACGTAATACTTTCAGAGTATTAGACCAATGCTCGCTAGACAAACCGGCTTTACGTTTCAAATGCAGCCAAAAGTCTTCTGGTTGCGGCAAATGCTCCCACACGGAAGGTAAAAATGTCGCCGTGTGTCCTACCTCCTGCAAAATAAGTCCATCAATCCCCGGATGCAATTGAGCCAACAAATCCGCTTCAGAACTAAAATCCATCGCTTGAGCTTCACTCAATACAGAAATATGAATGGATAAATCATCCAATTCTGCCTCACGCAGCGGCGAAAAACGGGGATCAGAAAAAGCCGCAGCATGAGCATGATAAGCCACATCCAGCACCAGAGGATGACTGGCAGTCAAAGTGCCAATGCAACCCCGTAATACTTGCTGACGGTGCAAAGTGACAAAGGTCGCGCGTTGATGCTGAAGCGCAAGAGAATAGTCTGTCGAATCAACGCCGAGCGGCGTACCAGAATGCAGACCATGCAGAATTGAATCTAGCGCAATTTGACGTAAGATGTTTTTTTCTTGTTCAGTGAAAGACATAAGCCCCATACCCCACCACTGTTTGTTGAGAACCTGCCGTATCACCAGAATTACGTACATCCACGGTGGTGACCTGCATCCCTTTTCTTTTTGCCACTCTTAACAAGCCATTTAACGGATAATGACCGCAAGCATCATCACCTTGTAATACATTGTCACACAAAGATTCGATCACCTGAGAAGTCGCGGCATCACGCTGTTGAGCATTTACATAGTCATGATAATGACTCAAGTCAGAACTGACCACTATTAAGGTCTCCTCTCCACCCCATAAAAATTCTAATACTTGCGCCACACTCGTAGGATTGGCTTGCCCGACTACGATGGGGATAAGCTGAAAATGGGGCAACAGATATTGTAAAAAAGGCAAATGCACTTCCAAACTATGCTCTTGTGCATGGGCTTGATCCAATATTCGTACCTGTGGAAAAGATAATAATGCAGCGCTGGCCTTTTCATCTAAAGGCACATCACCCAAAGGCGATGCAAAAGCCTTTGCACTGCTGAGAGCCAAACCTTGAAAAAAAACACGGTGTGAAGGGCCCAGTAAGACCACACGCTGAAGGCGCTCAGCCACCGAACCCAAGCGAGCATAAGCCGTCGCAGCAATCGCTCCTGAATAAATATATCCCGCATGGGGGACAACCAACGCTTTAGGGGCGGGCCAGTCCTCAATAGGCACAGCCTGAAGAAAGGTCTTTACTTGTTGTTGCAGCGCGGAAGCTTGAACAGGATAAAAACTCCCCGCGACTATGGCTGGACGAATGTTAGACATGTCAAACCTCACTAAGCTAAATCCACCTTAGAAGCTGTCGTGCTAACGCTGTTTGCACTCAACAAATTCTAGGTAATGGTTCGTCTTCCAATTCTTCTAATAAACGCTCGCCGCCAAGTGCCGTGACTAGGCTGACCTGCGTTTGCGTATTGATCACTTCGCCGACTAAAGCCGCCTCTTTTCCTTGCGGCAGGGTACGCCAAGCGTCTAATGCGGCTTCTGCTTGCTCAGCCGCCACCACGGCTAATACTCGCCCTTCGCAGGCTAAAAATAAGGGGTCATAACCCAGCATATCGCATACGGATTGAACTGGATCATGGATGGGAATCGCCGTTTGCTGCAAACGCACCCCAAAACCTGTGGATTGCGCTACTTCATGAAGCACAGTAGCGAGACCGCCGCGTGTGGGATCACGCATAAAATGCACCCCTGGCATATCCCATATGGCTTTGCATAACGGCAATACACAGGCGCTATCCGAAGCTAAATCGCCACGTAAACCAAATTGTTCCCGCGCCAGCATCACCGCAATACCGTGGTCGCCCACAGAACCACTGACCAGCACCTTATCCCCTGCATGAATACTGGATAAGCCGAGTTCTACTTGCGCAGTTTTCACCCCCACACCCGTGGTCGCCAGATAAATACCGCCACCTTCACCTCGGCGCAACACCTTTGTATCGCCTGCCACCACCGCCACACCTGCGTCTTGTGCCGCTTGAGCCAGACTTTGCACAATACGTTCTAGCAACGCGACCTCTAAACCTTCTTCAATAAAAGCATTTAATGAGAGATAACGAGGGATAGCACCCGATACCGCCAAATCATTGACCGTACCATGCACCGCCAATGAACCAATATCCCCACCTGGAAATTCCAGCGGTTGCACAGTAAAACCGTCCGTGCTCATCACGATTTCATGGGCTGACCAAGGTAGACAAGCCGCGTCCGTTTGTACATCTAAGAGAGGATTGCGTAAATAACGCGCGAATAATTCTTCAATGAGTTCGCGCATAAAACGTCCACCATTACCGTGGGCGAGAGAAATATGAGTATCTTGCATTAGGAGTCGGCGCTAAGGGTTAGGCTTCGCGTTGAGTTTGAAGTAGATAATTCACGTCTACATCCTGACCCAAGCTATAGGTTTGCGAAAAAGGGTGATAGCTCATGCCGACTAATTCTTTAATATTCAATCCCGCCGCACGCGCCCACTCGCCGAGTTCAGAAGGGCGAATAAACTTGCCGTATTCATGAGTGCCTTTGGGTAATAAGTTCAACACATATTCCGCCCCAATAATCGCCAATAAATACGCTTTTGGATTCCGATTAATGGTGGAAAAAAACACCTGACCGCCGGGTTTCACCAGTGTTTGACAAGCTTGAATCACCGAAGCCGGATCAGGCACATGCTCCAACATTTCCAAACACGTCACCACATCAAACTGTGCAGGATAACGTTGCGCCCATTCTTCAGCACTGCCGTGTTGATAATCTACTTCAACATTAGATTCAAACAAATGCAGTTTAGCCACATTAAGCGCGGCTTCCCCCATATCAATGCCCGTCACCTCGGCTCCACGTTGTGCCATGCTTTCCGCCAAAATGCCGCCGCCACAACCCACATCTAACACCACTTTGCCCGCTAAACCGACACGTTCATCAATAAAATCTAAGCGCAGAGGGTTAATCTCATGCAGCGGTTTAAATTCACTATTAGGGTCCCACCAACGACTGGCTAAAGCGTTAAATTTAGCCAATTCATGCGGATCAGCATTAGCGGTTTGAGTTGCGTTCATATCTTATCCTTTAGGCTCTTAATCATCGATAAACCACAATGCGATCATAATCATCTCCAGCCGCAATAGCATCGGTTTGTTCTACGCCATAACTATTTTCAGGGTTATTAAACTGGCTCACATAAAAATCATGATCTAATGAGGGCTTATCACGAATATCCACTTTCCATAATAAATGCACTAAACCCAGCATAGCACCCATGGCTAAAAACGATAGACTTTTATCCTCCGTTATAGGGTACATGCGACGATACCCGACACCTTCATAAGAATTATAAATACGCACAATGAATTCTTTTTCAATGTCTATTTTCTCAATCCGATACAGCCCCCAACCTAATGCATTAATCACAGCAATCATGCCATGAAACCAATCTTCTCGGCCTTTACACATAGGTTCTACTACAGCGTGCCATTCAGGACTACTCATAATGCCGCCAAAAGTATTAAAGGCGCATACATGACCGGATTGAATGAAGATTTCTTTCACATCTTCTTCAGGAATACCCGCTTGAGTCATAGCAAAATAGGTTTGATACGAAATGCGATTATAATAATCAGCAAAATGGTTGGTTAAAACAACGCCAAACGCATTAATTAAACCCGTGTCATTTTTGCCTAAACGACCAAATAAAGGTAATGAACTGACCGCTTGAATCACCGCATTTTCATCAATACCTGTGCGACAAGGAATACAATCTTTAAACTCAAAACGCGGCGGCGGTTCACTCAGTTCAACGTCATAAGCAAAATAGCTTTCACTGTTGTTTGCTTGCTCGGTATTAACATGATATTGGTCATTGTCATCATCCATTAATTTACTATGGCTTTGTTCTGTAAAAAATTGGGTAATGCCTTGTACATAACCCGCATTAAAATAAGCCACTTTTCCTGGTTTGCCATGCGTATAAGTTGAGTCTCCATAATGAGAAAAAGGCGTGACCCAATATTCTTCATTTAATTGCTTTAACTTACCAAAACCACAAAAAGAAAACTCATATAATAATTCAGTCTCAGTATAACCTTCCTTCATTAAGTATTTAATTAACGGACTGACAGCATCCACTAATAAACGTTCTGGAACATGCCCGCTAATACCTTCTGACATTAAAATGCTCATTTGCAAATGCGCATTGTAATGATTGCAATGAAAGACGCGATTCAGTCCACCAATAAATGTTTGTCCACCTTTATGGGCGATTTTCCCCATCAGACTGCCTCCCTATGCGCGTTGTCTACCAAAAAAACGCTTAATGCGTTTAAATAAACCCTGGTTATTTTCATTCTGTGTCTGCTTATTTAATCCATCAAGCAATGCTGAGTCGTTTGACACGGTATCAGGCATATTGGGTTCAATCAGCAAATCTCGAACTTCTTGCTGCATGTTGACATTAAAATACTCATCCAGAATGGAGGTTAAAGCAATCACTTGCCGTCCAGTTAATTCAACAATGTCATGCCTGAAATTAATGTACTTATCCGTTTTAACAGCCATCAAAATACCCAGCTTACTCGCCAACAATGCATTTTCAAGTACAGACTGCTGAGTGGCCTGGCGTTTGTTATTCACACTGTCAAATAACAAAGCTGTGGGCATTTTATTAAAGGTATTGTTTTCCAAAACCTTTCCCTCCTTGTTGAGGTGATGATGAACGTACCTTAGAATCTATACACTGTCTTGCTTGTGTATAGATGCTTAAGCCTACTGTCGATATAGACTTTTACGCAGTCAATATAGATTTTATTTTTAGAGCCTTCATAAAACAAAATCTATAAAAACAACTCTTTTGCAGTGCAATGGATTTTATGCCTTAAAAAAAGAAGTGTCTGCGTAACATGAGGTATTAAAATATCAGCAATTTATAATATAATGTTTTGCCGTGTTTTATTATATTTTCAATACTGTGTATAGGCATAATCTAGTTGATTATTAAATAAACGTAAATAGTGTTGAACTTCAAATCCTGCCACATGGACATAAAAATTAATTTTGAAATAAGGAAAACCATAAGCAGGAAACTGAATAAAAAATAATGGATGACAAATATGTAGCACGCCTAGTTCTGGAGGGTTTATATTTTCACCTTCGTTTTCAATCGACTGACGCAGTATTTGATACGCTGTCTGGGAAAAATGCGAGGGGAAATCAAATTGATAAGCCTGGTAGTTGACGCAGGCAGTCATCTTGTGGTAATGGATAGCTGTTTTCATTGAATTTAATATTCTGACGCGAGAACCCGTAATCATGGATGTTGACATCACTTTGGCACAAAAACGTAAAAAATACTGGGCAGCCTATCAAGCCTTGGCTGACACTGAACAAGCTATCATGCACATGATGGCGGTTATTTATGAACCTGTGTCACGCACCAAAATAGTTAATTGTCTTAATAAAACCGGGATGCAAACGCCTCAAGGCCGTGCTTTGAGCGTGAGTTATTTAAAACCTTTCATTGAGCATTTGGAAAAAGCCGAACTGGTTGAAGAGGTGAGAGGTAGAGGGCTACGTTGTTCTTATTTGATTGTAGAACTGATAGCCCGCACTCTGGTTAAACAAGAGTCATTTACATCACGGGCTAAAATAGTACAAGACTTACTGCCTCTTTCTCAGTATTGGGGTTCTAAAGGAAGATTTGAAACGGTTGAGCAATTCATCCGAGAATTACGCTTGGGTCTGTATCAAAACGACGATACATTTATTAAAAAACAAGTTGACATTTATCAGAGCCAACAGTTAGCTACCGTGGTGTCAGTTCAAGAAGCATTAAGCCGTATTTATCAAAATCCTTTTGATAAAAACTGGTTTGAGCAATTACCTTTCAATATCTTTGCCTATTTAATGGTGGATGAAGTCAATCTATCTTTGCAATCATTAACACCGATAAATGATTGTGTTTTATTAACCCGGCAACGGATGAATACTCATACTTCAATCAATAAAGATGAACATATATTATGGTTAAGTCTGCAATTATCTTTAGCACGTTTAGATTTATTGCAAGGAGATATTCAAAGCCTAGAACAAAAAATAGCATTGACTCACGAGGTCATCGGGCATGTCAGTGTGGGTAGCAAAATTTTGCAAGCGCATATTGCTATGTTGCAAGGGCATTTTGAACAATCCCGCCTTTCATATGAAGAGAGTTTGAAACTCATTCGTCAATCATCGGGTAGCCGTAAAGTGTTTCTCAAAGGTGTTGACGGAATTTTTTTAGTGTTATCAGGATTACAAGATCACCCCAGCAAACATCAAAAACACCTTAAATCACATATTGATGCCTTATCTAAAGCCGGGGCTATAGACACTGCTCGTGGATTAAATGCTTTAGTGGACATGCTGCAAGGACAACCTCAAGAGTTAGACTATTTCAAGCACAATAATACCTTTAAGGCGATGCCCAAAGATGCTCTAGGACAATTAGTTCAAATGTTATGTTTATATTGGACCGATGTGGATAGTCTACGCGCTCATAGCGCACCGCTACATCAATTCTATGAAAACCTTAATCACCATGCTTATTTATGGTTAGCCGCAGAGGTGGCTGAAATCTTAGGCCGCGTATTTGATAGTCCATCTCATCTTCAAGTAGCGGCTCAGTTCAGAGAAAAGCATCAAATTCTAGCCTTGGCAGATTTAATCACCACTAAAGCACCTTGGGAACATGCTTTACAGGCATTACTTGATTTAAATACTCCAGCTTCAGGTCAACAAAAAACCACTGAAACAGCATTACGTCTGGTGTGGTTTATTAAAGAGACTCATTTTCATTACACGATTTCACCTAAAGAACAAAAACAGACGGCAAAAGGTGGCTGGACAAAGGGTCGTTCAGTGGCTTTGAAACGTTTAGTAAACCCTTCTGACAATGAGTTAAGTTATTTAACGCCACAAGATTTAAGCATTTGTCAACATATACGTGAATTTGAAGATGGCTATTATGGACAAACTCAATATAAATTTGATGATAATGTCATGCTCGATATGGTAGGGCATCCCTTAGCTTTCTGGGAAGGGATGAACAATATCAATGTTGAAATTGTCAAATCTGAACCGCAGCTTTTAGTCAAAAAAAATGGCGAAAATACATTAGATATTCAAGTTGAACCCTTACCCAAAAATTCAGCGCAATCTCTGATTATTAAAAAAGAAACCCCCACACGATTAAACGTCATAAAACTCTCTCCGCAATTTCATCAATTGATGAATATTATTGGTGAAAAAGGCTTAAGCGTTCCTGTTTCAGCAAAACAAACCGTCATTAAAGCGGTTTCTCAAGTCTCGTCAATGGTGACGATTCATTCCGACATCGATGAAAACTTATCTAATGCGACTCGTGTTGAAGCGGATGCTATGCCACATCTGCATTTGCTCCCTTTTGGTGAGGGTTTGAAAATGATGGTATTAGTTCAACCCTTTAGTAGCACGGGAGGCGGGCCTTATTATGTCCCTGGGGAAGGGGCTAAAAGCATCATTGCCGACATTAATGGACAACGGGTTCAAACTTCACGAGATTTATTATTAGAAAAACAACAGGCTGAAATCATTGATAATACTTGCCCTGTTATTCATGAAGTTGAGCAGTTGGATGGAGAATGTTTAATCAATGATCCAGAACAATGCCTAGAATTACTCATTCAATTACAGCATATTCAAGATGACGTTCAAATTGAATGGCCTGAAGGTGAAAAGTTTAAACTCAAACATCAAGTGGGTATAGAACAATTTAAGCTCAGTATTCACCGAGAAAATGACTGGTTTAGCTTGCAAGGTGAACTTAATTTAAGCGCAGATGAAGTCATGGATATGCGCAGTTTATTAGAACTACTGGATCATTCTCCTGGACGTTTTATTAAAGTGGGTGACAATGAATTCATGGCTTTAACCGATGAGTTTCGCCAACGTTTAAATGATTTACGTGGTTTTTCTGACATCCACGGTCAAGGCACACGCATTCATCCCTTGGCTGCTCCTGTATTAGAAGATTTCTTTGCTCATGTTGGAGAGCTTCAAGTGGATCAACATTGGCAAGCACATATTCAAAGCTTGCGCGAGATGGAAGATTTCAAACCGCAACTGCCCAGTACCTTGCAAGCAGAATTACGCGATTATCAACTAGAAGGATTTAATTGGTTAGCGCGTTTAGCTCATTGGGGGGTGGGTGCCTGCTTGGCAGACGATATGGGCTTGGGTAAAACGCTGCAAGGCTTAAGCGTGATCTTAAGTCGTGCTCCCAAAGGCCCTAGTCTTGTGGTAGCTCCCACATCCGTGTGCATGAACTGGTTAATGGAAGCGCATCAATTTGCACCCACTTTACGTCCTTTATCATTAGGCAGTGGGGATCGTCAAAAAATGCTAGATGAATTGCAAGCCTTTGATTTACTGGTGTGCAGTTACGGTTTATTGCAACAAGAAGAAGTGGCTGAAAAACTGGCTAAAATAGAATTTCAAACCATTATTCTGGATGAAGCACAAGCCATTAAAAATGCCGCCACCAAACGTTCTCAAGCCGCCATGCAGTTACAAGCGGGGTTTAAATGCATTACCACAGGCACGCCCATTGAAAATCATTTGGGAGAACTATGGAATTTATTTCGTTTTATTAATCCTGGATTGCTAGGTTCATTAGAAAAATTCAATAGCCGCTTTGCCATTCCTATTGAGCGCGATCATGATCGGGATGCACGCCATCGCCTCAAACGTTTAATTCAACCCTTTATTCTGCGCCGGACTAAATCACAAGTCTTAAGTGAACTACCTGAACGCACAGAAATCATGCTGCAAATTGAATTATCTAAAGAAGAACTGGCCTTTTATGAAGCCTTGCGTCAAAAAGCGGTACAAACTTTGAGCATGATGGATGCCCCTGAAGGACATAAGCAATTACAAATTCTAGCGGAAATCATGCGTCTGCGCCGTGCTTGTTGCCACCCGCGTTTGGTGAAGAAAGATATTCAATTATCCAGTAGTAAGTTGAAAGTCTTTGCCGAAGTGGTAGAAGAACTACTCGATAATCAACATAAAGCACTGGTGTTTAGTCAATTCGTTGATCATTTAAATATTCTGCGCGAATACTTAGACAGCAAAAATATTAGTTATCAATATCTGGATGGCAGCACGCCCGCGAAAGCTCGTCAAACACGGGTTCAAGCGTTTCAAGCGGGAGAAGGCGATGTCTTTTTGATTAGTCTTAAAGCGGGCGGGGTGGGACTCAATCTAACAGCGGCTGATTATGTGATTCACATGGACCCTTGGTGGAACCCCGCAGTAGAAGATCAAGCCTCTGACCGAGCGCACCGTATTGGACAGCAGCGCCCTGTAACAATTTATCGCTTGGTCGCGCAAAATACCATTGAAGAAAAGATTGTTGCATTACATCATCAAAAGCGAGATTTAGCCGATAGCTTATTAGATGGCAGTGATATGAGTGGCAAATTATCCGCCAAGGATTTATTGAATTTGTTGCGTGAAGAATAAATTCTTTGCATCACATGAGGGGTCAATATGAAAGAACATATTTATAAAGGCGGTTGTTTATGTGGGAAAGTGCAATTTGAAATCACTGGGGCTATTCAAAACATTATTTATTGCCATTGTTCTCTATGCCGTAAAGCACAGGGCAGTGCATTTGCCACCAATGGTAATGTGAATGCGGATGATTTTAGATTTGTTTCAGGTGAACATGAACTCACGGGCTATTCAGCCAATGCTGATCAAACCAAGTATTTTTGCAAGCATTGTGGTTCGCCTATTTTTAGCAAAAAAGACTCGCAGCCTGATACGGTGAGAATTCGTTTGGGCACCATTGAATCAGATATTGAAGAAAGACCTTCGGCGCATATTTTTGTCACTTCTAAAGCCAATTGGGAAAACATCAGTGGCGATGTGCCTCAATACGAAGCTTATGAACCTGACCGATAGTTGCATTCTTCAGGTAGCGTCACTAGCACCCATCCGCAAATGTAGTACCCCCCTTAAAAACAGCTCATGAACCCAACACCGTCTGCTCACAACCAAGCCCTGGATTGGCTCAAACGCCTCAATGAGGGCGAATTTGCCGAAGTGCTGCACCGTTTCCAGATGCAGAACGCCTACTTGCCGCAAAAAGTATCTCAAGTTGAACAAGCCACACTGTTGATTCAACACGCAGAAAACCGCAATGAACTCGATCATCTGCTCAACATCATCCGCCAAGTTGCACCGCAGCTTGCCAGAGAAACTCCCACCCAATTCAGCAACCCCTACAAAGGTTTAGCCACCTTTCGTGCGGAAGATGCTAAAAATAAACTGTTTTATGGGCGTGAAAACGAAACCCACGAATTGCTGAAACTGCTTGCCAAGCAGAATTTCATTGCGCTGGTGGGTGTCAGCGGTAGCGGTAAATCTTCTGCGGTGTTCGCGGGGCTGGTGCCCAATCTGCCTGCGCATTGGCAAGTGATTGAATGTCGTCCCAAAGATAATGCCTTCAAATATTTAGCAAAAGCCTTGTTGCCCTTGCGTGTCGATGAGACTGAGCGTGAAGACCAATTCCTTGAGCGACTGCTCAAGGAATTACCCACGGGAGCCACCAAGCTGCCGACGCTGATTGAAGTCTGGGATAGCAAACAAAACCTTAGTGGAGTGCCAAACCGTAGTTTGGCAGATGCAGGTGTCAAACTACGGTTTGACACTCCAAAACTCATTTTAGGAGAAAAGCCATTGCAAGCGTTGAAAATTTTGTTGGGCGTGTTTTTAGGTCTGTTTGTGTTAGTTGCCTTGGCGGTGTTTTGGTTGAAAAGCCACGGCTATAACACTTACCTTGCGCCTCCTGCCAATAATCAGAGCGTGGTGGAGCAGGTTATATTGGCCGAGTTTCAGGGGCAAACCGCGCAACTTGAAGTGCTGGCGCTTGATGAAACACAGTATCGCGGCGTTAAAGCGCGTTATGGCAGTTCTGCCACAATGACTGTTATCAAAGCCGTTTCTATGGAAGTTGGCAGCGAGTATTTTAAAACCGTATTAGTGCCGATTGTGAAAAGTTATCCAACGCATAGTAAAGGGATTTTGCAGGCTCGGTGGATTGCGAAAGGAAGCGATGATGCGTCGGGTGCTCGCTGGTTTGGCTGGATGAATGATAGTTGGATTTTTGTGTTTGAAGCGAATAGTAAACAGACGTTGGATGCGTTGGTTGATGCTTTTCCGTATATATCGCGGCAGGGTTGATGCTCTGCCTCTGCTGCTAACACCGCCCATCTATGACGGCTTTCCACGATTTACCCAATCTCATCCGAATCTAATCGGAGTGCCGAACCCAGTTGGAGTGCCAAACCGTAGTTTGGCACACGAAGCGGTAGCTTCGCTTTTTCTGTGTCAAACTACGGTTTGACACTCCGAGAAATATACTCCTGAAAATACAAGCAAAGTCTATGTTTAAGCGCAGTTTGCATACACCAGCGCATCTGATGTTGGATGAAACCGATTATTTTTTAACCGCTGCTATCTATGAAAAACGCCGCTTGCTGGCACAAGACAGTCTTAAACAACAATTGTTAGCCTTGATTCAAGAGAGTTTTGCTAAGTTTAATTGGCAATGACATGAATGGGTGATTTTAGATAACCATTATCATTTGTTGGGCAGAAGTGCTAAAGGCGCAGATTTGGCTAAATTGATGGCGCGTATCCACAGTCATTCTGCGACCCTATCCGCGAGGTGACCGACTGTGCCTTGCCTGTGTGGTGGAATTATTGGGATTATTGCCCCCGCAATGAGCATGATTACACCGTGCGTCAAAATTATTTGTTCAATAATCCTTTCAAACATGGCTATGTCACGGATTTGAAAGACTATCACTTTTCCAGTTTTCAACGTTTGTTGGAAACTCAAGAGCGGGAGACACTGGCAAGACAGTTTCAGGAATATAAGGAATATCGATACTTGTTAGTTGAGGAAGATAATTTTTAACACTGGAGGCCAAACCGTAGACTCGCCCTGAGTCTGTCGAAGGGTCTGCATACGAAGCGCTAGCTTCGCTTTTTCTGTGTCAAACTACGGTTTGACACTCCAAATAACTGGGCAGTATTCAGTCTCAATGGCAAAACCTTGCTCACCGCGAATAATCAATAAACAACGGAATTGGAGGTTGTCATGAGCACTAAAGAATTATTGAAATCAGAAATTGATGAGGTGGATACACAATATCTGGATACTTTGTATCGCATCATTAAATCTTTACAACAACAAAGCACAGTGCCGCCACCGCAAGGGCTGATGGCAAAGCTGAAAACTGTGAAGATTTCTGCCCCCAAAGATTTTGCAGAAAATATTGATGCCTATTTGAACGGTGAAAAAAATGCTTAAGCCTGTGTTTGTGGATACGGGTTTTGTCATCGCTTTGATTAATGAAGACGACGATCATCATGCAGAAGCCCAAATCTTGTCAGACCGCTACGAAAATTCCCCCTTCATCACCACCGATGCGATTTTGTTGGAAGTCGGCAATGCCTTGGCAAAGAATTTTAAGAACGAAGGGGCGCAGATTATTCATTATTTTCAGGATTCATCAGATGTGACTATGGTGCGTTTGAATCCTGTGCTGTTTAATCGTGGTTTAGCACTTTACGAAAACTATAGCGACAAAACTTGGGGCTTGGTCGATTGTGTCTCTTTATGTGGTGATGCGCGAGATGGATGTGACGGATGCGCTGACGTTTGATCGGCATTTCACCCAAGCTGGATTTGGGCAGTTAAAAGCGTAAAGACAAAGGTTTTTTCAGAATTTAATGACAACACCGCCCGCCTATGGCCTGCTTTCCAGGATTTACCCGATCTCATCCAGTAAGCCCGCGTCACCTTAAGCTGCAAGCACTTCACCTGCGCAGAACGCGAAAGGTTTTTCCTCAGTTCCTGTGAATCGCAGCCATAAAGTAGGCATTAAATTCGGAATTGAAATGTTGGACTTCACAAAAAGAGGCTTAGCACAACTTACCGCGCTAGTTATAAATAATCGTTAATCATCTGAGCGGCTTGCTCAGCGCCGGTAGGTGCAGGCGGGGAAGGGCGTGGCAACGCTAAGACTTGTTCAATACTGTTTTGCAGGTCTCCGTGGTGCAGTTGTTCACGGGTGATAGCTTGGGCGGCGGTGTGTTGATGTAGCCAGTCGGTTAAATACGGGGTTTCGGGCCAGTCTTCTCGGCGTAAATAGAGTGTGGGTATGCCGTTGCAAGCGGCTTCGGTGAAGCTACCATAACCGGGTTTGGTCAGGATTAAATCACAACTGCACAATGTGTCGATAAAGGACAATGCGAGTGTATTGAAAACCCGCATATCGCTGCGTTCAGTGTGCCAAGCAGAGGGAATGAGCCAACAGGTGTTTTTCAATACGGGCCAACGATGGACGGGGCATGGCATGTTGATACCGCCCAAGGCGACGAGGATGAGGCGAGTATTTTCAGGGAGTTGAAGTTGTTGCAAAAGGCTTTCGCGCTGATTTTCACCTAATTCTGCCAAGCAGCCAATGGACTGGGTATTGTGCAGCTCAGGCATGGGCATACTGGGTTGAGGCTGAAGAAACACGGCGGCTGATTGGTAAGCGTCAAGCATTTGTTGTTGAATTTTATCGGCTTGCGGGAGATCGTGGCAATAATGTTTATAAATATCAAACCAATTGAGAGAGCATAAGGCGATAGTGGGAACACCTATTTGTGCGGCTGCGGCTAAGGTGAGATAAGGTACGTCAGCTAAAATGACATCAGCTTGCAGATGTTGTAAGTCTTGGCTGGTCTGTGTCACACGAGTCGGCCAATTTTCATGTGCCTGTTGATAGGCTTGATGGCTGGCAGGGACATCAATATCCACCGCAGAATTCATCAACATGCCAAAATCATGGTTTATGGGCAAGAGGGTATAGAGCAGATTTAAACGGCTGCTTAAGAAGTCTCTGGAAACAGTGGTTTGCAGGGTAATGCGTAAATCAGGACGGCATTGGTGTAATGCGTTTAACACTAGACAGGTTTGCATGGCGTGCCCGTAACCATGCGGAGAAATAGTCACCAACAGATGTGGCATGACTTTTTTCATCCATTAGCGTTTCATAGCTTGGAAGAACTCAACATTGGTTTTTGTGACTTTGAGACGTTCGAGAATAAATTCCATTGCGGCTAGTTCATCCATAGGGTGTAGCAGTTTACGTAGAATCCAGGTTTTTTGTAGTTCTTCTGCACCGATGAGTAATTCTTCTCGACGTGTACCGGAACGGTTGATATTGATGGCGGGGTAAATACGTTTTTCTGCAATTTTGCGATCTAGATGAATTTCATTATTGCCTGTGCCTTTGAATTCTTCATAAATCACATCGTCCATTCGGGAACCTGTATCAATTAAAGCCGTAGCCATAATGGTTAAGCTGCCGCCTTCTTCAACATTTCTCGCTGCACCAAAAAAGCGCTTAGGTCGATGCAACGCATTGGCATCTACACCCCCTGTTAATACTTTTCCAGAAGAAGGAACGACGGTGTTATAGGCGCGTGCTAAGCGAGTGATTGAATCCAGTAATATCACCACATCCATTTTATGCTCAACCAGTCGCTTGGCTTTTTCTATCACCATTTCAGCCACTTGTACATGACGGGTGGCGGGTTCATCAAAGGTGCTAGACACCACTTCTCCGCGCACTGAACGCGCCATTTCTGTCACTTCTTCAGGACGTTCATCAATTAATAAGACAATTAAATAGCATTCAGGATGGTTAGCGGCTATAGATTGTGCGATGTTTTGCAACATCATGGTTTTACCGGATTTAGGGGGGGAGACAATTAAACCACGTTGGCCTTTCCCTATAGGTGCGGCTAAATCAATAATGCGCGGGGTTAAATCTTCAGTAGAACCATTGCCCATTTCTAATTGAAAACGTTGATTGGCAAATAATGGAGTGAGGTTTTCAAATAGCACTTTGTTTTTTGCATTTTCAGGAATATCAAAGTTGATTTCGCTGACTTTTAATAATGCAAAATAACGTTCGCCTTCTTTAGGAGGGCGAATTTTTCCGGCGATGGTATCGCCCGTGCGTAAATTAAAACGTCGAATTTGACTGGGAGAGACATAAATATCATCGGGCCCTGCTAGGTAGGAACTATCACTAGAACGCAAAAAACCAAAGCCATCTTGGAGAATTTCTAAAACCCCATCACCAAAAATGTCTTCACCTTTTTTTGCATGTGCTTTTAATAAGGCGAAGATAATGTCTTGTTTACGTGAACGGGCGGTGCCTTCAAGATTAAGTTGTTGAGCCAATTGATTAAGTTCAGTGGCGTTGCGTTTTTTCAGTTCTGTGAGATTCATGAGGACTTCCGGCGCGATATAACGCGATAGGCAAAAAGCAGACTATGTTAGAGGAATGCTAGGATGATGAAGAATGTTGGAGGCTTTAGATTTAGATGCCTTAAAGACAAAGGCAGTCAGTATTTTGCTTGTGGAAAGCAACTGAGAGACTGTTGGCTAATGGGAATTGGTTGTGTTGTTTGTAATTTGATTTACACAAATTTCCAGAATTTTCTGGAAATTTGCTGTAATGCAGGAAACAAGGGGGTATTAGATAACAGCTTGGAATAACTGTCAAATATTACTATCAATAAAAGCAGTTAATTGGGATTTTGAAACAGCTCCCACTTTAGTGGCTTCAACTTGCCCACCTTTAAATAGCATGAGCGTGGGAATGCCCCGAATACCGTATTTTGGGGGGGTATTAGGATTGTCATCAATGTTTAATTTAGTGATTTTTAATTTCCCTGCATATTCTGGTGCAATTTCATCCAGAACAGGTGCAATCATTTTACAAGGCCCACACCATTCAGCCCAATAATCAACCAATACGGGTACGCTTGAATTTAAGACCTCAGTCTCAAAATTTTCGTCTGTTACATAGACGATAGCTTCACTCATTAGATCAATCTCCAATACGGCGAAAAAATAGGCCGATGATTTTAGCAGTTACTAACAAATAGGCAAGTGCCTTAAGCATAAGAATTTTTACCGCTCTCTAAACAGGGGGAACAGAAGAACCATTTTGATGGTTATCTACACGCATTCCGCGAGTACCTCGATGTCCCACTGAATGGGTTCGTTTAATTCTTGTTTTAATGGGTTTGGGCGTATTAGCCTCAGTCGAGTCAAGGGGCACCGTAGCCACTTCAGCTTCTTCTTGGGAAGGGGTTTTAGCTGATGGCTCCACTGCAACAGCCACAGGCTTAGCTGGCTCAGGTGTAGCAGGTTTTGTGCTCACATTGACCGTTTCAGAGGCTGGTAAAGGCGCGTCGGCTGTCATATAAGTCACTGATTTTTTCCATAAAGCTTTTATTCCCATCAATGACATCATCAACATAGCTCGTATGAGATAAAACAATAAGGTGGCAAATTCTTGAACTTTGCTTAGCATTTGAGTGAGATAGCTAGAACTCCCACTGGCTTGAACAGGCGCTGATGCTGTTGCATTTGCATCTGAACTTGAAGGCTTGTTCGCACGATCTGAATGACCACCACTGCCGCCATTATCAGGATCGTCCGGTGGTTGACTACCACTTAATAGCGCTTTAGGGCCCGCTGTCATACAGCCTAGAGGAATCACGATTAAGGTTAATATGGTGGAGACTAAGACACCGAATAATAGAGAAATAGCCATACCTTGGAAAATAGGGTCATATAAAATCACACTAGAACCCCCTACCAAAGCCAAAGCAGTAATCATAATGGGGCGGGTTCGGGTTTTACAGGCCAATATGACGGCATCTTCAATAGGGGTGCCACGACTCACTTCATGAATGGAGTAATCCACTAATAAAATCGAGTTACGCACAATAATGCCAGCTAAAGCAATCCAACCAATCATGGAAGTGGCGGTAAACTCGGCATTAAATAACCAATGTCCAGGCACAATACCTAATAGTGTTAATGGGATAGGTGCCATGATGATCGCGGGAATTAAAAAGTTACCAAACAACCAAACCACCAATAAATAGATCAACACTAAAGCTACAGCAAATGCCAATCCCATATCTCGGAAGGTTTCATAAGTGACTGTCCATTCTCCTGTCCATTCAAAACCTGATTTACCATTGGCTTCTGGGGGTTCTAGATAGTTGCCCGTTAATATTACGCCATCAGGTGTTGTATAACCTTTTAATAAGTCAGTGATTTCTAACATGCCGTAAATGGGGGAAGCTAATTGATATTCGTTGTCGCCTAAGTATATCCCGACAGGATCACCTACTACATATTCAATGCGGCGCAAATCTTTATAGAAAATCATTTGATCACTGGATTTGCTCACAAAACGTCCTAGTTCAGCTAAAGGCACCGTGCTGCGACCATCCATGGTAGGGATGGGCAAATCATATAAGCGACTGAGTTGAGAACGCACTTCTAAGGGGGCTTGTATAACAATGAAAGTAGGCTCAAGGACTTTGCCATGTTTCACATCGCCTAAGCGATAACCGCCCATAGCCATAGATAGATTGCGGTTAATGCTATCTACGGAAATACTGCGTCGCACGGCTTTTTCTGTATCTACTTCAAAATGCCACAATGCGTGAGGTTGAGCCATGTAATTGTCAACATCATCAACGATCTCTGCTTGCTCAAATAAGGTGGTCAGTTTTTGTGCGACAGCTCGGCGTGTTTTATCATCGGGCCCATACACTTCAGCCACTATCGATTGCAATACAGGGGGGCCTGGCGGCATTTCCACTACAGTGATTTTGGCAGGCGAGTCACCTAATATCTCTTTGATCATCCGGCGAGCTTCTGTCGCCACTTGATGACTACTGCGTTCACGATGTTTCTTGTGTTTTAGTTGGATATGAATATCCGCTTCCCAAGGTTTTCCGCGCAGATAATAGTGCCGAACCATACCGTTAAAATCAAAAGGTTGAGAGGTGCCTACATAACTTTGCAAAGCTGTGACTTCAGGTACTGTCCGTAGCTTTTCTGCAATTTGATGCGCCATATTGGCAGTGACAGGCAATGCGGTTCCTTCTGGCATATTAATGAAAACGTTAAATTCAGGCTTGTTATCCAGCGGCAACATTTTGACTTCAACCACACGAAAGTAAAACATTGAAATAGCAACAAAAAATGCAATCACTAAACCAATAAAAAATAAGCTGCCACTGATCCTATTTAATAATAAAGGAGTCAGAATTTTACGAAACATCCTTTCCAGCCATTCATTGGTTTCGTGCTCTTTTTTCTCTGCTTTATGTAACACTTCCATTGAAGGTTGCAAGAAGCCCCGCATCGCCAGCCAAGGGGTAAACACAAAAGCGGCAAATAGAGAAAAGACCATGGCGATTGAACCCAGTACAGGAATAGGCATCATGTAAGGTCCCATCATGCCTCGGACAAAACCCATTGGGAGCAACGCTGCCACCACCGTAAAGGTGGCGAGAATGGTGGGATTACCCACTTCACGGACAGCATCAATCACGGTTTCCGTATCAATTTGTGCATTCAATAGCCAGCGGCGATAGATATTTTCAATCACCACAATGGCATCATCAACTAAGATACCGATGGCAAAAATCAAGGCAAATAAACTGACGCGGTCAATCGTAAAACCCATAATAAATGCTGAAAATACTGTGATCAGTAGTACAACGGGAATGACTAGAGTCACTACAAAAGCTGGACGCCAACCTAAGAAAAACCAGACCAACACGGTAACAGCACCTGTAGCAATCAACAATTTTTTGATTAAATCATTCACTTTATCGTTGGCTGTTTGTCCATAATTACGGGTGATTTCAACATGAACATTATCAGGAATGACACGCCCTTTCAGTTGTTCTAACTTGCTTAAAATCGCATTAGCCACAGTGACACCATTGGTGCCAATTTTTTTCGCCAATGCAATCGTGACAGCGGGTGCTGCCGCAGCCACAACATCTGATACTTCACCCGTTTCCTCCTGTTCTTTATAGCGATAGGCCGCCCCTGTGTAGTACGAGGTGATTTGCTTCACTTCTTCAGGGCCTTGGAATACTTTGGCAACATCCCTGACATATACAGGCATATTGTTATGTAAACCGACCACTAAGCGTCCTAAATCATTGGCGTTATGAAGAAATGTGCCACTGTAAACTGTAAAATGCGTATCACCACTTTCTATATTACCCGCATTAATTTCATTATTTGCGGTGCGAATAGTATTAGCCACCTGATCTAGACCGATACCAAAACCCGATAAACGCTCAGGCATAATTTCAACGCGCATTTGCTCTGTGCGCCCTCCCACCACAAAACCTTGTCCTGTGTTGGGAATTTCTTTCAAATCCTGTAAAACATCAAAGGCCAGCGTTCTTAAATTGCCATCATCTACATCATCTGACCACAGCGTTAAAGTCACAACAGGCACATCATCAATCCCTTTGGGCTTGACGATAGGGTTTGAAACGCCTGGTGGTGTCACATCTCGATACGCTGCCAGTTTGTCATGCACTTTGAAAATAGATTTTTCTAATTCTTCCCCTACCTTAAAGCGCACAGTGACCATGCCACGCCCACGTTCAACCGCAGCATAAACGTGCTTGACCGCTGGAATTTCACTCATAATACGTTGCAGGGGTTCAATCGCTAAACTCCCCACTTCTTCGGCAGATGCACCGGGATAGCTAACAAAAATATCAGCCATAGGCACTGATATTTGCGGGTCTTCTTGACGGGGAGTGAGAATTAACCCAATGATTCCGGTTGCCAGCATGGCAATAAAAAACAAAGGAGATAAGGGGGAATGGACAAAGGCTTTAGCCATGTTGCCAGCAACACCTAAGGCAGGTGCATCCTTCTCAAGAGATATTACAGGGGTGTTCTTTTCTTCTGCCATTGCTAAGGTTCGCGCTGTCGAAGGGTTGAAAGAAGTGTATGACTAAACCGGGAGAAACAGTAAAATTTCTTCAATTGAGTGTTATTTATTTTGACTGCGTGGTGGATTAATCCAACCAGAACTCATACCGGGTTGAGGGTTTAATTCGATGGTTTCCCCTCCTTTCAAGCCACTTAATACAGTGACTTCTGAACCATAAGTGTTGCCCAAACGTAGCAAGCGCAATTCACGACGGTTATTGTTCAATACATAGACACCAGGAAGACTGCCGCGCCAGACTATGGCTGCACGAGGAATCACAGGTAGATATTTAGCGGGGGAATTCACATCTTGAATTTCAACTTGTGCATATTGTCCTGCGCCTGTGAGGGTATTGGCGGGCAAATCAAATTTCACGGTGACGGTATGGCGCGAAGGGTCAGCAATAGGGAAAATTTGTGCCACACGTACTTGCACCCACCCACCCACATCTAATTTAGAAGGCACCACCATACCGACTTGTAAACCCGGCACTAAACGAGCAGGCACTTCCACCTGTATCTGTAATGTATTGGTATCGGCAAATTTTAATAAGTGTTGTCCGGGCTGTACAGTGTCACCGACTTCGACTAATTTTTTAATAATGACACCATTAAATGGTGCTTGGCCTTTAGTATCACGCAACTTAGCGTCTAACGCCTCAATTTGAGAACGTGCTCCAACTAATGCATTCCGTGCTTGCTCAATTTGAATCGAATAATTATGTAATACCGCATTTCTATCCAGGCGAGAATCTGCTTTACCCATCATGTCAGCCATCGGCTCAGTAAACATATCATCAAACATGAACGGCAGTCCCATCCCTCCGGGCGCTTTACTTTTTAAAGAGTTAGGAGAATATACTTCACGTTGATATTCCACTCCAGCTTGACGCAAAGTCGCATCAGCATTAGCCCATTCAGCCATTGCGGCTCGCCGTTGTGCTAACAATCCTTCATTATTTAATTTGACTAAAACAGTATCTTTTTCAAAAGCATCACCTTCTTCTCCGGCTATTTGTTCAACTCGCCCCGGTGATTGTGCAGATAAGGTGATTTCTCGGGTGGGAATAACCGTCCCCCCCAAGGTGACAGCCGTTAAAATAGGACGTTCCTGCACCACATAGTCTCCAGTGCTTCCTGGTTGTGCAGAAAAACTGCTGCCAGACCAAATAGAGAGCATTGCAGCAGTCATGAAAACCATGAAATTGAATTTTCGTAATTGTCCATAGCGGTGTTGCATAGTTGTTATGTCCCAAGGTAAATGCTGTTTAAGTCTGGCAGTTGTAATAATAAAATCCATTATCCAATGCCTCACCTCATAAAAGGTTCAAAATATGAGGTAAGGCCGTTGTGAAATCAGCTTGCTACACGTCCCATCACGTTAAAGCTTTTAATAAAAGGTCCGGCCATACGTGGGTCTTTTATCATTGCGCTGTAATCACCTACTTGGAATTTTAGTTTGCCCAAAGTGTAAGCAGTGCCTAAACCCATCATACCTAAACCTTTTGCTATCCATTTTTGCCAATTATCTTGTGAAGCACGCAAATCCCAGTTCAGCGTTTCGCCATTATAAGCACCCGCAGATACCGCAAAACCATTTTCAACGGTCATCACACCAATGGGGGTAGCATCACCCGCAAAGCCATACGCAATCACACTATTAAAGCCTATTTTTTCTAGCTCTGCGGCTAATTCTGGCTCTTTATTCCATTCCTCCATAAAAGCCTTCATCCACTCATCAGAAAATAAATCAGCCATGAATTGGGTCTCCTTTTGTCTATTGAACAAGGGTAAGCCTATGCTTACCTCATTTTATAATCGCACCCATACTACTACGTCATCTTTGGTGCGGCGGTGAAAGTTTACCGTTACCCGTAAGGTTAGTACAGATGTTGATGATGAGAACACTAGAAATCACTGGTCCTCGTTAAGCTTCCGGTTGTAAAAAAGCTTCAACAAAAGCCTGCAAATCATCATAAATAGGGACATGCTCTAATTCTTCGGGCAAACCTTTTTCGGTTTTCTTGCCTTTGCCCGTGCGTACCAAAATAGGCCGAGCCCCTGCACTGCTGGCGGCTTGTAAATCGCGTAATGAATCGCCTACCGCAGGAATACCCGTTAAATGGATACCACAACGATTGGCGATATCCCAAAATAAGCCCGGTTTAGGTTTACGGCAGGTACAAGCGGCTTTAGGCGCATGTGGGCAAAAAAAGATGGCCTCAATATCGCCACCTAATTCCATCAAACCTCGATGCATTTTGTCGTGAATTTTATTAAGAGTATTAATATCTAATAAGCCACGCGCCAATCCTGATTGATTAGTGGCAATCACAACACGGTATTTCGCTTGTGTTAGACGGGTAATGGCTTCTAGGCTGCCTGGAATAGGCTTCCATTCATCAGGAGATTTAATAAAATCATCTGAATCCTCATTAATCACACCATCACGATCCAAAATCACTAATTTCATAGGTTTAAGCACTACTTGCGTCACTAAAGTGGAGGGAGTTTATCAAATATTACGAAATTCTGATACACGAATACGCCCATCAATGATTCTTGATTCGCGTTGGTCTAATTTTTTCATTTTGTCCCAAAAAGCCTGCTTAAGATCAAAATCAGCCGCAATGGCAGTTCCCATCAACAATATCAGCACATCTGCGGTTTCTTCTGCCAATTCGCTCGCAGGTTTACCTTTGGTCACACAAGCTGACATTTCGCCCAGTTCTTCCGCCATTAAAGCGATACGGTAAATTAACTCTTCACCCCCCGTCTGTTTAAAATCGTGTTTATCATGAAACTGCTGCACGGCTGCCAGCATGTGCTGATAAGAATCCTGATTATCCATATTAATGGCCTGCTTCCTTGTGGTCTTTATGTGTGGCTAAGGTTCATCATGACGGAATATATAAAAATAGGTTCACGTTGCGGACATCACAACGCGCATCAGTCTATCACCGCACGGGAATCAAGCGATCAAACCTTGAAAAGCATTGACTTTCTCCCAATCTGCTGAGTACACAAAACATTTACCTTTAGATTTAGGAGCAAACACAATGGAAGCAATTGTTGACGGCGTGAGCATTCAGTTAAGTGAGGCAGGTTGGCTAGAAAACCTGGATGAATGGAGTGAAGCGCTCGCCGAGCAAATCGCTACAAACGAGCAGATTGAAGCCCTCACCGAGGAGCATTGGAATCTGATCCATTTAGCTCGTGAGTATTTCCATGAAAACGGCATGGTCTGCGAGCCTCGTAAATTTTCTAAATTGCTGAAAGCTAAATACGGTGCAGATCGCAGCAGCCAGCAATATATTTATTCGTTGTTTCCGCAAGGCTTAATTAAATGTACCAATAAAGTGGCAGGCTTGCCACGACCAAAAGGATGTTCATAATAAAGGGTCTGAGGTGACACAAAGACTTCTTCTTTATCACAAAAATATCCACGTAGTCTGTTAGGGATAGCACCACGCCATGTGGTGTTATCCCTATTTTAACTAACCCCCCTCATCCATAACGCTGATCAGTTCTAGGTTTAATTAAGATCAACGCATATTGCCAAAGAAACAGCGTAAATGCGGCTATCCAGGTGAACTGCGCGATCAGAATCCATAAGCTATATTGCGCTGGCAATACCCACACGGCGAACACCCGTACAAGAGCTGTGATCAACAGCAAACCAAATAACAAGGACAGTCCGGCGGGCGGGGAAAACACATTGCGCCCGGTATGCCCCAAGGTCACGCGGGTCATCATGCCGACGGTCATCAGAGTGATGCCACCGACAGCAAAAGCGTGTAATGCCAGAAAAGGCGAAACGGGTATGAAAAGGCTGAGCGCTTTTAAGAAAAACCCCACAATAAAGCCGATATAGGCCACATAAAGCACCCACAATAATGGTTTTCGCCAGATATTTGGGTGATGCCATCCCCATAGGCGTAAGCTATGTAGCGGCACTTGTAATAAGGCTAAAAAGGCGGAAAGCTGGCTGGCTAAGGTGTGATGACTAGTGACCGCCCAAATGTCTGCGATCATGAAGGCCAGAAAGAGCAGCAGACTGCCTTTATCCACCCAGCCGAAATGGCGCACTTCAAATGGACATCCCACCCCCTTTTCGATGAAAAAGGGAATCACTCGCCGCCCCATGTTGAACACCAAGGTGACGATGGTGTAAAACCCTAGGTATAAACCAACGCTGATGCCCGCTGGCCAATAGCCTAACAAACCTAGATAAAAGATGATGTTAGCAGGCACTAACAGAGCTACTTTGGCAATAATCGCTAGATGCTGCCAATGCCGTCCTTGCACAATGGGATGAGCGATGGCTATGGCGGCACCTGTTAAGAATAAGGTGTCTATGACGGCTAAGCCCCATAGGGGCACTGTTGTTAAAAAGGGCAAAACACGCGCTAATATCCACAGTCCTAGCAGCATAGACAAGGGCTTGCCGTGTAGCGTTTGTTGCCCTGTCCAGTTTTTAGTGGCGGTGAGTAAAAAGCCGATGATCACAGCGACGCTATAGGCATAAATCATTTCATGCGAATGCCAGTTTAGCGCTGGGTAATCGGGATGCAACAGCGTCCATCCCTCATGATACATGCCTGTCCACAGCAGCATGGCCATCGCTGCAAACACACCAGCAGCCAGAAAAAAAGGACGAAAGCCTAGATGCCAAAGCGCATAGCGGCCTTGGACGGTGGGTTGTTCTATGTTGATAATAGTCATCATTTAATGCCCTTATTCCCTGAAAAGAGGTTCGGCTAGGTTTTCCCTAAGAAATACTGATATAGGGAGATAGACTTGTCCAGGCTTAAGACACCGACTGCAAAACAGCGGATATTGGCGATTTTCTCCGTTCCTTTTCGTTAAATAGAATGACTATTCGCCTCAAATGAACGAAAAAAATCGCTCAATCCCACTGCTTTTCGCTACGGCGCTTAAGCCTGGGCAAGTCTAATGATTCAACGTCTTTGCATAGACTATCAGCCACTTCCGGCCTCTACTCCTGCAAATTCCGCCAGACTGAGCCAGTCTGTAGTAAAATGCTGCGTTGTTTCGAAATTCTTATAATAGACTGATTGCAACAAGTCTAATGAGCGTTGACCGATGGATGAGCACTGTTTGAGGTGCATCAATCTATTTTTTAGCACGCATGGCGTCACCTTAAAACATGATTGGACTGCACTTTGATTCCTTTTAGCAGAGATGATTTACGTCGCATTATCCCGACAGCGGCTTATAAACGCGGCATGCATTATTGGCTGGAACATCACGTCAAAAGCGTTAAATGTGAGCTACAAAAAAATGGCGATATGCGGGTCTACGCCAGCGTGAAAGGCTCAGGACACAACGCTTATCAACAAAACATTACCCTCTACGCCAATACTAAAAACGGTTTTCGTTTTGATGCCAGTTGCACTTGCCCTGTCGGCTATCATTGCAAACATGTGGCAGCGGTGTTGATGGACATCTTAGAAAACGGCATTCCTGTCGCAGAACCCGAAGCCAGCGCCCATAAAAAACGCCTACGCAAAGCCTCTTCACATTTGCCTCAAGTACCTTTATCTGCCGAAAAAGCGCTGGATTCCAACATTCATCAATGGTTGTTAAATCTTAAAAACGCGACCCAAACGCCTGAACCCAATGCTTATCCCGAACACTTGCGCCAGCGCTTGCTATACATTCTGCATCCACCAGGACACCAAGGATCAAAAAACCTAGTGGTTGAATTGGTCTCCGCCCGCTTGCTGAAAAATGGTGGCTACAGCGTGGCGCATCCGTTTCGTGATACCAGTGCAGCCTATATTCGCCCGCTGGATAAAGTCTTATTAAAGTGGTTGAACGTGATGCGCTCCTCGCAGCATCCATTACCCCCCGGGCATTATGCGCTACATGGCGTAGAAGCCACCGATGTATTACAACGCTTACTCTCTACAGAGCGTTGTCATTGGCGTAATAAAAGCCATCCCGCGTTGCAACTGGACGCACCTCGAAAAGCACAAGCAGGCTGGCATGTTGAACAAGACGGGCAACAGCGCTTGATGTATACCGTGGAAGACGATGCAGGCCATTGTGAAGTGTTAAACCTCAGTCCGCCTTGGTATGTCAACCTGCAAAGCTTTATGTGCGGTTTATTGGATACAGGCTTGCCCACTGCTTTGGCTGAAGCCTTGTTTAATGCGCCCGTGTTGCCGCCAGAACAAGCCGAACAAGTACGCAAAACATTGGAAGAACAAGCGCCGGATTTACCCAAGCCACAACCTTTAGGATATTTGTGCGAAGAAAAACATCCTCTGCAATGTGAGCTGTATTTATATAACCAATTATTTGAAGCGGGTTTTACACGCCAAGGCGTGCATATCGGCAACCATGGCATTAAGCCTTTAACGGTGCCTGTGCCCTCCTCGCAACGTGCCAATGAAACCCAGGTGTTTCCTCTGTTGCGATTGTCTTTTCGCTACGGACAAGCCCTCATCAATGCTTACAGCGATGAACCTGAATCTCTGAATTTTTATGACACCCAACAACAAGCGCTGATACAAGTGCCGCGTGATTTTGAGCAAGAAAAACAAGCCAAACAACGGCTGCGCGATTTGCAATTCATTCCTTTGCTCAACCACACACTGATGGAACATTTCTTATTGCCCGACACAGCTCAGGCTGATCTCATCATTGCTGCCAGCGACCATCCCCGCGATCCCATTTCAGAACAAACCTTATTAGATTTCAGCCTGCACCAATTGCCCAAGCTGCGGAATGAAGGCTGGAAAATCGACATGGCGGCGGATTATTTATTTCAAACCGTCGATCCCTTGCTACTAGAAGATTGGTATGCAGAAATTGAAGAAAACAGCGGCATTGATTGGTTTGGTTTAGAACTGGGAGTCATGATCAATGAGGAACGCATTAACCTGCTGCCTTTATTGGTGGATTTGCTGCATAACTTGCCCGACGGCAGCGAGCTACAACGGCTTGCCGAACTGCCTGACAATACGCTGCTCACGCCGCGTTTAGGCGATGGACGTATTTTGCCGCTGCCCGTGGGACGCATCCGCGATATTTTGTTGGTATTGATTGAATTGTTGGATTCTAATCCGCTGGATGAAGAAGGCCGTTTGCGCTTGCTAACATTACGCGCCGCGCAATTGGTGGAGCTAGAATCTGCCATGAATATCGCTCGCCACCGTTGGATGGGCGGCGAACAATTAATGAAACTCGGTCGCCAACTGCAACATTTTAATGGCATACAAGCTGTGCCCATTCCCGACGATTTTCACACCGAGTTACGTCCTTATCAGCAAGACGGTTTAAATTGGTTACAGTTTTTGCGCGAATACAAGCTCGCGGGGATACTCGCTGATGATATGGGCTTAGGCAAAACCGTACAAACCCTGGCGCATTTACTGGTAGAAAAACAGGCCGGACGCTTAGATAAACCCGCATTGGTGATTGCGCCTACCAGCTTGATGGTGAACTGGAAGCGCGAAAGCCAGCGTTTTACGCCGAGTCTGCGCGTGCTCATCCTGCACGGCCCAGAACGTCGCCAGCATTTTGAACAGCTTGAACACTACGACGTGATACTCACCACCTATCCCTTATTACCGCGTGATCGAGACACACTGATGACGCTCACCTATTCCTTGCTGATTTTGGATGAAGCGCAAAACATCAAAAACCCCAAAGCCAAAGTCACGCAACTGGTGCATCAATTACAAGCGGATCATCGTCTGTGTTTAACCGGCACGCCGATGGAAAACCATTTGGGCGAATTGTGGTCACTGTTTCATTTTCTCATGCCGGGACTGCTCGGCGACATTCAAAGCTTTCGTCATTTGTTTCGCGGCCCGATTGAACGCGACGGCGATTTGGTGCGCCGCGATATTCTCGCCAAACGCATAGCCCCTTTCATGCTTCGCCGCACCAAAGAAGAAGTCGTTAAAGAATTACCCGAGAAAAATGAAATCATCCGTAGCGTAGAACTCGACGGCGCACAGCGTGATCTTTATGAAACCATTCGCCTGACCATGCACAACAAAATCCGCCGCGAAATTGCGCAAAAAGGTATTGGGCGCAGCCAGATTGTGATTTTAGACGCGCTGCTAAAATTGCGACAAATTTGCTGCGATCCACGTTTGTTAAAGCTCGATACAGCTCATCAAGTCAAGCAATCTGCCAAACTCGACATGTTGATGGACTTATTACCGGAAATGCTCGAAGAAGGCCGCCGCGTGCTGTTATTTTCACAATTTACGAGTATGTTGACCTTGATAGAAGGTGAGTGCAAAAAGCTTAAACTCGATTATGTGAAATTGACCGGACGCACCAAAAATCGCGGCGAAGTAGTGGAACGTTTTCAAGCCGGAGAAGTGTCTTTATTTTTAATCAGCCTCAAAGCAGGTGGCACAGGACTGAATTTGACCGCAGCCGACACAGTGATTCACTACGATCCTTGGTGGAACCCAGCGGTTGAAAACCAAGCCACTGACCGCGCCCATCGCATTGGGCAAGATAAAAAAGTCTTTGTGTATAAGTTATTAACCGAAGGCACGGTAGAAGAAAAAATTCAAGAATTACAAGCGCATAAACAAAAACTCGCAGATGCTTTATTTAATGAAGGCAACAACGGTAATAGTTTATCCTCGACCGACTTAGAAGCCCTGTTTGAACCCTTAAATTAACCGCTCATAGACTTGTTGCGAGGGGTGGGCATCGTAGAAACGGTATGGTTTTGAGGCTTCTTTTGGGTATAGCGTGGGAAAAATGGATGTTTTCGTTCACTTCCCACGGTGTGCTTAAGGTGAGTTAAATGGATGTCCCTGCATTCTTTGCGCAAATCTATTTTGAAATTAAGCCTTTTTCGTAGATAATAAAATCAAAACCCAACAGTACTGAGGTGACTAATGCGGAGGTATAACCATGTATGATCTCAACCAACTAGCCAATAACACCCATAAAATTTCGGAATTATCCAGAGTTTTATCGTACCTAATTCAAGATCGTCTGATTTGTGATACAGAAGTCACTTGTCAATTATTTTTTCAATACGTAGAAAAAGTAAACGCACATCTCGACTTGGGTGAACAAGTGTTTTACAAAGACTTACTCACCCACTCAGATCAACAAATGGTGAATATCGCGTCTAATTTCATGAATGGCACCAGTGAAATCAAACGAGTGTTTAAGCAATATTTGCGTAAATGGTGCAACCATAAACAAACCACATTGAAGATCAAAGATCATGCTGTGTTCATTCAAGACACAGAAGAAATGTTTGAATCGGTGTTAAAACGCATTCAAGACGAACATGAAAAACTGTATCCCGTGCTGCGTAATATTTGGGGTATGGATAAAGCTGCTTAAGCCGTCTTGCATACATTTTTCTTTTATTTTCATCATTAAAGCCGACATGATTCATTATCATTATGTCGGCTTTGTTGGTTTTAGAGCCTATCCTCATGAATCCTGATCTGAATTCACTCCAAGCCTATCCTTTTGAAAAACTCCGTCATCTCAAAGCCGATATTCAAGCCCCTGCTGATTTAGAACCGATTTTTTTATCCATCGGTGAGCCTAAGCATTCAGTGCCTGAATTCATTCAGCACACCTTGATTGAGCATTTAAGCGGGCTGGGGCGTTATCCGTTGACGAAGGGCAGCGACAGCTTGCGAGAGGCGATAGCGGCTTGGTTATGTCAGCGTTATGGCTTGCCTGCTATTGATGCTGCGCAGCAAATCTTGCCCGTCAATGGCACTCGCGAAGCCTTGTTTGCCATCGCGCAAGCCGTGGTGGATCGCTCTCAAGCTGATGCCTTGGTGTGTATGCCCAATCCGTTTTATCAGATTTATGAAGGCGGTGCATTGTTGGCAGGCGCACAACCGTATTTTTTAAACTGTACCGCAGAGAATGATTTTTTACCCGACCTTGATGCCGTGCCCGCCGCCATCTGGCAGCGCTGTCAACTGTTCTATATTTGTTCTCCCGGCAATCCCACCGGAGCGGTGATGGATACAGCGCGTTTGCAGCGTTTGATAAACCTGGCTGAGCAATATGATTTTGTGATTGCCGCTGATGAATGCTATTCAGAAATTTATCGGGATGAACAGCAACCGCCGCCCGGTTTATTGCAGGTGGCGCATGAAATGGGGCGCACCGGTTTTCAGCATTGCGTGAGTTTTAATAGCTTGTCAAAACGCTCTAATGTGCCTGGTTTGCGCTCTGGTTTTGTGGCGGGAGATGCGAAGGTGTTGCAACAATTTTTGTTGTATCGCACTTATCATGGCTGTGCCATGTCTTTGCCCGTACAGGCCGCCAGTGCAGCAGCTTGGCAGGATGAAGCCCATGTCGTTGAAAATCGTGGCTTATATCGAGAAAAATTTACCGCCGTGTATGAGATTTTAAATCCGGTGTTAAAGCTGTCTTTGCCGCCTGCGGGCTTTTTTCTTTGGCCTGAAACAGCGATGTCAGACACCGACTTTACCCGTGAATTATTTGCCAAAGCCCACATCACCGTGCTCCCCGGTAGCTATTTATCGCGGGACACAGAACAAGGCAATCCAGGCAGCCAGCATGTGCGCATGGCTTTGGTGGCGGAATTGAAAGAATGCGTGACAGCCGCTCAACGCATTGCTGATTTACTGGCCTAATAAAACACGGCTTCATTAGACTTGTTGCGAGGGGTAGGCATCATAGCGAAAAGGTGTGGTTTTGAGGCGGTTTTTTCGGTTTTTTGAGACGAATAGCGGGCTATTGGTTGAGAAAAAGCGGAAAAACAGGCCAAAATCCACGCCTTTGCAGTCGATGAATACCCCTTGCAACAAGTCTATTTACCTCATCAATCAGAGCAACCTTATAACATGACATTGAATCCCCCTTATTCAACTCAACCTGGTAAGCGTTATCCACCGGGCACGCAGGTTCACTCTGATGGTATTAATTTTTGTGTTTTTAGCCAGCAAGCCACGGCAGTCACACTGGTGTTGTATGCCAGTGCGGACAGCCTTGAACCCTTCCAGATTTTTGAACTTGATCCAGGGCATCACCGCACGTTCTTTTTCTGGCATGTCTTTGTGGAGGATTTGCCTGCTGGCGTGCATTACACCTGGCGCATGGATGGCCCTTCGGATACTGAAGACAGCGGTGAGCGTTTTAATCCCAATAAAGAGTTAATTGATCCTTGGGCGCGTGCAGTCACAGACAGCTTGTGGGATCGCAAAAGCAGTTGCGCGACACCCGACATCACCCCAGGAATGCGCGGTATTGTGCTGCAAGAACTGGATGATTATGACTGGGCAGAAGATGTACAGGCGCATCATCTATCAGAACACAATATTATTTATGAACTACACGTTGGCGGCTTTACCCGACATGCTTCGTCACAGGTGACGCATCCTGGCACCTTTGCGGGAATGATTGAAAAAATTCCTTATTTACAATCCTTGGGCGTGACGGCGGTGGAGTTAATGCCGATCATGGCTTTCGATGTTCAAGATGTTCCAGAAGGTGTGGCACAGCGTGGCTTGGATAATTATTGGGGTTACAGCACGCACAGCTTTTTTAGCCCGCATCCACATTATTGTGTCACGCCTTTAGAGGGCACGCATAAAGACGAATTCCGCGATATGGTTAAAGCTCTGCATCAAGCGGGTATTTGTGTGATTTTGGATGTGGTGTTTAACCATACCGCTGAGGGCGGTGCGGATGGGCCAGTGATTAATTTCAAAGGCATGGGCAACGCGATTTATTATCATTTGGAAGGAGATGATCGCAGCCTTTACCGCGATTACACAGGCTGTGGTAACACCTTTAATTGCAATCACCCGCTGGTGACGCATTTCATCGTTGATTGCCTGGAATATTGGGTCAACGACATGCACGTTGATGGTTTTCGCTTTGATTTAGCCAGCGCTTTGGTGCGCGGGGAAGATGGAAAACCCATGCACCATGCGCCTGTCACCTGGGCGATAGAGTTTTCTAGCGCCTTAAGTCAAACGCATTTAATCGCTGAAGCTTGGGATGCGGGCGGTTTGTACCAAGTCGGCGGCTTTCCAGGCTTTCGCTGGGCGGAATGGAATGGGCGTTATCGAGATGTGATGCGACGTTTTGTACGCGGTGATCCTGGCATTATCGGCGAGGTGGCGACTCGCTTAAGTGGAAGCAGTGATTTATATCAGCCTGCGGGACGCTTGCCGATCAACAGTATTAACTTCATCACCTGCCACGACGGTTTTACCCTATATGACACGGTGAGTTACCACCACAAAAATAACCAAGCCAATGGTGAAGACAACCGCGATGGTCATAATGACAATCTCACTTGGAATTGTGGCGAAGAAGGTGACACGCCGGATGCCAACATCTTGCGCTTACGTGCTCAACAAGCGAAAAACTTCATGGCTATTTTGCTGCTCAGCCAAGGGGTGCCGATGCTGTGGGCTGGCGATGAAGTGTTACGTAGCCAGCAAGGCAACAATAACGCTTATTGCCAGGATAATGAGCTGAACTGGTTTGATTGGGATTTAATCGAAAAAAATCAGGATATGCTGCGTTTTACCCGTGAAATGATCGCGCTGCGCAAACGCCATCCCAGTTTAATGCGGCGGCGGTTTTTAACCGGACAGCAACAACCCGATCAAGCACAAGCCGACATTGTATGGCATGGAAAAAAGCTAGATGAACCGTTATGGGATGATCCCACCGCACGGATACTAGGCTTTACGCTGCAAGGTGTCGATGACAATGAAACCGATTTACATGTGCTGATGAATATGTGCGAAGGGGCGCTAGACATCCATTTGCCCACTCATCATGAGTCGCCTTGGCGTTTGGCGGTGGACACGGGACAAGCCACGCCACAAGATATTCATCCGCCAGAATCCATGACGGTTTTACCATCAGCACGCTATACCCTGCAAGCACATAGCGTGGTAGTGTTTGAGCATTAGACGTTGTTTAGGCTCTGTTTTTATTCTCTTCCCTCTTTTCCACAATGAATAACACTTATGATACAGATTGATCCAAAAAACTGGTTTTTCGAGCCTCATCAAGGCAGTGCTATTGGTTTAGAAATTCAACACAAGCTGCATGAAGAACAAAGCTCGTATCAAAAAATAGAAGTGTATGCGACCCAGACTTTTGGTCATTTATTGGTGCTCGATGGTTATGTCATGCTGACCAGTCGTGATAATTTTATTTATCACGAAATGATGTCGCATCCCGCCTTATTCACTCACCCAAATCCGCAACGAGTGGTGATTATTGGCGGTGGTGATGGCGGTACATTGCAACAAGTGTTGCAGCATGAGGAGGTTAAACAAGCCACTCAAATTGATATTGATGAGCGCGTGACCCGTGTATCAGAACAATTTTTTCCTGAATTATGTACGCATAATAATGATCCGCGAGCCACATTATTGTTTATTGATGGGTTGCGCTGGATGCGCGAAGCAGCCGCTAAGAGTATTGATGTGATTATCGTGGATAGCACTGATCCGGTAGGCCCAGGGGAAGGTTTATTTACCGCAGATTTTTATCGTGATTGTTATCGAGCACTGGATGATGGTGGGATTTTAGTGCAGCAAAGCGAATCCCCTTTGTTACATGCAGACAGCATCATCAAACCCATGCATCAAGCCCTGCGCACGGCAGGATTTGAAGCGACTCGCACGTTACAGTTTCCACTGTGTACTTATCCTAGCGGTTGGTGGACGGCAACATTGGGAGGTAAAGAAAAAAAGTTTCCTACTTTTCGAGAAGAACAAGCACGGCAAGCCTCGTTTGATACTCGTTATTACACAGCAGATATTCATCAAGCTAGTTTTGCATTGCCACGTTTTTTACAACAGCTATTAGCCTAAGAGCCTATACGAAAACGGGATAATCGGCTGCAAATCCGCCCTTTTGGTCAGGTTTTCCGCTTTTTTTCATTAAATAGCCCGCTATTCGCCTTAAAAAACCAAAAAACCTGCCTCAAAATAGCGCATTTTCGCTTCGATTCCCCATCTTCGTATAGGCTCTAATCGCTACCCATGCCGGGGTCTAAGGAATACATGAGGGCTTGTAATAACAAAGAGACGTCTTCTTTAGAACGGGCATCCACTTCAAAAATAGGTGGGCGTAAATCCGCTTTTTGAATTTCTGCATAATAATCTTCAATAGATGGAGAAGGGTTCAGATCCATACGAGTGACACCAATGGCTACCCGTGTGTCATGAATGAAGTGCTTAAAAGCATTTAAGAAAAAATGCATATCTTCAAAAGGCGTGTCACTGGTATTGTCAATTAACAACACCAAGCCTAACCCACCTTGCACCAAAATCTCCCACATAAAATCAAAGCGCTCTTGTCCCGGCGTACCAAACAAATGCACTTTATCTTCACTGCTTAAGCGCATCATGCCGTAATCCAAAGCCACGGTAATGCCTTTCTTCCCCACATAGCCTGCGGTTTCTACTGATGCTTCATCGGTTTTAACCGGAGGAATATCGCTGATAGCACCGATAGCCGTGGTTTTACCGGCCCCAGAGGGCCCTGTGAAAATGATTTTATACTGGCTCATGAGTGGTGTTTTAATCCCTATTTTATGGCTTGTTTAGTGGGAAAAACTTAAGCGCGATAGAATCCGTTTAAATAAATTACGTTTGTGTTTATGTTCATCAAAAATGTTTTCTGGGGTGATGTCATATCGCTCATCTTTTTCTCTTTGCTCTCCACGTCTTTCAGGAAAAGCCAGTCCCAAAGTATGCACAGCACTATAGAAGGTAAATACATATTTCTGCGGAATGTTTAAATGTTTAGCCGTATCAATTAAAGAAAAAGGCCGTTCAATCCATAATGCAGCGATTTGTAGTGCATAAGGCGTAAGCAATAAGCGAGTTAAATTAGGCCAATGTAATAAGATGATGGGTGTTTCTAAAGCTGTACCGATGGGAATGCGCCCGTGTGCAGCCCAAATAGCCAATTTCCAACGAAATTGATCAAGGTAATTATAATTAAAAGGTAATACTGTACTTTGAATATGATAAGACAGTTCAACACAATCAAAACGCTGAACTTCTATATTATGGTGTTGCATGGGTAATAACATTAAACTATGCAAGGTATCTTCTGTACTGGTGCACAGCACTTGGTTTTGTTGTGGGTGAATAATGATTTTCCCAATAAAACCTTCTAATAAAACACAGGATTTTTTTTCTTTAGCCAAAAGCAGTGCTTGTTCAAATAAGTTTTGAAAATGTTGTTTCATATCATAATAGATTTTCTCAACTTGCTCTGGTTTGTGTGGATCAATATCGGGTAATTGTCCATATTCAACTTTACTCGCATAGCGGCTTGATTCTGCTTGACGATCCGCCATTAAATGCCCGGCATGATGGGTTTTAGTGGGTTTCTTGGCATTTGTTGAAGGTAATGTCGGTTTAGCAGGTGAGCTTATTGGCTGAGACGTGGCATGGGTAGGGTGATGATATTGTCTTTGTTCTTCAACCGCTTTTTTTACGCTGTCTAAAGTCTGTAGAAATTGTTTAATATTAATCGGTTTTTTAACAAAATAGCTATTATCGAATTGTTTTTCTCTTAAGGATAAAACCAAAGCGGGTAAGCTAGGGTATTTATGACGAAAATCATCCCATAGTTTTTGTGCACCGTAGCTATCAAGATCAAAAAGACAAGCTTCTGCTTGATTTAAATCAGCTAAGATGTATTGATCAGTGGCATGTTTTGATAATACAAGGTCATACATGTTACGAGCATGTTCATCCATGCCCATAATGCCAATACGAATGGGTTTTATTGAGTTCTGCATGATGTGCGTGTTGTAATGCTTCATTAAAAGTAAATGCTTGACGTTGAGCAAAGGCTTGGTTTCAGCACTTGAAAACACATTAAAATGCTGATAAATCACCGTTGCAGCACATTTAAGTGGAGATAACGTGGGAAAAACCAGATGTTTTCATTCACTTCACGCAGCGTGCGTAACGTAAGGTGAATCAATACATTAAAAAAGCGTGTACGTTTTTCTACAGACTGATTGCTGAGAAAACGACACGCTTGAATTACAAAGTCAGTTTAAGCCTGTTATACCCTACAAACGGCATAGCATTAAATGCTTAACTCATGCCATCTAAGTCCAATAATTTATTATAAATTTGGGTAGATAACACATGCATTTGGGTGGTTGTTTTTTTAGCGCCATCCGTATCACCATTGGCGTACATCTCTAATGCTTGTTTACTGATGGTATGAAATTTTTCATGAGGTTCTTTGATACTATCAAAGATGTCTTTTGCTTGAGGATGAGTCAATGTTTGAATTTCTGCTTCACCTTCACCATAAATCCACTGGCCTAGTTTACAATCCGTATGTGATGTACCAGTAAAGCTGTGTTTCCCATCTAAGGTGTCAGTGACATGTTTCAGATATTGCACATGATCATTCAAGCGCATTAAGAAGAATGCCTTGCCTGCCATTTTCAGTTACCTCCTGATATTCTTTGTCATTGTTTGTTGCGATAACGCAATGGGTCAATATTAGATGAGTTTTTCAATGGCTTCTGCGGCACGTTTTATATCTAAGAAAATCAAACCTAATTTAGCTGAGGCTTTGGCCACTACGCTGACTACAGTATTAGGGCCTGCATGGGTCATTAATACATAGCCTTTGTTACCTTTAATCAGCACTTGCTCTAATTCTCCTCGTTCAAGCTCTTGTGCAGTACGCTCACCTAATGAAAGCATGGCTGCGGCCATCGCTCCCACACGATCTTCATCCATGGTTTGTGGTAATAATGAAGAAATTACCAATCCATCAGTAGAAATAACAGCGGAAGCTTCAATTTCAGCAGAACTGCCATTGAGTTCATTTAATGTAGCAGCGATCATATCATCACGCATGAAGGGTCTCCTTGCGATTCATTTAAAGTCAATAGGGTGATTCGATATAAAGAATATAGTAATACGATGTTGTTTTCCATATAATTAATAATGTTATTTATTAATGTTTAATACGTAATATTTGATGTTCTTAAGACTAGATGGCAATAGATGCAGGAGATTCAAGTTGAGTTTCATCTAATAAAAGAGATAACTGTTCCTGCAATTTATCAAGTTGATCGGGTAGATTAAGCGGGCGGTTGTGGCTGTCTGTAATATGAAAAGTATCTTCAACTCTTGTGCCAAAGGTAGCAATTTTAGCATTTTTAATACGCACATCACATTTCATCATCGCCTGCGCTATACGAGATAACACGCCAGGACGATCAGTTGTAACAATTTCCATCACGGTATGCTGATTGACGTAATCTACCTTGAATACCACCCGCGTCGGCACTGGAAAGTGTTTCACCTGTGGCGGTTGGCGGCGATTAATCGGGGCAAAGCGAGAATCTGATAGCAGGGTCTCCATGAGTCCTCGACAAATGGTTTCAGCACGTTCTCGGCTTTCAATCGGTTGCCCTTCTTCTTCCAAGACGGTGTAATTGAGCAAGGTGCAATGCCCACTGGCGGTACCGACTAAATAGGCATCGACAATGGTGACGTTTTGTTGTTCTAAGTAGAGTGTGGTATCCACAAACAAAGAGTCTGTATTTTCTGAATAGATCATGAATTCTGTACAGCCCTGCATTCCATCTCGAATCATAACTAAGGGCTGATTCGCGGGTTTATCCAACATGGCGTGGGTTTCTTGCGCTATATCCGACGGTGAAGTGCGTAGGAAGTAATCACGGTGTATGGCTTGCCAAAGGTTATTCACTGCATCTTGTGCGTGCTCTTGCAATAAGCGTCTGGCTTCAACTTGGATGTCTCGTACTCGCACATTTTTATCAATGGGATTTTGTAAGCCCTTGATCAGTGCGTATTTGGTTTTATGGTATAGGCTTTCTAGCAATGAGCCTTTCCAACTATTCCACAGTGTCGGATTGGTGGCACGAATGTCAGCGACTGTCAGTAAATACAGGTAATCCAGATGGTTTTTATCGCCCATGCGTTGCGCAAAAGCATTGATGACATCGGGATCGGTAATATCTTGGCGCTGTGCGGTGGTGGACATCAGAAGATGACTTTTCACCAGCCAAGCGACAAAGCGGCTATCAAAATCACTTAAGCCATGGGCTTTGCAAAATTCCAACGCTTCAGGTTGCCCTAAAGCGGAATGATCGCCGCCACGTCCTTTGGCGATGTCATGAAATAAACCTGCCAAGTAGAGTAATTCGGGTTTGGGTAAATCCGCCATCACATCAGAACATAATGGAAATTCTTGACGAAAGGCTTTAATCGTAAAGCGGCGCAAATTGCGAATGAGAAATAAGGTGTGTTGATCCACGGTATACACATGGAACAAATCATATTGCATTTGTCCTGTGACAGCACCAAATGCGGGTAAATAAGAAGCCAATACGCCATAACGTGCCATCATGCGTAAAGCACGAGTAATACCATTGGGCTGACGAATGATTTCAAAGAATAAACTACGTGCACGTAAATCTTTATGGAAAGCGGTATCAATTAAATAGGTGTAATAGCGCAATAAACGTGCTGTGCTGGCACGAATCCCTTTGATTTCTGGATGATGCTGAAGCATTAAAAAGATTTCTAGCAAAGAGAAAGGGTAATCGGCAAATACTTTGTCATGGGTGATTTCAATAAAACCATTACATACTTGAAATCGACTGCTCAGAGGTTTGATGTGAGTAGGGCCCGAATAAAGAATGGCTTCTTCAAACAGTTGTAATAAAATTTCATTCAGACTGTTGACTTCCCAAGCCGTGCGATAATATTGCTTCATGAAGGCTTCAACACCCAGACGTTTTTCTCCATCTTCAAAACCAAATTTCTTGGCTAAGGTGCGTTGATAATCAAAGCCTAAACGGTCTTCATGACGACCTGTTAATTGATGCAGCATATACCGAATACGCCAAAGAAACTCTTGTGCTTTAATTAAAGTTTTATATTCTTCTTCTGTTAAGAATCCATAGCGAATTAAATCATGCAATTGGTTGGCATTGAAATGTCGTTTGGCGACCCAAGCGATGGTTTGAATATCTCGTAAACCACCTGGGCCATCTTTAATATTCGGTTCTAGGTTATAAGCGGTGTCATAAAATTTATGATGTCGTTGGCATTGTTCTTCTGCTTTTCCTTCAAAGAAATCTCGGTCTGCCCAGATATTTTCTGGCAGCGTTAAACTTTGCATGGCCTCAAATAAATATTGTTCGCCCATTAATAATCGAGATTCCATCAAATTGGTAATCACGGTGATGTCTGCTTTAGCAGCTTCTTGGCATTCATTCAAGGTGCGTACACTGTGCCCCACTTCTAAACCGATGTCCCACAAAAACATGAGAAAATTTTCTACGCTGCTTTGGGTTTCGGGATCTAAATCGGAGTTTGCCAGCAAGAGTAAATCGATATCTGAGGCGGGATGTAATTCTTGTCGTCCATAACCACCCACGGCGATGAGAGCCAGTTGCGTCGGCTGCGACCAAGCGTGAAGCTGCCAAGCCTGTTCTAAAATACGATCCATTAACCAAGCCCGTTGTGGCACCACTTCACGCGCTGAAGAATGCGCCTCAAAACGTTCATTTAATATTTCATCGCCTTGTTTTAAGGCATTACGAAACACCGGAATGGGCGATTGTGTTTGGTTCAGTGTTTGTTGAAAGGCTTTCGCATCAAACAATTGGGGATCAATATAAGCGTCGTCGTAATACATGGATGTCAGGCAGCCAGGAGAGAAGTGGAGTCAGGCATTATAGCCTGAAGACAGTGGTTTAAGTGTGCAAATCTTCAAGATTAGAACCTATACGAGGATGGGGAATCGAAGCGAAAATTCGCCATTTTGAGGCAGGTTTTTCGGTTTTTTAAGGCGAATAGCGCGCTATTTAACGAAAAAAACGGAAAACCTGACCAAAAGGGCGGGTTTGCAGCCGATTATCCCGTTTTCGTATAGGCTCCTAGTCAATGGCGACGTATCTATCAAATAGGTGTGAATGATGTGAGGTAAAGGCTTGTTTTTTACGCTTGAAAACACCGTCCAGTCGCCATCACACCACATTGGGTGCCTGCATAATGCGGGCAAAGTATTTTCAAAACGGACAAATATAACAAAAAATGACAATTCAAGCAGGCTCTAAAAACAATATATGGCCTATCTGCTCGATAACCACTAAAACTACCTAGCGTTTACCGCTGATAAGATAAAAAACCGTTACAATATGCGGTTTTTCCAAAACAATATTCTCACATCCACGCTAGGCTCTGTTGGCATTCCAACGGCAAGCAACGTGATACTAAAAAAACTTCTATTAATGACTAAAACCTCATGATTTCAATAAAATGGCTCACCCAACTCGCTCAAAGCATTGATACGCTGAATGAATGGGTGGGGAGACTCAGCGCTTGGCTTATTCTGGCTATGACGCTGTTGATCACTCACAACGTGATACAGCGTTATGTTTTTAATCACAGCTGGGTCGGACTACAAGAACTCGAATGGCATCTGTTTGCTATGAGTTTTTTATTAGGCGCAGCTTATACGCTCAAGCATGATCAGCATGTTCGGGTGGATATTCTTTATCAAAGTCGTTTGATGACACCCGTGCGTCGCGCCTGGGTGAATCTCTTCGGCAGTCTCTTGTTTCTTATGCCTTTTTGTTTACTGATGATCTACAGCGCTTGGCCTTTTGTGAGCAATGCTTACTGGCAAGCCGAAGGCTCTCCTGATCCGGGCGGTTTACCGCAACGCTGGATATTAAAATCAGCCATGCTGTGGGGCTTTGGCTTGTTATTTTTGCAAGCTCTCTCGCAAGCCATTCAGGAAGCTTTATTTTTATGGGGTAAAGCACCGCCACCGGCTGAAGATTTAGAGCATGATGTGTCTAAGGAGGATTTGTATTAATGGACATTTGGGCCTTAATCATGTTTGCGGTACTCATGTTTTTGCTGCTATTGGGCTACCCAGTCGCGCTCACCCTGTCGGCTGTGGCTCTGCTATTTGGCGGAATTTTTGTCGGGTTAGAGGTCTTCGAGCTATTGCCCATGCGTATCTGGGGCATTATGAGCAACTTCACCTTGTTGGCGGTGCCGTTATTTATTTTTATGGGCTTGATATTAGAGAAGTCAGGCTTGGCTGAAGACCTGCTAGAAACCATGGGGCAATTATTTGGCAGAATGCGCGGTGGATTAGCCATAGCCATTGTGATAGTGGGAGCTTTTTTGGCGGCTGCCACCGGTGTGGTGGGTGCGACGGTTGTCACTATGGGGGTCATTGCTTTACCCACGCTGCTGAAACACCATTACTCCCCGACATTGGCGACAGGCACCATTGCCGCGTCCGGCACATTGGGACAAATTATCCCACCCAGTATTGTTTTGATTTTACTGGGTGATGTGATTGGTGTGCCAGTGGGGCAATTGTTTATGGGCGCTATCATGCCTGGGTTACTGATTGTTAGTTTATTTTTGCTTTATATTGGCTGGAAAGCTTGGCGTGAACCCGACAGTGCGCCCGCCATGCCTGCCAACACACCTTTAAGTCTCTGGCGTATTTTGAGGAGTTTATTCCCGCCTTTATTGCTGATTTTTTTAGTCTTAGGATCGATTTTTTTCGGCATTGCTACGCCCACAGAATCAGCGGCGGTAGGAGCCATGGGAGCCTTATTACTGGCCTTATTGCATCGACGCTTAAACTGGCAAGGCTTGAATGATGCGATGCGTCAAAGCTTGCGCTTAACCAGTATGGTCTTTTTAATTTTGATGGGGGCTACTGCTTTTGGCATGGTGTTTCGCGTGATGGGCGGGGATCAAATCGTACATGATTTATTCACGAATTTACCGGGCGGACAATGGGGCTTTCTCTTCTTCAGCATGGCGCTGATTTTTGCGTTGGGCTTTTTTCTGGATTTTATTGAAATTTGCTTTGTGGTGGTGCCCATTCTCGCGCCCATTGCTAATTACTTTGGCATTGATTTGCTGTGGTTTGCAGTGTTGATTGCCGTCAATTTACAAACCTCTTTTCTCACACCGCCTTTTGGCTTTTCGTTATTTTATCTTAAAGCGGTGGCACCGCCTGAGATTCATATACAGACGATTTATCGTGGTGTCTGGCCCTTTGTTTTGCTACAAATCATAGCGCTTGTTTTGATTGTCAGTTGGCCTGAGATCACCTTATGGCTACCTGCGTTAAGCGAGCATTGGCAAGGACGTTAGGTCTGTTGATATTTGAGGCTGATTGGCTTTTTAAGCAGGAAGATAAAGTCCGCCTAATACCAGCGCTTGTGCAGCCCCCGTCACGCTGGGGAGGTTGCCCGGTTGTGCTTGCAGACGTTGCTGAGCCAACCATGCAAAACAGCAGGCTTCCACCCAAGCGGGAGACAGCCCTTGATGCTCTGTGGACTCTACGCTCAGGTGCGGGAGCTGTGTTTGCAATTGCTGCATAAAATGCGCGTTATAAGCCCCGCCGCCACACACCAATAAGCGATGCGCTGAATAAGGCTGTATCGCTTGGATAACCGTCTCAATAGTCAGTTGCAATAAAGTCGCTTGCACATTCTGGGGTGTCCATTCCAATCCTTCTAAATGCGGCGCTAACCAGGACAAATTAAAATAATCACGTCCCGTACTTTTAGGCGGGGCTAAAGCAAAGTAGGGATCATTTAAACAGCGCTCTAGTAAGACAGGGAGCACTTGTCCCGTAGCCGCCCAAGCCCCGTTTTCATCCATAGACAAGGCTTTGTGGCGCAATATCCAGGCATCCATGAGACAGTTAGCAGGGCCCGTATCAAAACCTAACACCGCTTGTTGTGTATCTGCGGGTAAAACAGTGATGTTAGCGATACCGCCTGTGTTGAGCACAATACGGTTTTCTTTGGGATGTCTAAATTGGGCATAATGAAAAGCGGGCACTAAGGGGGCACCTTGCCCTCCGGCTGCCATATCTTTACGGCGAAAATCAGCCACGACGGGAATACCCGTGCGGTAAGCTAGGCGATTGGGATCACCTATTTGCCAAGTAAAAGGCACTTGCCCAGCTTGAGTTTGTTGAGGGGCGAGATGATAAAGCGTTTGTCCGTGGCTACCAATGGCTTGAATCTGCGTCGCGGACATCTCAGCTTTTTGTAGCAAAGCCTGAACGGCTTGAGCGAATAATTCGGCAGTCTCTTGATCTAAACGCGCTATTTGCCAAGGATATACAGGCTGAGCGCTTTGGCTTAAATCTAACACCGTTTGATGATAATCGTCAGGGAGAGGATGGGCATGTGAGGCAAGAAGCTGAAAGCCTTCAGAAGAGGCATTGACCAAAACGGCATCAATAGCATCGGCGCTCGTCCCTGAGATTAAACCGATGTAATGATTAGACATAAAAAATGCCATCGAGTTGAAGCAATGGCATTTGCATTCCCGTTATTCTTTAACTAAAGCCACTTGGGTAGCAGAAGCACGTAATGCCGTCATTAACACTTGAGTTTTAGCCAGAAAATCTTGTTTATATTCCGCTGCAATAGGCGTGGCTTTAGGCAATTTAACCGTCAGCGGGTTTTTGTGCTCACCATCAATACGGAATTCATAATGTAGATGAGGGCCAGAAGCTAATCCTGTTTGCCCCACATAACCAATGACTTGCTCTTGTTTGACTTTTTGACCTAGGCTTAAGTCTTTGGCAAAGCCCGACATGTGCGCATACAAGGTACTGTATTTATCCCCGTGCTCTAATATCACTGTATTCCCGTAGCCGTTTTTGCGTCCAACAAAAGCGACTTTACCATTGCCTGCCGCATAAATGGCAGTGCCTGCGGGTGCGCCATAATCCACACCTTTGTGCGCACGTATTTTATTTAAAACTGGATGATGCCGTTTTAAGCTAAAGCCGGAAGTGATCTGTCCTATTTTAACCGGATTACGAATAAAGGCTTTTTGTAAGCTATGCCCGTCAGGATCATAATAAGCGGTATAACCTGAAGGGTCTGTGTAGCGCACGATTTGATAACTTAAACCACGATTGACGAATTCAGCAGCTAAAATCGCCTCATCTTTGACATGCTCACCATCACAATACAGACTTTCATAGACCAAACTAAAGGTATCGCCTTTATGTAAATCTTGAGAAAAATCAATATCCCAATTGAATATCTTCATCATTTCTTTGATTTTTTTACTGCTGATGCCCGCTTCTCTGGCATCTACAAACAAAGAATGCTGAATGTCCCCCGCTTTACTGAGTATACGGGTTTCTAATTCACGCTCTTGTATTTGCGCACTAAAACCGATGTCATTTTCAGCCACTTCAATGAGCAAGTCTTGGCGATAATTTAATTTTGTTTGAAAACCCAGCAAATCACCTTCAGGAGTCACTTTAACTTGAATGTTCTGACCAGGACGTAAACGAGTCAATGTTCTTTTGTGGGCTTTGAGCTTTAATAAACGATATAAATCAGCGCGACGAATATTATGGCGGCTAAACAGTTTGGATAGCGTATCGCCTTTTTGTACGGTTAATACTTGCCAAGTCGTGCTGATTTCAGGTGAAGATTGGGAAATAGCTGAAGGTATGCTGACAGGTGTCGTTGAACTATCGACAACCGGAATAGAGACAGCGGAAGCCTTTAGCGGCTGTACGATGGGAGTGGTTAAAACTGGTGAAGAGGCTAAAACCTGTGGAGAGGTCGCTGAATCGAGTAAATCCTGTTGTGCTGGCTCGTTCTTCTGCTGAAGGCGTTCATGAGAATCAGAAGAAGACATGGTGCTTTGAATGATGGCAGGCACCACAGCACTGCTCGCGTCAAAACCAGAAATACGATATTCCGGGACTTTAGTGTCATCATAAGACGCATTAGATTGGCTTAGCCACCAAGCTAAAGATAAACCCACAATAGAGATACCCGCCGTGAACCAGCGGGAATGATGCTGATGAGGATGGACTAATTTGAGAGCCTGATGTTGAGCAGAATGGTCATAATAAATAACGGGGGTAGAAAATGACGAGCGACGTGCCTTGTGTCCCATAAAAAAGCCTCTGAATAGTCCTTTCAATCCTTGTGTATAGCTGATGGTATGCGGGCAAGACTTGATGATTCCATTTTTCAACTTAAAGTAGTGCCTTGCTTCGTTATTGTAAGTCATTGTTCCTCCAAATTTTCCTAAAATGCAAATCAATTTGGAGAGGCGCTAAAATACCCGAAACGCTTATATTTGACAAGTGATTGTTTAGAACATACTCATTTTAGAAAATAAGTATATGACTCACTAAAACTTGTACGAGTGTCAGCGTTGGGCGAATGCAGAAGACACTTGAAGGGCGGTATGTACGTCAATGTTTCGGTTTGAGCCTCAGTAAAACTGGGCGTGCCTGAAAGGCGTTCGCAGTATAACTGCAAAAAATGGGCAAAATAAAGTACTGATGGTTTTTGTGGATAACTACAGCCTACTTATACACGAATTCAAATAAACTGGAGAACAGGCTTCATGGGCTTGTTCTCCACAGTTCAAGTTAGATACGCATTGTATAGGTATCATTCCACTTGAGTATTTGAAACTTGAACGCTTAGCGAGTACGTGGACACAATTCTTCTTCAGTGAAGAAATAAGCTATTTCAACTTTTGCGGTCTCAGGGGCATCTGAGCCATGTACTGCATTTTCATCCACTGCTTCTGCAAAATCAGAACGGATCGTACCTAATTCAGCCTCTTTGGGGTTAGTGGCTCCCATCAATTCGCGGTTTTTTGCAATAGCATCAGTGCCTTCTAAAGCTTGTACCATGACAGGCCCTGACATCATGAATTCAACTAAATCATTAAAAAACGGGCGTTCTTTGTGTACGGCATAAAAACCTTCGGCTTTTTCACGGCTTAAATGTAACATTTTGGCTGCAATCACTTTTAAACCCGCATTTTCAAAACGGCTATAAATCTCGCCAATGACATTTTGAGCCACAGCATCAGGTTTAATAATGGACAGGGTACGTTCAACAGACATCAAAAAACTCCTTTATTGAGTATTAGAGCCTATACGAAAATGGGATAATCGGCTGCAAATCCGCCCTTTTGGTCAGGTTTTCCGCTTTTTTTCGTTAAATAGCGTGCTATTCGCCTTAAAAAACCGAAAAACCCGCCTCAAAATGGCGAATTTTCGCTTCGATTCCCCATCTTCGTATAGGCTCTTAGACTTGTTGCAAGGGGCATTCATCGACTGCAAAAGCGTGGATTTTGGCCTGTTTTTCCGCTTTTTCTCAACAAATAACCCGTTATTCGCCTCAAAAAACCGAAAAAATCGCCTCAAAACCACACCTTTTCGCTACGATGTTGACCCCTCGCAACAAGTCTATTGTGGTTATAAGCTGTGTGGGACATGTCTTGGCCTGAAAAAGCATCACGGGTTGTTGAAAAACAGAGGTGATAGCCGATGGGGCTTTGCTTCTTCTGACGGTAGAACGACTCAAACACCTTATATTTATGATAAACACTGCAACAGCGTGTTGCGTTGCAGCAAAACCGCAGATTATACCCAAATTAATAAAACTTAGTCTAAGACCCTAAAAAATATTTAGGGTATTCATCATTTGGATAGGCAAAATATAGAGGGAAGCGTTATAAAGACGGTCGGTTTAAACGGTCTGTGTTGATATTAGACTTGTTGCAACAAGTCTATTGACAGGCGTGGCACAGCAAAAAATGAGAGACCCATATGTTTACAGGTATTATTCAAGCCGTTGGTCATGTCGCGGCATTTAACCAGAGCGCTAGTGATGTTCGCTTGTACGTACACACGGGACCACTGGATTTAGACGATGTGCAGTTAGGCGATAGCATTGCGGTGAATGGGGTGTGTTTGACGGCAGTTGAATTGCCAGGTGATGGCTTTAAAGCGGATGTGTCGGCAGAAACTCTGGCACATACCACTTTGGGTCAACTGGATGTAGGCGGTGTGGTCAACTTGGAAAAAGCCCTCACCCTGAGCACGCGCTTAGGCGGACATTTGGTTAGTGGTCATGTGGATGGCTTGGGCGTGATTCAGGATAAGCGTACAGTGGGGCGTTCGATTCAATTGACAGTGCAAGCACCGCAAGCATTGGCGCGGTATATTTCACGTAAAGGGTCTATTTGTGTCGATGGCATCAGTTTGACGGTCAATGCTTTACGTGATGAAAATTCGGCCTGTTTGTTTGAATTAAACATTGTACCCCATACTTTACAAGAGACCACTTTGGCAGCGGCTCAAGTTGGGCAGTCTGTCAATCTAGAGGTGGACTTGGTGGCGCGGTATCTGGAACGTTTGTTAGGTGTTGATAATGAAAACAAACCCGCGCCCAGTATTACAGAAGCCTTTTTGGCTAAACATGGTTTTTTGTGATGACATTAAACACAACTGAAGACATTATTAACGATATTCGCCAGGGTAAGATGGTTATCATCATGGATGATGAAGACCGTGAAAACGAAGGCGATTTGATCATGGCGGCCTCACAAGTGCGCCCTGAAGACATTAACTTTATGGCGCGTTATGGGCGTGGATTGATTTGTTTAACACTGACCCCTTCGCGTTGTAAGCAGTTGCAATTGCCGCTGATGGTGAATGATAACAATAGTTCTCATTCGACTAATTTTACGGTGTCTATTGAGGCGGCTGAGGGCGTGACCACGGGGATTTCCGCAGCAGATCGTGCCATCACGGTGCGTGCAGCGGTGGCGGCGAATGCGAAGCCTTCGGATTTAGTCCAGCCCGGACATATTTTTCCTTTAATGGCGCAACCGGGTGGCGTGTTACGTCGTGCTGGGCACACTGAAGCAGGCTGTGATCTGGCTCGATTAGCGGGTTTAGAACCGGCTTCGGTGATTGTCGAAATCCTCAATGACGATGGCACGATGGCGCGTCGTGCTGATTTGGAAAAGTTCGCTGAAGAACACAACATTAAAATCGGTACGATTGCAGATTTAATTCATTTTCGGATTAATAATGAAAAAGCCGTAGAGCAAGTCGCTAGTTGTCAATTGTCAACAGAATTTGGTGAATTTACTTTACACGCTTATCAGGATGCGATTGAAGATGCGGTGCATCTGGCTTTGGTGAAAGGGGATATTCGTGGTGATGAACCCACTTTAGTGCGGGTGCATTTGCAAAACACTTTATGCGATTTGACCAGTAGCTTACGCGGGGATTGTGGCTGGCCGTTAAATGATGTGCTGAGTCGCATTGCTAAAGCGGACAGCGGCGTGGCGGTGGTTCTGCATCAGCGCGAGCGGCCGCGCCAGTTAGTATCGCGTATTCTGCACTATGCACAGCAGGATGCAGGTAAAGATACGCCCTCTCAATCGCATAATTGGGATTTGCGCACCTTTGGTTTGGGCGCACAAATTTTATCGGATTTGGGTGTGCGTAAAATGCGCGTGTTAAGCGCACCGAAGAAAATTCATGCTATTTCTGGCTTTGGGCTGGAGGTGGTGGAATACGTTGATAAGTAGTGGATGATGTGGTTGATATTTCAAGTTTAAATATCAGCGCAGTATTTACTGCTTGTTTTAGTTTACTGTACGTCTCTTGGCGTTTATGCACTGAGTGTGTATAGACGCTTAAGATGATGTGAGTGATGATTTTTTTAAGGAATGACAATGACTGATTACGTCACCCTGGAAGGTGATTTTCTCCCTCCTCAGAACAATGCTCAATTCGCTATCATCGTGGGGCGTTTTAATAGTTTTATTACGGAAAGCCTGCTAAAAGGCGCGATGGATACTTTGTTGCGTCATGGTGTGAGTCAGAACAACATCACCGTGATTTGGGCACCCGGAGCCTATGAAATGCCTTTGATTGCGCAACGTTTGGGGGCTTCTAAAAAATACGCAGCCGTGATTGCGGTGGGGGCAGTGATTCGCGGTGGTACGCCGCATTTTGATTACGTCGCAGGCGAATGTGCAAAAGGCTTAGCGATGGTAGGTTTGCAGTATGATTTACCCGTAGCGTTTGGAGTCTTAACGGTGGATAGTATTGACCAAGCGATTGAGCGTGCGGGCACCAAAGCAGGTAATAAAGGTGAAGAAGCAGCAAAATCAGCGCTGGAAATGGTGAGCTTGCTAGGTAAGTTGAATTAATCGTGGCACAACACAAACCACGTAAGCCCAATCCTCGCACCCTAGCACGCCAACGGGCTTTGCAGGGCTTGTATCAATGGCGCATGGGTTCTCAGCCTTTAGGCTTGATCGAACAACAGTTTTTTGAGGAAGAAGATATGCAGGGGGTGGATAGTGAATATTTTCTGCAATTGTTGCATCAAATCCCCAAGCAAGCCAAAGAACTCGATGCAATCTTAGAACCTTTGCTAGACCGTGATCTAACACGTCTTGATCCCGTCGAACATGCTGCCCTTCACATCGGTTTATATGAACTACAATCATGCTTAGACGTGCCGTGGAAAGTGGTGATTAATGAAGCCGTGGAACTCGCCAAGCGTTTTGGTGCGGAACAAAGTCACAAATATATTAATGGCATTTTGGATAAAGCCGCCGCTCAGCGTGCGGATCGAGTGAAAAGATAACGGCAGTTTGGAGTGCTTGCACTCCAAACCGTCGGGTTGATGTTTATCCGCATCAACCGCTATTTTCTGTATCTTCTACGGCTCAATACTCCGTCAGACAGTCCACCAGGAAAGCAGCATGAATTTATTGCGTTTAATTATTCTCGGTACGACGATCTGGATTGCCTGGTTTTTATTCAAACGTTGGCAAGCCGAAAAAAATAGTCGCAAAGTATTAGATAAACCGCCGAAAAAAACTGAGTTAATGCAGCAATGTGAATATTGTGGCGTGCATTTACCCGCTTCTGAAGCCGTGCATCACAACAATAAAGTGTATTGTTGCACCGCACATCAAAAAGCTGCGCAGCAATAGGGGCCTTAAGAGCCTATACAAAAACGGGATAATCGGCTGCAAACCCGCCCTTTTGGTCAGGTTTTCCGCTTTTTTTCGTTAAATAACCCGCTATTCGCCTTAAAAAACCGAAAAACCTGCCTCAAAATGGCGAATTTTCGCTTCGATTCCCCATCTTCGTATAGGCTCTAAACGCTCATGCAACATTTTTCTTCCCCGCCTTATCTACATCCCACAGAACCCCACCAGCCCCTATCGGTGGAACAACAAGAATGGAAAACCCTGTGGTTTTTCAATCTATACCGCATTGTCTTATCCGCTGTTTTTTTAATCACTTACATGACGGATGTCGCGCCCAATTTTTTTGGCATCTATGATCCCAAGTTATACATTGGTATCGCCATTATCTATCTGAGCTTTGCACTGTTTATTAGCCTCATCATTTATCACCGTTCGTGGCCCTTAAATGTACAGGTCTTAAGCCAAGGTATGACGGATATTCTCGCTATCACCTTATTAATGCACGCCAGTGGTGGAGTGGAGAGTGGCTTAGGCATGTTGTTGATAGTGGCGATTGCGGGAAGTAGTCTGCTCACTGAAGGCCGCACGGCTTTTTTCTTCGCCGCCGTCGCCAGTCTTGCCGTGTTGATGGAAAGTATATTGGCGGATATGAATAGTTTGTTTTTCTCCACCAATTACACACAAGCGGGTTTACTCGGAGCGACTTTCTTTACCACTGCTTTTTTAGCGCATACTTTGGCACAACGTATTCGCGCCAATGAAGCCTTGGCGCAACAACGTGGGGTGCATGTTGAATATTTGTCGCAACTCAATGAACAAATTGTGCAACATATTCGTTCAGGCATTCTCGTGGTGGATGCCTTTCATCAAATCCAACTCTGTAATGAATCGGCTTTGCGTTTGATTGGAAAAACCCAAACCACCGAGCGCGAGTCATCCTTGCAAGCCCTGCTGCCAGAATTACTCTCGCCCATGAATGAATGGAAACGCGGGCGGCACTCACCCTCTCACTTGTTTCGCCCAGAACACGGCGAAGTCGATGTCATGGCGAGTTTCTCGCGTTTGCACCGTGGTTATTCCATGAGCCTGTTAATTTTATTAGAAGATGCCACCCTGACCACACAACGCGCACAGCGGCTTAAATTAGAATCGCTGGGGCGCTTAACCGCCAGTATTGCGCATGAAATACGCAACCCTTTAGCCGCCATCAGCCAAGCGGGACAATTGCTACAAGAATCTCCAGAATTACAGCCCAATGACGCACATCTAGCCACTATTGTGGTGGATCATTGCCAACGAGTGAACAGCATTGTAGAAAACGTGTTGCAACTCAGTCGGCAACGCGAACCTAACTTGCAAGTCTTAGAGTTACATCCGTGGGTAGAGACCTTTGTAGAAGAATTATTATTGCAACGTGGCTTAGACGCGACACATATTCTCATCGAACCCCAACAACAAAACATCAAAATCTGTTTTGATCCCACACAATTACACCAATGTGTCTGGAATGTATGTGAGAATGCTTTGCGTTACAGCACTGGACAGCCCGCCTTACGTTTAATTATTGGAATGCACGCAGAATCTCTGCGGCCTTTTTTAGATATTCAAGATTATGGGCTAGGCATGAGTGAAGAGGTATTCAAACAAGTGTTTGAGCCGTTTTTCACGACGGATCCACAAGGCACAGGTTTAGGCTTATATCTCGCACGAGAAATGTGTGCAAATAACCGAGCCACCCTGCATTTATTGCGTAACAGTCCTGAAGGTTGTTGTTTTCGCCTACATTTTAGTGTGCCTGATAAAGACCATTAAGTAGACGGGTAGAGATATTCATCGGCTGCAAAGGCGAGACATTGTTGTTCGTTTCGCGCAGACCGCGTAACGTGAGTTAAATGGATAATTATGATGACTTCACATTGTTGTTTAATCGTCGATGATGAACCTGCGATTCTAGCCACCTTAAGCATGAGCTTAGAACGCATGAACCCGCCGTTCAAATGCGTGGTGGCGGAAAACTTAAAACAAGCGCGGGCGCGTTTTCAAGAACACCGCATCGACATTTGCTTGACCGATATGCGCTTGCCGGATGGGGATGGCATGGAACTGATTCAATATATTCAACGCCATCATCCCGATGTCCCCGTGGCCATGATCACCGCTTACGGCAATATGGATTCAGCCATCAACGCCCTGAAAAGCGGCGCTTTTGACTTCATATCCAAACCTGTAGACCTGCAACATTTGCGCAATATCGTCAGCAGTGCGCTACGTATTCCCACACAAAAAAATAGCCATGAACCCAACATGATCGGGCAATCCCCGCCCATGCTGGAGCTACGCAAGACCATTCAAAAACTCGCACGCAGCCAAGCCCCGGCTTACATCAGTGGCGAATCGGGCACGGGTAAAGAACTGGTGGCTCGAATGATTCACGCCCAAGGTGCGCGCACCGATAAAGCCTTTGTGCCTGTCAACTGTGGGGCTATCCCGCGAGAACTCATGGAAAGTGAGTTTTTTGGACACAAAAAAGGCAGTTTTACGGGAGCTATTAGCGATAAGCTCGGTTTGTTTCAAGCCGCACAAGGCGGCACTCTATTTTTAGATGAAATTGCCGATCTTCCCTTAGACATGCAAGTGAAGCTGCTACGTGCGATTCAAGAAAAACGCATTCGCCCTGTGGGTTCGCATAAAGAAAGTCATGTCGATGTGCGTATTTTAAGTGCCACCCACAAAGACTTAGGGCGCTTGGTGGATGAAGGTAAATTCCGTCAAGATTTGTTTTACCGGATCAATGTGATTGAAGTCCGCGTGCCGCCTTTACGTGAACGAGAAGAAGACATTCCTGCCTTGGTTAAACACATTCTCATCCAGTTATACCAACAAAGCGCTCCGCTGCCCGGCAGCCAAATGCCTGAAGTGAGCCGCGAAGCAATGGATATGCTGAAAACTTATCATTTTCCTGGCAATGTGCGAGAACTCGAAAACATCTTAGAACGCGCCATGACCTTGTGCGAAGACCGACGCATTCTGTGCGATGACTTACAACTACCCAGCCAAGGTGCGATCAAAATGCAACTCCACAACAGCACCGTTCCCGCCTCGTTAGACCCCTTGCTAGACAATGTAGAAAAAGAAACCATCTTGCAGGCATTAGAAAAAACCCAATGGAACAAGACCCGTGCTGCCAAGTTATTGGGACTGACGTTTAGCACCCTGCGCTATCGTCTAAAAAAACTTAATTTGGAAAAACCGCCGCATGACGAGGAATGAGAGATAAAGCACATAAAAAAACCGAGCCTAGGCTCGGTTTTTTTATGCGTTCGTTTTAAGTGGTATTGACCGCAACGTGGTCAAGACGGCATTCCCATGCGGCGCATCACTGCCATTCAGTGAAGCCCCAAAGGGGCGTCATCTCTATAGCCTAGGGCAACGCCCTGGGTTAAACGGATAGAAGAGACTCAGCCCTGAAAGGGCGACATAAAAAGCCATACCACCTTTTATTGCGCCCTTTCAGGGCTGGGTCGGTATCATCGACCGAACCCAGGGCGTTGCCCTGGGCTATAGGGATGCCGCCCCGTTGGGGCTAAAAACCCTTTAACTCGTTCCCATACGCCGCATGGGAATGCCATCTTGACCGCGTTGCGGTCAGTACCGATAGGGATAATATTTCAGTGCTACTGGATTAAGAGCCTATAGAACCCATTTGATATCTATTATGTTAAAGTTCTGAAGTATGGATATTTCAGAAAAAGCCCCTAAAAGCAGACTGTATACGAGCAGT
>JADGEH010000117.1 GCA_016744475.1 Thiotrichales bacterium | reverse complement strand
TACCTTTTGCAAAATATTATGATGAGTGTATAGGATAACTTGGAGGGAGTTCTTTTACAGCCTCGACACTTGGGAACTAGATAAACTCCAGAACGCAGCCCTGCGACTGCCGTCAGTGTTAGAGGCTGAAAAACCAAGTTTAGTGATCTTAATGCATGGCGGTTATGCTTTGGGGCAAACAGATAAAGAAGGCACCGGAATAGTGGGCGTTACGTTGTGTGCATCATATGCTCACCTAACTCATACCAATAATGTCGCAAGCGTGCCCAGTGCGGTCGCGCACTGCCTGACGTGCTGGGCAAGACCCACAACTGCGTATCCGCAAATCCGTGCGGCTGTAGGCCATAATCAAGCTTTTTCTGCCCTAAAAACACACTGCCCGCGTGTTTACTGGTAAAAGCCAAGTATTGCGGGCGAAAATGGCGTACTTTCTCCTGCAATGCCGCCACATCAAATTGTGCCTTATCTAATTCAGCATCCACGCCGCACTGCACTTTATTCAAATCCGTTAAACCCATTCCCCATTCCAACAAGCGTGAAAAATCTTGCGGCTGCAAGGCGTGCGTGATCAATCCCGCATCAAACACGGTTTTCCAAAACATATTGCCTGGATGCGCGTAATAGGCTTTTAATTCAGCGGATTTACGACTCGGTGCTGTGCCACAAAACACCAAGCGCAAACCAGGTTGTAGCACATCAGGCAGGATGGGGGGTTCGACTGTCATGTGAGGGCTTTAGAGCCTATATGAAGATGGGGAATCGAAGTGAAAATTTGCCATTTTGAGGCAGGATTTTCGGTTTTTTAAGGCGAATAGCGGGTTATTTAACGAGAAAAAGCGGAAAACCTGACCAAAAGGGCGGGTTTGCAGCCGATTATCCCATTTTCGTATAGGCTCTTATACCAGCGCGTCGAGCGGCTGGTTTTTACAAGGCTGTATCTCAATCCACCACATCATCACCAATGAGGCGCAGCTTAATCCTGCAAAACCTGCGAGCAAGGGCAGCAATGTGCCGTCAAACATGAAACCAATATAGCCCCCAATGAGTACAGACATCAGCGTAGACAACGAGCCAATGACCGCCGCACCGATGCCTGCAATATGTCCTAATGGTTCCATCGCCATAGCGTTGGTATTACCAAACAATAAACCGATAAACATAAAGGCGAGGAAGAAATAGCCCATGCTATGCCACAACGGGGGGATGCCATTGAAAAACAAGGCGTAGATCAAAAAAAGCAAAGACGAGGACGATAAACCCAGCAAAGCCATTAGCGTCAATACGCGGGTGCCCATTTTCATAACGAGCCAACCATTAATAATAGAAGCCACACCGACGGCACTCGCTAAAAAAGCAAAATAGAACGGAAAGTGATCGGTAATGCCATACAGCTCGCTAAAAATTTGTGGGGCGGTGGAGAGATAAGCGATGAAAGCGCCGAACACAAAACCGGATAGCACGGTGTATCCCAATGCGGTTCGATAGCCGCAAGTTTCTTTAATGCCCGCCCAGATCACGCTTAAAGAAAAATGGCTGCGTTTATCACGGGGCAGGGTTTCAGCTTGGCGCACAGCAAACCAGACCCACGCGATCACTGCCATGACCATGAGTATCACAAAGATCATGCGCCAATGACTCACCATAAGAATGGCTTGTCCCACCGCAGGCGCAATGACTGGCACGAGGATAAACACCGCCATGCTAAAAGACATGATTTTCGCCATTTCTCGACCTTCATATTGGTCGCGCACTAAGGCTTGACTGACCACCCGTGGAGAAGCCATGCCAATGCCTTGTAACAGCCTGCCCAGCAGCATGAATTCAAAATTTGTGGCGAAAATAGATAATAGGGTACCGAGTAAAAATATCACGTAGCCAATATAAATCGTCGGCTTGCGCCCGATGCTGTCGGATAAAGGGCCGAAAAACAGTTGTGCTACACCAAGACCCAAAAATAAGGTGGAAATCACTAACTGCGGATGATTGGCACCGGATACTTGTAAATCCTGTCCAATCATTGGCAGTGCAGGCAATACAGCATCAATCGACATTGCCAGCAAAGAGGTCATGAACGCCAGCAGAGGAATAAATTCGCGGGTGGACAAGTTAGGTGTGGTGAGCGTGCTCATGTGTATTTAAAACCTGTCCATAGGGAGATGTGAGTGTTTTGCTGAAGTCAAAAGCGATGTTGCGCTTGAACACGGATTCAGAGCCTATACGAAGATGGGGAATCAAAGCGAAAACGGGTTTGCAGCCGATTGTCCCGTTTTCGTATAGGCTCCCAAGCACAACACCGGGTGTGCGTAAGGTGAGTTAGATGCTCGCTCCGAACATACGGCGCAGAGTACCGTCTTTGCTGATAATGTGATGTTTCAGCGCACCCACAACATGCAAGGCTACGGCGGCGATTAATAAGTATCCACCCCAACTGTGCATGGCGTGAGCGATTTGCGCAAGACCTGCATTCAGCGGGATGACTTTAGACGGATCGCTAGGGTCAGGATTATTCGCCACCAGTTCTATACCAAAGAAATGCACACCGTATCCCCCCATCGCTGACATCATAAAACCAGAAATAGGCATCAACACTGTGCCGAGGATTAACACCCAATGCATGACGGTAGCGATGGTTTTTTCTATATTCGTGTAATTTCCCGCATGTGTAGGCCAGCCGTTTTTAATCCGCCACACGATGCGCAGCACGGCAAACAGGATGATCAACACGCCAAAGGATTTATGCCAGGGATAAATGGCAAATAATTCAAATTCCGACATCACTACCCCTGTTGTCAATAATGTGATCATCATGATGGCCACGATCCAATGCAGAGCAAGCGTGGTGTGACTCAATTTAGAGTGCGTATCAAATGTCATGTTGTGTTCCTTAGTGTGAAAAGATGAATGAGTGCTAAGTACCATCACCACGCTTCCATTGTCGGGTTGAACCTCCAAAGACCTGGCAGGTTTTCAAAACCTGCCAGGTCTGCATCCCGTCAACACTAGCTGAGTGGCACACCAGTATCTCATTTCATCTTAATGTGTGGATAGATAGAAAATGTACCTGCATTGTGGAATTTTAGGTCAGTAAGGTGGGCTAAAAGCCGTTGTTAATCTCTACGATTTAAGCAGTGGCAGGCAGGATTTTGCCCACCCCATAATGCTCAATCTATGATTAAAATAATTTTGCCAATATTTTCATTATTAGCCATGCGGGCGTGGGCTTGTTCTACGTCTGTCCAGGAATAGACACTATCAATGATGGGAAACAGCTTTTCGCTGGTGAATTGGGGTAAACAAATGCGGGAAAAATCAGCGATGAGCTGGGCTTGGTAATCGAGAGAGCGGCTGCGTAGCGTGGTACCAAATAAACTCACATGTTTGTTGAGCAACAAGGCCAGATCAAATTGTTCTAGCCAGCGCCCGCCTAATAAAGCCATTAACACGTAGCGCCCGCCTTTGCTTAAGCAACTGAGGTTTTTCTCAAAATAGGGCGCACCGATAGGGTCAATAATGAGATTGCAACCGCGCCGATTGGTGATGCCTTGGATTTCTTTGACCCAATCTTCATCCAAATAGTTGATCGCCAAGGACGCGCCTAAGTCTAAGCAGGCGGATAATTTTTCATCGCTGCTGGCGGTGATGATGATTTTTGCCCCCGCCATGCGAGCCAGTTGGATGACAGCGGTGCCTATGCCGCTGGCTCCTGCGTGCAGGAGAACAACATCGCCGGGTTGGATTTGCCCCAAGTAAAATAAGCATTGATAGCCTGTCAGAAAGACTTCGGGTATGCCTGCGGCTTGGATAAAATCCAGCGATTTCGGTAAGTGCATGACTAAATGCTCATCCACACTGGCGTATTGTGCATAACCACCGCCGGGTAATAAAGCTAACACTTTGTCGCCGACTTTAAAGCGTTGGCATTCTTCGCCGACAGCAGCAATTTCTCCGGCGGCTTCTAAGCCTAAAATTTCGGAAGCCCCGCGTGGTGGCGGGTATTGGCCTTGGCGTTGTAATAAATCCGCTCGATTGAGGGCGGTGGCTTTGATGCGTAATAAGACTTGTTGCTCGTTATATGTGGGCATGTCGGTATCGCCCAAATAAAGACGTTTTTCTCGACTCTCGGTATCAATTAAAACGGCTTTCATAATTGAGCCAGCCTCACTGAAGTGCACGAGCAGGGAGAGGCAAAAACACGCTAAACGTGGTTTTACCGGGTTGGCTATTCACGTCTATATGTCCTTCATGACGTTTGACAATTTTGCGCACAATATCCAGTCCTAAACCGCTGCCTTCGCCGGCGGGTTTGGTGGTGAAAAAGGGTTCAAAAATACGTTCTTTGATGTCGGCAGGAATGCCAGGGCCGGTGTCTGTGATACGAACACACAGCATAGGCGGTTGTAGATCGCTTAAATGCTTGACTTGGAAAACCAACTGCCCTTTATGCTGCATCGCCTGTAAAGCATTGTGGAGGATATTCGTCCACACTTGATTGAGTTCATCGGGGTAGCACATCAAAAGCGGCACTACTTCAGGATAATCGCGTACCACTTTGACACCACTTTCTAGTTGATTGTGATACAGGGTTAAAACCGCCTCTAGGCTGTCGATGATGTTCATTTCCACCTGCGCCCCGCTATTGTCTAAACGCACAAAGCTCTTTAAGGCAAACACGACTTTGTTGGCGCGTTCAGCGGCGGTTTCTATGGTATCCGCACTGTGATACAGGCTGGACAAGCGGTAGGCCGTTTGTAATAAATGCTGGCTGCCTGGGGTTTTTAGATGCGGTAATAGGGTTTCTAATTGCTCAAATAAGCCCATGTCGCCCAAGGTATCCGCCACGCTGTCAGCCTCTTCTACGCCTGCAATATCTAATAATTCTCGCAATTGACGTTTTAAGCGACGTTCTTCTTTCAGCGATAACAAAGAACTGTGTTGATGATTCATGGCTTGTTGTAACAGATATTGAAAAGCTTGTAATTGCGGTTCTGACAGGCCGCGAAAAAATTGTGGTAACTCGCTTAAAGTGTGGCTGAGAATCAAACTCATGGTGCTGATGGAAGAACTGATAGCGCCTAGCGGGGTATTCACTTCATGCGCGACATTGGACACCAATTGCCCCAAGGCCGCCATTTTTTCTGCTTGGATAAGTTCTCGTTGCGTGGTTTTTAAATGCAGCAACAAGCGTTTGAGCTTTTTATTGGCATTAATTAATTGCTTGCTGCGGTGTACCGCCACTTCGCGTTGTAAGCGTTCTTCCTTGAGCAAGCGCACCCGCTCTTGATTGGCGGCAGACAATTCTTGAGTTCGTTCAACGACCTTTTGCGCCAGACTACGGTTATAACTTTCTAGCTGCATGTATGAGGTGTGCAGGTTTTCCACCATCAAATAAAACGCCTGTGCCAGTTGTCCAATTTCATCTTTGCGGCGCAAAGGCAGATGCGCAATCATTTTCGGATCACGGTTTTTGAAATTACGTTTGGCAATAAAATCAGCAATGCGGATGAAATGGCGCAAAGGCTGAGCCACTTGATGGCGCAGCACAAAAAACAGGCTGGTGCTGGCAAAAATAATCGCCAATAAACCCAGCAGTAAAATAAAACGCGCCGAGTGATACGTGTTTTTAGCCATTAAAGCGTGTGGATACACGGTCACGAAAAACCAATCAGGCCCTTTAATGCGCGTCACCGCCAGATAAGCGTCCTCCACAGGACTGTCTAATAATTGCGCGGTATCGCTGGCGGGTAAATCTTGCACACGTTGGAAAATATCACGCAGACTGGGATTTTTGCTGTGATGCATATACCAAGGTTCATCTTGATATAGCTCCCCCATGTATTCAGGATGCGCCAGCAAATGCCCGTTGGGATGAAATAACAGGCTGTACACCCCGTCTTGTTCTTCTTGAGTCACTTGATTAAACAGTGCTTTTAACGGCACGCGCTGACCGATGGCAGCCACATAACGCCCCTCTACATCCAACGGCGTGACACAGGCCGTATGCCATTGCGTGTGCCGATCTTGATAATGCACATCACTCCACAAACTTTTTCTTTGCGGGTTTTCTTCCGGCAAAGCCAAATCCATCCATTGCGGCATATTTAGTTGAGACGGCGGCTGCACTTCACCCACCCGATGGCGTAAAAAAGCCCCATTGCTCAACATAAAATACAAGCCCAAACTATTTTGTTGCCAAGCCGGGCCATAGCGATTCAACAAATGCTGGCCTAACTCTAACAAGGACTGGGTTTTAGCGGGCGGAGGATAAGGCGGTGGGAGAAAACCATTTAAGACCGGGTTTAACTGCTCTGCGGGCAAAAATAAACGCCCGTTGCGGGGGGCTTTGAGCGTGGTGTGTAAACGTTTAGAAATAGGTGAACCATTGAGCTTTTTCTTCGCCGCGATAAAAGCCTGAGCCAATAAGCGATGTTCTTTTTCCACCTGCTGAAACAATTGGCTAAACCCTTGCGCTCGCTGCTGCACATGATGGCGTAACTCCGCCTTTTCACGCTGTTCCAGCAAATGCCCCATATACCAATAACCTATCAGGCTCAGCACAATAATGCTGGCAGCGATTTGCGCCATCATTTTTAACAAAGTGCTGCGTATTAATGAAGACTGTAACCGCTGAATAAAATGCAACAACGCAGAGGGTGGGGCAGGAGATGGAGGTGTGGGCATTTAGGTGATCTGCTGATAAGGGCGACAATCATGAAGCGGTTAGGTTTTTAGGATTATAAACTACCTACTCCCCAGTGCCCAATGCTGATGACAATTTGCCAGGTAAGCACATAATAATTAAGATAATAAGTGTTCATGAAATCGGTTGCAACGGGCTGCATCATAGCGAAAAAAACTGAAATAAAGACGAATATCTCGTTGAAACCGTGTTGATTTGATCAACCTGTTCAATTCACACCCGCCTATATTGCAGGGCGATTCATCCTACTGCTATTTGCTTAAGCCCCGTAGTATTGCAAGTAGTTGATTTTATTGCCCCTCCTTGCAGGAGAGGAAGCTATAGCAAAATTACACCCGTTGTTAAGACTGCCAGTCCTTGAAGGACTGGCAGTCTTAGGTTTGGCTCTATCACAAGCCTATAAATGATGTACTTTAGCTATAACGGCTTAAACACCCTGTTGAGGTGTCGGGTGACGGCTATTGTCTAACCCGATCTACAGACTACAGACCAGCATCACAGCCATTCAGTGAAGCCCCAAAGGGGCGCAATATCTATAGCCTAGGGCAGCGCCCTAGGTTAAACGGATACAAGAAACTCAGCCCTGAAAGGGCGACATAAAACGCCATGCCGCCATTTATTGCGCCCTTTCAGGGCTGGGTCGGTATCATCGACCGAACCCAGGGCGTTGCCCCACTGCCATTAAGTTAAGAAAAAAGACTTGAAGTTTAAGTGCTGAGCCTCCCCTCCTTGAAGGAGGGGATTGAGGGGTGGTGAGCAAAGGCATTCATTCCTTGACAAAAAATTGAAGGAAAGAAGCTCTCCATCACCACTCCCTCGCCCCCTCCTGCGAGGAGGGAGAATAAAATCAACGGCTTGCAATGCTACTTGGTTTAACTTAATGGCACTGGAGCGTTGCCCTGGGCTATAGGGATGCCACCCCGTTGGGGCTAAAAACCCTTCACTGCATGGTAGTGAGGAGGGGGAGGCTAACGGTTAAACACCCAGCCTTTTTTCCCAAGTGAATAGCAGTGAGGCGATTTCTCCACCCTGCTGCCCGCCAAGATGACAAGCATCCGCAGAGGTTCTATGATGCTTTTTCCATTTTGCTTCTCAACAGTATTCCAAGGTCATACACATGCACGATTCCAATACAAGCTGTTGCGATACCGCTCCCGCAGCCTCTACTCTCACTCCTCAACAAGCCCGCCAACGTATTTTAGAGCGCGTCAGCGTCGTCGATGCGTATCAACAAATTCCTTTGCGTGACGCCCTCAACCGCACCTTATACCGAGACATCATCTCGCCTTTAAACGTACCGTCTTACGACAACTCCGCGATGGACGGTTATGCCTTACACAGCCGAGATTTACCCATCGATAGCCCCGTGGATTTAAGCATTATCGGCACCTCTTGGGCGGGAAAACCCTTTGACGGCCGCCTTCAAGCCGGACAATGCGTGCGCATCATGACTGGCGCACAAATGCCCAGTGGCGCTGATACCGTCATCATGCAAGAGCGCGTCACTCGTCAAGACAAGCACATTCAGCTCGAAGGTGAACATCAAGCCCAACAAAATGTGCGCTATGCAGGCGAAGAAATCACTCAAGGCGATACCGTACTCAAAGCCGGACATTATCTACAACCCGCAGACATCGGCTTATTAGCCACGTTAGGCGTGGCAGAAATCCCCGTCTTTCGACGCTTACGAGTGGCTTTTTTCTCCACTGGCGACGAACTACGCAGCCTCGGAGAACCGCTCGAAGCTGGACAGATTTACGATAGCAATCGCTACAGCCTGCACGCCCTACTCACCCAGCTAAATGTCGATATTCTCGATTTAGGCATCATCCGCGACACCCCCGAAGCCATTCGCCAAGCCTTTCAAACCGCCTCACAACAAGCCGATGTACTACTCACCAGCGGCGGCGTATCCGTTGGCGATGCCGATTACGTCAAACAAACGCTGGAAGAACTAGGGCAAGTCGATTTCTGGAAAGTAGCGATGAAACCAGGACACCCGCTAGCTTTTGGCACGCTAGGCAAAGCACAGTTTTTTGGTTTACCCGGCAATCCCGTCTCCGCCATGGTCACTTTTTATCAATTCGTGCATCCCGCCTTACAACGCATGATGGGACGCACCCCGTCAGCGCCTTTACGTTTACAAGCCGTGACTACCGACACCCTAAAAAAACGTCCTGGACGGGTCGAATTTCAACGCGGCATCGCCTTTAATCAAAACGGCACACTCAGCGTGCGATCCACAGGCTCCCAAGGCTCCCATCGGCTGACCTCGATGAATCAAGCCAATTGCTTTATCGTCTTAGGACAAGACAGCAGCGGTGCCCAAACCGGAGACACCGTAGAGATAGAATTACTGCCTGACTAATGGGGAAAATCTCACTCGGCTGAAAACCACCTTGGGAGGCACCGTCCTCCTTTTTTTAAAAAAACCATTGACACCCCATAAGCGCTATGGTCTAATGCCGCGCTTTCCAACAAGCATCCTCCAAATTGATGCTTAGGCCAGATAGCTCAGTCGGTAGAGCAGAGGACTGAAAATCCTCGTGTCGGTGGTTCGATTCCACCTCTGGCCACCAGAAAATGGGTCGTTAGCTCAGCTGGTAGAGCATCGGACTTTTAATCCGCTGGTCGAGCGTTCGAATCGCTCACGACCCACCATTTTTAAAGCAGCGAAACTCGCTGATCAAAAAAGGCTCACAATGTACATTGTGAGCCTTTTTTTTGTGCCCGAATCACTCCCGCCATCCTATCCCCTTCTGTCGCACCACAGTCTAAGTCCACTATAGCAAGCCTATAAATGATGTACTTCACTCGTTACCAAGCTCTGCTTGACGATTCAACTACGTGAAGTAGAACTAGGTAGAGAAAGCAAAGAACATAAGAGCAAACAAGAGGATCAAAAACAATGGGACGTAGCCGCTATCGTATTCTCAACGAACAATCCCCCTATTTTCATACCTGTACTGTAGTGGGTTGGCAGCCTGTATTCACTCGTTCTGAATCTGTACAAATTGTGTTAGACAGTTTCGTTTGGCTACAAGAAAACACTGACTTTCAACTTCATGCTTATGTGATTTTAGAAAACCATTTGCATTTTATTGTTACGAGTGCGCAACACTCAGCACGTCTTCAACAATTTAAATCTTACACTGCACGATGCATTATTGATTTGCTTAAAGACAAGCGAGTTTCGCTGTTGTTGCAACATTTTTCGTATTACAAACGTAATGATAAAACGGACAGCCAATATCAATTTTGGCAAGAAGGTGCACACCCACAAGAATGATTAAATGCTAGTCTGTTTGAACAACGCTTGAATTATATCCACAACAACCCAGTCAAACGTGGTTATGTGGATTTGCCCGAACATTGGCGTTATTCCAGTGCGAGAAATTATGTGGGGCAAGAAGCTTTGATACCTTTAGTGGTTTTACAGTAGTCGTCAAGCAGAGCTTGCAGTACAGGCGTTACCAAGCAGAGAGACTGTAAAAGAACCTCATTTTTTGGATTTTCGACAACGTAAAATCAATAGCTTACGAGTAAAAAACCATCCGTTTTTGGAGTTCTTTTACAGCTTCAGAGCTTGGTAACGAGCGCAAAGAAGCTTTGATACCTTTAGTGGTTTTACAGTAGTTTCGTCAAGCAGAGCTTGCAGTGCAGGCATTACCAAGCAGAGAGGCTGTAAAAGAACCTCAATTTTGCTGTATTCGATAACGAAGAATCAATGGCTTACGAGCAAAAAAATGGTGTTTTTGGGAGTTCTTTTACAGCCTCAGAGCTTGGTAACGAGCGCAAAGAAGCTTTGATACCTTTAGTGGTTTTGCATTAGTTTCGTCAAGCAGAGCTTGCAGTGCAGGCGTTACCAAGCGGAGAGGCTGTAAAAGAACCTCATTTTTGGGATTTTCGACAACGTAAAATCAATAGCTTACGGGTGAAAAATCACCCGTTTTGGGAGTTCTTTTACAGCCTCGGAGCTTGGTAACGAGTGCAAATGCGTCCGCGCCATACCAATATTTTTTATGGAAAAAGGCTTCTTTTGACTTGGCCTGCAAGGGAGTATCTACGCCACTACTCCATCACATCCACCGCCACTAAGCCAATACCAGGAATACCGTCACTGGGGGATAGTACGGCGGTATAAGCATGGCCTTCAGGACTGGCGTCTAACTCAATAAAAATAGCTGATTCGGTCGCATCGCTAGGCTGATGGGTTGCTGGGATGAATGCAGCATTGACATCATTTGACCAATTATCATTGTGATGAATGGCCGTCTCACCCGCAGGCAACTGCATATCGTGCAAGGTCATCATAGGATCAAGTTGTGTGTCTATGCCTTGTTCAACCATACTGCGCCCCATGCCTCTTATCAAGATTTTCATACGCCCTTCGCCCTGAATAATGAAACCAGCAATGGCGTTGTTCTGACCTGTGCCCACATAAGCCCGGGTACTTAGGTTGATCACCGCTGACGTTTGTGCTGAATCAGTCGTAATGGCATCAATACTCATGAGACCGATATCCCCAGATCGAGATTCCATGACTGCGGTATAAGCATGACCAGCCGGACTTGTATCAAGGTTGAGTAATAATGCGCTATCCTGCGAATGTGTCAGTTGAAATTGCGTGGGTATTTCATCGGAGCGAGAAGCGTATTGCCAATCATCGTTGCTAAGAATCCATGTGTTCTCTGTAGGTTTTGACATGTCATGAAAACTGATCTTTGGGTTCAATTGGGTATCAATCATCAATTCCTGCAAGCTTTGTCCCATGGCACGTATCAATATGGGTTTACTGCCCGTACCTTTAAGGATAAAACCTGCAATGGTGCTTTCTATTTTCTCCATTTTCTCCGTTTTCGCCTGTCCAACAAAAGTGCGAGTACTGATATTGATAAGCCGAGGCGTATTAAGGCAGCCTTCAACATCACATTGCGTCAGTGCAAACTCAGCAGTACAGGTGGTATCTTCGGTTAAAATAAAGCTGTCAGTGCAGTTGTCTGTTGTCCAACCCATAAATATACTGCCTGGATTGGGTTTGGCATGTAGATACGTTTTATTATCAAAACGGTGATTCCCAGTCAGGGTATACCAAACGTCTCCTGTTCCAGTGCCGATTGTCGTGAGAGCCAATTCATAACAATAGGGGCTTATAGTATCCCAACCCATAAAGTATTCATTGAAAAAGGCTTTTTGTTCTGCATTATGAGCTATCAAGCCACAATTTAGATCTATATCAAATTTAATCCCTTCTTGTCCTAGAAATGTCACGAAATCAGGCATAACACCCGTGAGTAAATTATCATCCAGATAAAGCTGTTTTAATGCGGGCAGATAAGCAAAGTCTGGAATCTCTCCAGTGAGTTGATTATCCCTTAAATGAAGTACGGTTAATGCGGGTAAATGGCTGAAATCTGGAATCTCTCCAGTGAGTTGATTAACGCTTAAACTAAGCGTAGTTAATGCGGGTAAATGGCTGAAATCTGGAATCTCTCCAGTGAGTTGATTAACGCTTAAACTAAGCGTAGTTAATGCGGGTAAATGGCTAAAATCTGGAATCTCTCCAGTGAGTTGATTACCCGCTAAATTAAGCGTAGTTAATGCGGGTAAATAGCTGAAACCTAAGGTTTTACTAGTAAGTTGATTGCCACTTAAATCAAGCGTGGTTAATGCGGGTAAATGACTGAAATTTGGAATCTCTCCAGTGAGTTGATTATCACTTAAATCAAGCGTGGTTAATGCGGGTAAATGGCTAAAATTTGGAATAGAACCACTGAAACCCGCATTTAATATAAGATGCTTTAATGAAGGCAAGTTAAAATCAGGGATACTGCCATTCAGACCATTTAATAGAGAAAGCGTTGTTAATTTGGTGAGGTTATTAATCGAGTCAGGTAAAGTGCCACGAAGAAAAACGGAACAACATTCTGGGAAAGACAATACTGTCACATGACCATCCTTACAACCAACACCTACCCAGGAGGAGCAGGGGCGGTTGTCGGCCCATCTAGGGGTAAAATACCAATTATCCCCATCAGTGCTACGATAAAAATCCAATAAACTCTCACATTCGGTGCGTGGAATTTCCGTGACAGCACTACAGTCAGGTTCAGCCTGAACATTGGTCATCAATAAACTGGGTAGAACGATACACATCAATAGAATGTATTTATAAAAGTACATGCTTTTTTAAACTCCTCTCATTATTCGCCCAAAAGCCGTGGACGTTTGACACCAAACAAAACTATAAAACGAAAAATTTGATTTAGATTTAAGCGATTTATAGATATATAAATTGAATCATATGTTGTTTTTAATCATGGTTTATAACTGACATGCTGGATATTTCATAGACATAACCTCTTCTTTCGTCAGAAAGACTTGTTTTAGCATTAACGGGAGGTCATGCGTATTACGCATAGTCACATTAAAAATTGCAGAGATTTTTATCTTTTTTTTAGAACTGCTGCCATTTATAACAGATGAATGGCAACATTTGGACAATGAAATGTTATCGTCTCCATAGATGTTACCCAGATATGAAGCTTTCTTCTAGTTCCAGCGCTCTGCGCGGAACTAGCTCAGGGCGCTCTGCGTCCACTACTGAATGCGCAGAGCGCATCAGCGACATGCAGCGCGGGGCACCTGCACGAGAGGCTAAACTGTATTACCACGACATTGGCGACTACCTCAGCCAAAAAGAAAAACTTGCCAAAATTAAAGCCTTTTCCAGCATTGCCAATATCAACTGGCAACGCATCACGCCCAATGCGGCGCAAGACTGGATTAATCAACGGGATGAGAGTTTTGATGCTTTTATTTCTTTGGGTGATAAGAAAAATAAAACAGAAAAAACTATTTTTGAAAGCTACTCAGCAGGGGTGCAAACGAATCGTGACGCATGGGTTTACAACTTCAAACAACAAAGTGTAGAAAATAATACGCAACGTATGATTGATTTTTATAATCAACAAATGAATGAATACAAAGCGGTTCAAGCAGAAAAAACGGTTAAGGAATTTATTGACACCGATGCCACTAAAATTAGCTGGTCAAGTAGTTTAACTCAAGATTTAGAACGTATGCGCTATGCAGTATTTAATACCAAAAATATTGTTGAAAGCACATATCGCCCTTACTGCAAACAATGTCTTTATTTTGATGGGCAACTAAATCATCGTGTTTACCAAATGCCTCGCATTTTCCCCAAACCCGATTTGAACAATGTAGTGATTTGTGTCACTGGAATTGGAACAACTAAAGAATTTTCTGCGATTATTTCAAATACATTGCCTGATTTAGAAATGGTTTCTAAAAGCCAATGCTTCCCCCTCCATACCTACGAAAAAATCCAAAGCCAAGGCGATTTACTCAGCACAGGCGCAGAAGAATACATCAAACAAGACAACATCCCCGACAGCATCCGCGCTGAATTTCGCACAACCTATAAAGACACCACCATCAACAAACAAGACATCTTCTACTATGTCTACGGTATTCTGCATTCCCCAGAATACAAACAACGCTTTGCATCCAATCTAAAAAAACAACTGCCACGCATCCCTTTTGCTCAAGATTTTTGGGCATTCTCCAAAGCAGGGTGCGAACTAGCAGACTGGCATTTAAACTACGAAAGCGTAGAACCTTACCCCGTACAAGAAAGCACAGGCGATTTAGCCTTAGATGAAAAAGAATTTTATCGCGTGCAGAAAATGCAATTCGCCAAGAAAGGCAAAGAAAAGGACAAAACCACCCTCATTTACAACAGCCGCGTCACTCTCACAGGCATACCGCTACAAGCCTACGATTACATCGTCAACGGCAAACCCGCACTAGAGTGGATCATGGAACGCTACCAAGTCACCACCGACAAAAACAGCGGTATCCGCAACGACCCGAACGACTGGTCAAACGACCCGCGCCACATCATTGACCTGCTAAAACGCATGGTGCGCGTGAGTCTGAAAACCGTGCGGATAGTAGAAAGTTTTCCACCGTTGAATGAGAGAAAGTGACGAAGGATGAGATTAGTCGGTTTCGTTGCTTTCATTTAACCTATTCATTGCTTGAAAGTTAAATGAAGGCAATATTATTGGATTAAAACCGCTGTTTAAGGTGAAGTTAGCAATATATGCACGAATAAAGGGGAATGCAATTGCAGGTGCATTGACTTTGGCAAAATGGGAACTTGTAAAATTATCGTCAATCTCGTCAGTTGTAAAAAATATTGCAATCGCCTCCAGAGAAAGAGAAAAGTCACTGTTTTCATTAGCTACTTTGATATTGAACAATACCAAAAAAGAGTTTTTATTATCTTTTGATTTTTCAACACTAACTTTCATTGACAAAGAAACGTCATTGGTTATTTCTTGGTCAATGGTTTTTGATTTAAATGAGACACTAACAATGCGAACAGAGTCTAATCTGATTTTTGCTTGTATTTCTGTGTTCATGCGGCAATAGAAAAATCATAAGTATCATTATTCGCAGAAATGCAAGTATCAATACTTATTTTAGCTATAACCAAAGACACTGAAGAAGTAACAGCCACTTTTTTGCCAAACAAAAAATCATCTTGCATTTCTTGCATCATGCGTTCTTTGTCTTGGCGCAACCATTCTTCAATGGACTCTTTGGTTTCTTCTTGGATTATAGAAAGTCCTTTTTCTCTCAAAGACAGGTACTCTTTATCCAGTTCAAACTCGATAAAATCAGACATAAGCTACCTCACTACTATTGTTTTTGATTGTCTAAATATATCTTAAAACCTTTCACAAGGTC